>CAZBLQ010000066.1:11472-20148 GCA_964492635.1 uncultured Oleiharenicola sp.
CAGTGGTGAAACCGCCGGCGCCATTCCGGACCATCGGCATCGTGGGCGCCGGGGTCATGGGCTCGGGCATTGCGCACTGGTGCGCCGCCCACGGTTACGGCGTCATCATGTGCGACACCAGCCGGGAGGCGATCGATCGCGGCGTGGCGGTCATTCGCGAGCTTTTTGCCCAGGCGGTGAAACGCGGCCAGATCACGGCGGCCGAGGCGCACAAGCGGACCGGCGGCATCGGCATCACCACCAGCCTGGAGGATTTTGAGATTTGCGACCTGGTGATCGAAGCCATTGTCGAGGAGGCCGGGGCGAAGCAGAAACTTTTTGCCGAGTTGTCGAAGGTCGTGGGGCCCGACTGCGTGCTCGCCTCGAACACCTCCGCGCTGCCCATCGAGGAACTCGCCGCCACCGCCCGGGAGCCCGGCCGGTTCGTGGGCCTGCATTTCTTCAATCCGGTCGGCCGCATGCGGCTCGTCGAGCTGGTGCTTAGTCCGCATACGACGCGCGCCACGGCGGACCGCGCCCTGACCTTCGTCAAGGCGCTCGGCAAGGCCCCGGTCATCTGTCGGTCCTCGCCGGGCTTCCTGGTGACGCGGGTGATGTTTTTCTACCTGAACGAGGCATGCCGGCTCTGGGAGCAGGGCGTGCCGCCCGAGGTCATCGACGGGGCCATGCGCGACTGGGGCTGGCCGATGGGTCCGCTGCGGCTGATCGATGAAGTGGGGGTGGATGTGTCTGATTTCATCTATCGTGAGATGAAGCATTATTTTCCGGATCGCTTTGCGGCCACGACCATCTGTCAACGCCTGCTGGCGGAAGGAATGAAAGGACGGAAGAACGGCGTGAGCACCGGCTTCTACGATTACACCGACGGCCGGGAGGTGCTGAATCCGGCGGTAGCGAAACTCGCCCCGGGCACAGCGGCAGCCATGGACGCCAGGGCAATCCAGGACCGGCTCAACGGCGCCATGATCGATGAAACCAAACGCGTGCTCGCCGAGGGTGTCATCAAGACCGCGGATGACGCTGATTTTGCGCTGCTCATGGGGGCGGGGTTCCCGGTGTTTCGCGGCGGTCTCATGCGGTATGCCCGAAGCGCCGGACTCTATTAGAGGTGGAGCAAATCCTCTCCAATAAGCCGCTTAGCCCGGCCGGGTGGCGGGGCGTGCCGCGCCACCTCAAAATGCCGTTGCCGCCGCCGGCATTTTAAGAAAACTCCCGCCGACCCCGATCCGGGGCTCCCATGGCCAGAACCGCCACCCTGAACAAAGAACAAAAGCGCCACCTGCTGCTGACGATGCTCGAAAGCCGGCACGGGGACCTGCGCGAGGAGAGCCTGAACCGGCAGGGCAAGGGGCATTTTCACGTGTCCGGTCGCGGCCACGAAGGCTTGGCCGCCATCGGCGCCCAGTTGCGCGAGAGCGATTTTCTGGTGCCGTATTACCGCGATCGCGGCATGTGCCTCGGGCGCGGGTTAACCACCCGGCACCTGGCGCTGGAGTATTTTTCTAAACGCGACTCGGCTTCCCGCGGACGCATGATGCCGTCGCATTACTGCTCGCGCGAGCTGAACATCGTGAGCGTGCCGACGCCGACCGGCGCCCAGCTCATGCCGGCCTGCGGCATCGCCTGGGGCCTGCAACTCGACCAGAAGGACGGCGTGGTGGTCACCTGTGTCGGCGACGCGGCGGCCCGCCAGGGGGATTTCTTCGAGTCCGTCGCCTTCGCGCTCGAGAAAAAGCTGCCGCTCCTGCTGATCGTCGAGGACAACGCCTACGGTATTTCCACCCCCACGCGCGAAACCAATCCGCTGGCCATCGAAATGCTGAACCGGGCGCAGTGGCAGGTCATCGATGGCTTCGATCCCGAGGCGGTGCATGCGGCGGGGCAGCAGGCCATCGCGAAAATCCGGGCCGGCGGAGGCCCGGTGTTTTTCTGGGCCCGGCTCGAGCGCCTTGCCAGCCACACCAGCTCCGACGACCACACGCTTTACCGCTCGAAGGAGGATATTGCCGCGCTCGAGCAATTCGACCCCATCCGCCGGTTGAAGGAAAGGATGATCAAGGACGGTGAACTGACCGAGACGGATTTTGAGAAATTCGAGACGGAGCTGAAGGAGAAGGTCCGCAAGGATTATGCGGCGGCTGAGAAGGCCGAGAACGCGCGCGCCGACGAGCTGATGATCGAGGTGCTTGCGCCGTCACCCGACCTGAACGAGGAATTGTTCAAGCCCGGCAAATACCGCATGGGCGATCTCATCAACCGCACACTCCGCGCCGGGCTCGATGCCGATCCCGGCCGCATCATTTTCGGCGAGGACGTCGAGGATCCGAAGGGCGGCGTCTTCCGGCTCACGCAGAAACTGACGGTGGATTTTCCCGGACAGGTTTTCAACTCGCCGCTGGCCGAGTCCACCATCGTCGGCCTCGCCGGCGGCCTCGCGCTTTACGGGCGCCGCCCGGTGTTTGAAATCCAGTTCATTGATTTCATCTATCCCGGCTTCAACCAGCTCGTGTCGAACCTCGCCAACATCCGCTGGCGCACGAACGGCGAATGGAAGGTGCCCGCGGTCATCTACGCGCCCTATGGCGCCTACCTGCCGGGCGGGGGACTCTGGCACTCCCAGGCCAACGAGGCGGTGTTTGCACATTTCCCGGGGTTGAACGTGGTCGTGCCCAGCACACCCGAGGATGCCGCCGGTTTGCTGTGGACCGCGATGCACGCCGAGGATGTCGTGCTGTTCCTCGTGCCCAAGCACATGCTCTGGGCCGAGAAGGAGGTCACGGAACCGGTTGTCTCCATTCCGCTCGGCAAGGCGCGGCAGTGCCTCGAGGGCGACGACGTCACCCTCGTCGCGTGGGGCAACACCGTGGAAAAATCCTCCGAGGCGATCGTCGAGCTGAAAGGCGAGGTCGGCGTCGATCTCATCGACCTGCGCTCCATCGTGCCGTGGGACAAGGCGCTGATCGAGGCGTCGGTGCGCAAGACCGGCCGGCTCATCATCGTGCAGGAAGACACGGAAAATTGCTCCGTCGGCCAGATGATCATCACGCACATCATGGGCCAGCCGGATTTGTGGGCGGCCTTGAAGGCTCCGCCCGTGCTCGTTTCCAAGGGCAATGTGATGATCGGCTACAACCCGATTTACGAATACGCCGCACTGCCCGATGTGCCGCGCATCGTCGAAGCCATCTGGCGCACGGTGTCGATCAATGTCGCCCGCGGCGAAAATGTGGGAGGGAGTTTGCCTCCCGACACGTCGGGGCATGAAGCCCCTCCCACACTTACGGTCGCCCCCGCCGTTGACTCCCACGGCCCGCAGAACACCATCATCGCCGGCACGAGCGACATCAGTGTGAAGGTGCCGATCATGGGCGAAGGCCTGCGTTCCGCCCGTGTCGTCGCGCTCAACAAAAAACCCGGCGAGGCCGTGAAGCAGGACGACGTGCTCTGCGAGGTCGAGACTGACAAGGCCGTGTACCCGATCGAGGCTTCCTTCACCGGCAAGTTCAAGGAATGGAAGATCAAGGTCGATGACACGGTGCTCATCGGCCAGGAGATCGCCCTCGTCACCGGCGATGCCGAGAGTGTGGCGGCCCTGACGGTTGAGCGGAAGGTGGGAGGAAGTTTACCTCCCGACAAGTCGGGGCATTCCTCCGTCGCCAAGGCTATGGAGGACAAGAAAGGCCCTCCCACAAACGCCCTTCCCGCCATTGCGACCAGATCAATTCCGCCCGCTTCTGTGATTTCAACCCCCTCCGGTCCCATGAAAGGCAACATCCGCCTGCCCGCTCTGCATTCTGCGATCACGAAGCGCCTCGGCACCGTCGTGCCGGCGAACATCCTGATGGACTGCCAGTGGGCGGCTCTGCGTCGGGCGCGGGAGACGGCCAAGCAGCAATTCGGCCCGGCTGCGCCGTCGCCGTCCGCCATGATGGCATGGTGCGTCACCCGGGCCATGGAGAAAAACGCGGGGTTCCGGCGGCTGGTCGACAAGGAAGGCACGATTTTCGAACAGGACGATTTCGATCTGGGCGTGGCGGTCGCGCTCGATGGCGACCGGTTGGCGACAGCCTCCGTGGTGCAGGCCAACAAACTCGGGTGGACGGACTTTACCGCCGCCTATCAGCGGGCCATCGGTGAAATCCGCACCGGCAAGCTCACGGACGTGCAGGCCCCGGTCAACCTCAGCAGCCTCGGTGCGTTCGGCATCGAGAGCGCCACGCCGATCGTGGTGCCGCCGGCGATGGGGACGATCTTCATCGGCTCGGCACACGAACGCATGGTCAACGATGATGGCGTCGTCCATCCCGTTGAGGTGGTGACCCTGTCGCTGACGTTTGATCACCGGGTCGTCAACGGTGCCGGCGCGGCGGCTTTCATGATGGAGCTGAAGGCCCAGTTCGAAAATTTCAAGCTGCCGGGCTGAGCGCCGGACTTGTGTCTGGCCAGACCGGCTGGCGGGAGTGTATAGTCAGGCCATGAAGCCATGGGTCATGCTTTCCTTGGGGATGATGGCCTTTGCAGGTCTGATCCTGCTGAAGGCCGATGCCGCCGGCGTTACCCCGTACATCGGGCTGACCGAGGAAGAAAGCGCGTGGATTGCCGCGCATCCGGTCATCCGCGCCGGGCATGATGCCACCTATTCGCCGTATGCCATGCAGGACCAGGCCGGGCAGATCGTGGGGATAGATCCCGATTTTCTCGAGCTGGTCGCCCAGCGGACCGGGTTGAAGTTTCAGCATGAAGTCCGCCGCGACTGGGGCAAAATGATCGAGGACTTCAAGGCCGGGCAGGTGGACCTGTTGCTCAGTCTCGGCCGCACCCCCGAGCGCGAGCAGTATCTGGTTTACACCGATTCCTACACTTTTGCCCCCAATGTCCTCATCACCCGGAGCGACGCACCCAATTTATCCAATCTGGACGAATTGAAAGGGCACACCTTCAGCCTTCCCCGCGGCTACCCCGGGCTGCGTCGGGACTTGGAGCAGAACGTGCCCGGCAACGTGGCGGTGGAGTATGAGAATCCGGCCGGATGTTATGAGGCGGTGGCGCGCGGCGAAGTTTATGCGTCCGTCGGCGAAGTGGCCAACGCGTCCTATCTCATCCGACTCCACCGGTTGGCCAATCTGCGGGTGGGGCGCGTCATCTCCCCGGCCGCCGAGATTTTCATGGGCGTGCGGAAGGACTGGCCGGTCCTCGCGCAGATTATCAACAAGGCGCTGGCCGGCGTCTCCGCCGAAGACCGGCAGCGGATCAACAACCGGTGGATCGCAGTGGATGCCTCGGCCGGCGAGCGGTGGGCCCGGGCCTTCAAGATCGCCGCGGGCCTCGCCGGGCTCGCTGTGGTGGTGTTCCTGCTCGCGTTTTTCCACAACCGCCGCCTCGCCCGCGAATTGAGCGAACGCCGGCGCATCCAGGCCGAGTTGGAGCAGACCCGCGACCAGTTGATGCGCGCCAGCCTGGAAAAAAACGAGCTCATGCACATGGTCGCCCACGACCTGCGGGGCCCCCTGACCGCCATCCAGTTCGGTTTGGAAGTCTTGCGGCTCGATCCGCCGCTGGACGGGGCGGCCCAGGCCACCGCCACCCGCCGCATCGACGAGTCGACCGAGATGATGTCCCGCCTCATCAACAGTCTCCTGTCGGCGCAAAATGTGGAGGAAGGGCGCTACACCTTGAACTTTGCCGCGGGCGACGCCGCCAAGGTCGCCCGGACCGCCGCGGCCGCGCTCGCCACCACCGCCCAGCACAAGGGCATCACCATCGAGACCCTGCTGCCCGCGGGCGCCGTTCAGCTGACCACCGATTTTGTCGCCTTGCAGCAGGTCGTGGACAACCTGCTGTCCAACGCCATCAAGTATTCCCCGCCCGGCTCCCGCGTGGAGGTGGCGCTCGCGGCGAACGCCGTTCACTGCCGGTTCGAGGTGCGCGACCATGGTCCGGGCGTGAAGCCGGAGGAGCGGGAAAAGATTTTTGAAAAGTTCGGCCGGGGGAGCGCCCGGCCGACGCAGGGGGAGGAATCGATCGGACTGGGCCTGTGGATCGTGCGCCGGCTGACGGCGGCCCTGCATGGCCGCGTCTGGTGCGAACCGGGACCGGGCTCGGTCGGCTCGGTCTTTGTGGTGGAACTGCCGCTTGCCCCGCCGGGCGTTTCGGTGCGGGCCATTTGACCGATGGCGGGCTTCAATGCGGGAGACCGGCCTCCTTCGCGAGCAGCTTGAGCGGCTCGTCGTCGGGGAAGATGTTCCGGAAGGCCAGGAGGAGGAGGTCGGCATTGCCGCTGAAGTTGGCGTGGCCCAGCTCGGTGTCCCCGCGCGAGAGGCTGAGGACCTGGCAGAGGAAGCAAAAATCGATGGCGAGGACGTCCTTGCCCCGGTGGAAACGCAGCCGAGCATAAAATTGAGGCCGCCGGCCACCGGCGGATTTCCAGTCGTAGGTCCTTTCGTCCAGCAGGAGATACGGCAGGGCAGACGAGGTGTTGGGCGGCAAGGGAAAGAAGGCGGTTTCCTCGTAGCGCTCCGTGCTCCGGTCGATGCTGCCGTCCGCCCGCGTGGCGGGCTCGATGTGCCGAAGAATGCAGGCGTCAACTGAGTCGGCGTCCCGGACGAGCCTGAGATTTTCCGGCGTGCCGAAGAGTTGCGGAACGCTGGTTGGGTTCTCGGCGGCGACTGCCGAACCAAGCACAAGCACTGAGAATAGGAAGGCGATAAGAGATTTCATTTCAGCTTAGGTGAGCTTGGACATCGAGACGACAATCCAAGCGACGACGGCAAGGCCACCAAGAAAGACGATGCCGAAAATAACCGTATCCCAAAAAATACTGCCAGTCATGGTTCGGCCTTCGAACGTCATGGCGTTTGCACTAGAAAGACCAATTCCGCGACGCCGATAATATTGGGCAAGGTAGGGAAGGACGTAGAAGGCAAGACTGGCTCCCAAGCACCCGATCCAAGTATAGGGTAGAATCTTGTTGAGGACAAACTCACCCAAGGCGGAAGTAAAGGGCGTGCGTTGAAATATCTGCAGAAATCCGAATTGAATCCAAGCTAGAGAAAAAGCGGTATGAACAAGTCCTAGATTGGCCGTTCGCCATTTTTCCAAACGGAAAGCCAAAGGGGCCATAAGGCCAATGGAACTAGGTGTGTCGCCATGCATTAGTAATAAGGCTTACACCATCGGTCTGAATTTCCCTACGACGTTGGTCAGGCAGGCGGTGATCTGGCCCAACGAACAGACTTCGACGGTGTGGACGAGTTCCGCGAAAACATTGCCACCGGACAGAGTTTGCGGGGAAGAGTTCATAAAGGCAGACGGAGGACTTCGTTGAGCTTGCGGCCGATGGCTCGACGGCGGGCGGGTGAAACCCGGCCAATGACTTCATGCACACTGTCGCGGGCGATGACGTGAAAGAACTCGCAGCCGCATACGCTGGGGAATTCAAGACCATCCGAACCGTTGAGCAGGACTTGGTGGGGCTTGGCTCCCTCGGCGGGCATCCGTTTGGAGCAGGCGAGGACGTTCAGTCGCAACTTACGGTCATCGGCACACCACTCGGGGGCGGATATAACGACGACGGGATGCAGATCGCGATCCGCCGGGTTGATGCGGAACCGAATGATGTCCCACTGCTCAATTTTCATCTAAGGGCGTGAACGAAGGTTCGGCCCGGTTAGCGAGTGAGGTGAGTTCGTCATCGAACTTGAAGTAACCAAACGGACGGGAGGGAACTGCGTTCCTGCTCGTCACCCGATCAATGCGCAACAGGTTGTCGCCACGCTTAAGGTAGACCGACTTGCCCTTGACAGCTTGGTCGAGCAAACGGCCCAGCTTCGAGCGGGCCTGGGTGACGGTTAGAGCCTTTTGCATGGGCGAGAAGGTAGGTAACGGCAGGCGGGATGCAAATGTGTTTTGGAGGTAGCGGCGGATGGATTCTTAACTTCGTTCAGAATGGTAGGGTTTGAGGAATTTCTGACTGATCCGAGTCTTTTGGTGCAATCCGTGGGCAAATCCAGAATTCATACCATCGGCCTAAATTTCCCAACGACGTTGGTCAGGCACGCGGTGATCTGGCCCATTGAACCGCCTTCGCTGGAAGCTACGGCGCGATTTGTTTGCACGCAGTTCATACCATGGGTCGGAATTTTCCCACAACTCCCGTGAGACATGCCGTGATCTGACCCAATGAACAAACTTCGACCGTGTGGACGAGTTCCGCGAAAACATTGCCGCCGGACCGGACGACGTTCTCCAGTTTCTGCAATGCGTCAGGAGATTTTTTGGCATTCTTCTTCTTGAAGGCGCGGAGCCGCTCGACTTGCAGGCGCTGCTTTTTGGGCGAGGTGCGGGCGAGCGGGACGCTCGGCATCGGTTCGTCTGATTTGTATTTGTTGAGCCCGATGATGGGGCGCGAGCCGGCGTAGATCTGCTTCTCGTAGGCGTGACCGGCTTCCTGGATCTTGCTGCGCTGGTAGCGCTGCTCCTGGGCGGCGAGGACGCCGCCGAGCGTGTCCATCTCGCGGAACACGTCGAGGATGGCCTTCTCCACCTGTCTCTCGAGGATGAGCAGGCCGGGCGCGCCGCCGAACATGTTCATCATGTGTTTGAACACGCCGGACTCCTCCATGATGATGGACTGGCCGTGCGAGGCGAGGGTGGCGTATTTCTCGGTGGGCGTGGTGA
>CAZBLQ010000067.1:0-19794 GCA_964492635.1 uncultured Oleiharenicola sp.
TGCCGAGGTCGCCGCGCGCCACCATCAGGGCGTCGGTGGCGCGGATGATGTCGTCGAGGTTGTCGATGGCGGACTGGTCCTCGATCTTGGCCACGATGCGGGCGCGGGAGTTCCGCTCCTTCAAAAACACCCGCAGCATCTCGATGTCCGCTGCCTCGCGCACAAAGGAGAGCGCAATAAAATCGATCCCTTCCTCGATCCCGACGATCGTGTCGGTTTTGTCCTTCTGGGTGAAGGAGGGGAGGTTGACGTGCACGCCGGGCAGGTTGATGTGGCGGCGCGAGGTGAGTGAGCCGGCGGTGAGCACCCGGCAGCGGATGTGCGCATCGTGTTTCTCCAGGACTTCGAGCCGGATGAGGCCGCTGTCCACCAGCACGGTGTCGCCCACCTTGATGTCGTTGACGAGGTCGCGGTAATTGACATCCACCGAGCGCACCTCCTCGGCGTGCTCACGGAACGCGCCGGGTTTGACGGTGAAATCGAAAATCTCGCCCGCCTTGAGTTCGATCGGCACCTCCAGGTCGCCGGTGCGGATCTCCGGTCCCTTGATGTCCATCATGATGGCCACCTCGCGACCGGCGGTCTGGCTCGCGCGACGGATGCGGCGGATGACCTCGCGCGTCCAGTCGTGACTGGCATGCGCCATGTTGAGCCGGATGACGTCGGCGCCGGCGCCGATGAGCTTGACCAGCATCTCCTCGCTCTCGGTGGCGGGTCCGAGGGTGGCGATGATCTTGGTGCGGCGGAGGGCGGTCGTGGAAGGCATCGGCTGGCCGAGGCAAGCATCCGGCGAGCCTCGCGGCAAAGCAAAAGCCCGGATGGCACCCGGATTTTACGGAGATTGTGCGTGCACCGTCCCGGCTTTCGGCTAAAGCCAACGGGCGATGCATGCGTCGTTCCGGTTCCTCGAAGTTTTGCCGCCCCGGCGGTCCGGTGGATTTCGCCCTCGCGTGATATCCGCCTTCACCGCGGCGGGGGAAGGCTCGCGGCCGGGCCCGGCCTGACTTCGCTTTCGTCATGTCCCTGAGCATTGTCTTCATCTGCCTCGTCGTGGTGATCGGCATTTATTTCTACAACAATCCGCTCAAGCACGGGCCGTGGTTTCTGAGCCGGCGTTTCATCAACTGGTTCCCGCTCGGGATGACGTATTCGTTCCTCTACATGGGGCGCTACAATCTCACCGTCGCGAAAAACGCGCTCGGGACGTTGATGAACAATGAAGACTTCGGACTGATCTTCGCGGCGGGCACGGGAGTCTATGCGTTTTCGTTTTTGGTGAACGGGCCGCTCGTCGACAAGATCGGCGGGAAAAAAGGCATCATCATCGCGGCGATCGGCGCGGCGGCAGCCAACATCGTGCTCGGCGTGATCACGTGGCTGGTGCTGACGGGGCGCACGGCGATCCCGCTGTTCTGGCCGTTTGTCGTGACCTACGCGCTCAACATGTATTTCCAGAGCTACGGCGCGGTCTCGATCATCAAGGTGAAGGCGAACTGGTTTCACGTGCGCGAGCGCGGTGTGTTCGGCGCGATCTTCGGGACGCTGATCTCCTTCGGCGTGTATTTTGCCTTCGACTGGGGGCCCGCCATCGCGGAAATGACGAAGGCGAACCCGGCGGGGACGCTGAACTGGCTGCACGCCGCGATTCAGCACGTGTTCGCGGTGCCGGGATCGTCGGTCAACGCGACGTGGGCGATCTTTTTCCTGCCCGCGGCTATCTTGGTGGGCTGGGCATTGCTCGACTGGTGGCTGATCAAGGAGACGCCGCAAGACGCGGGCTTCCCGCATCTCGAGACGCACGACGCCTCGACGGGTCACATGCACGAGGAATACACGACGATGGATCTGCTGAAGAAAGTTTTTCTCAGCCCGCTGATGCTGATGCTGGGTGGCGTGGAGCTCACGGCGGGCGTGCTGCGCAACG
Organism: uncultured Oleiharenicola sp.; assembly: GCA_964492635.1. Classification (GTDB taxonomy): domain Bacteria; phylum Verrucomicrobiota; class Verrucomicrobiia; order Opitutales; family Opitutaceae; genus Lacunisphaera. The sequence goes on from CAZBLQ010000067.1 coordinate 1,925, forward strand.
GCATCATGCAATGGTATACGATCTTCGCGAAGCAGGTGCCGCAGCCCGGCGCGGAGGGCATCATTGGCAACTGGGGATTGCTGCTGTGCATGTTCGGCATCGTGGGCGGCTTCGCCGGCGGACTGATCTCGGACAAATTCTTCCAATCGCGGCGCGGCCCGCCGGCCGCCATCTTCAGCGCCTTCATGCTCATCATGGCCGCGGTGATGGCGATGAACCTCTTCAAGCTGCCGTTCGTGGTGGGCATCGCCGCGTTGCTGATCGTCGCGGCGGTGACGGGGGTGCATTCGTTGATGTCGGGCACCGCCGCGGCGGATTTCGGCGGACGCAAGGCGACGGCCACCTGCTCGGGCCTGATCGACGGCTGTGTCTATCTCGGCAGCAGCGTGCAGTCCATCTGCGTCGGTTACCTGACGGGCACGAGCTGGACCGGCCACAGCTGGCAGTGGTGGCCGCTTTTCCTGATGCCGTTTGCACTCGTCGGCGGGATCATCGCCCGGCGCATCTGGAACGAACTGCCCGCCGCCACGCGCAAGTATATCAACGAGCACGAGCGAAAGCCGGCGCCGCCCGCCACGCCCTGACGCGGGTGCTGCGGGCTCAACTCACCCGGCGCTGATCCGCTGGATTCACGAAAAATCGTAGAAAGGCGTGCCGGCGCCGGGGGCGACGACGGAAAAGCGGCAGTGCAGGGCCGCCAGGGGGACCCCACACGCGGTTTCGACGGCCGCGGTGGAATTGCAGTCACGGCTGAGGTGGGCGAGGAACACGTGTTGCCAGCGCGGACTGGCGATGGAAGCGAGCAATTCCCGCGCGGCCTCGTTGGATAAATGGCCATGGCGGCCGCCGATGCGCTGCTTGACCGACCACGGGCGCTTCGTGTCGGCCTCCAGCATTTGCGGGCAATGATTGGCCTCGACGACCAGCACATCGGCCTCGCGGATGCGCTCGCGCACGTGCTGCGGGGCATGGCCGAGGTCGGTCAGCCAGGCGAGGCTGCGGCGCGGCGAAAGCAGGTCGTTCTCCCCGTGCGCAATGAGAAAGCCGACGGGATCCTGCGCGTCGTGCGGAACGGCAAAGCTGCTTATTTCCAGGTCGCGAAAACGGAAGGTGGCGCCGGTTTCAAAGAGATTCCAGGAAACGCGGTGATTCAGGCCAGCCTGTAAAGCTTGGGCCGTGCCGCGGTTGGCGAACACGCGGATATTGGGGTGGCGGGCCAGACCTTTGAGTCCGGTGGCATGGTCGCCGTGCTCATGGGTGAGAAAGATGGCGTCGATGTTCTCGAGCTTTTCTCCCAGTTCCCCGAGCCGTTCAGCCAGTTTCTTCGCCGAGAAACCGGCATCCACCAGCACGCGCGTGTTGTCCGTCTGGAGCAGGGCGGAATTGCCTGCGCTGCCGCTGCCGAGAATGCTGAACCGCATGGCCATGGTCCCGATTGATCGGCTTTCCGGGCGGCGCGGGCAACGGTTAATTTAGAGGACGGGGTCGCTGGGCCTTAATCAAAGGCGCAGAGTGCCTCGATATCCGCGGCTGAACCGTCGCGTTGCCAGCCATCGAGCTGTGCCTGGTCCTTGAGCTGCTGGCCTCGGGCACGGGACACCAGCGCGAAAGTGCTCTGGCATTCGGGCAACGCGGTCATGTCGCCCCAGAGCTTCTCGAACTGCGCCACCGGAAAAATGTCCTCCTGGCCATGCCCCCAGCGTTTCTTGACATCCTTGAGCGTGACATAGGTGGGCAGGCGCGCGGCAAGGGTGCGGACGGCCGCCGCGGTCTTCTCCGGATCGGCCAGGTCGCCGCGGGCGAGACCAAACAGGGTTAGCAAGCGGTCGATATCGATCCAACACGTGTTGGTATTGTAATAAGTAAGGGCGAACTCGTCCTCCTCGCGCGGCAGGGCGAGGCCCTCGACGACCTGCAGGCACCGGTTGACGTGCGCGAGGCCGCCGCCGTGGTCCTCGATGCGCCGGCTGATTACTTCAAAACCCAGTGTGGCACCCGAGGCCTGGAACCAGCCGAGCATCACCGGGTCGGGCGTGATGCCGAGAGTGTCGATGTTGTGCGCGACGAGGGTGCGCAGTTGCGGCCGGGCGGCAAGCAGGCGTGCCAGCACACCGTTCTTGAGCAGATTGGGAATCTCGAACCAGTGTCCTACCGGGTGCAGGCATTGCTCGGGCAAGTTGTCGGTATAGTCCGATGCTTCACCTGCGGTGCGCGCCCAGCCGGTCAGTGCTGCCCGCACGCTTTCCCGCATTTTCTCCTTCTGCTCGTCGAGCCGCTGCTGGGCGGTTTCCTCCCAGGCAAAATGCAGGTCGCGTACGGTCGGCACCATCCGCAGTCCGATGGAGCGGCCGGGTGACAGCCATACATCGTGACCCAACGAGTTGCCCGCAAGCGTCTGCAGCAGGCGCTCGATAGGTGCGTGCGTGAGGTGGCTGGTGGTGAACACATGTGGCACGGTCGTGCCAATGTCGCGGCTGATTCGCCGCGTTTTTGCCAGTTGCACTTCAATGAAACTGCGGTGCCGTCCGGCAAACTTTGCGAAAGGATGCAGGCCCTTGACGACCCCGGCGCCCTGTGTCCAGCGACTGCCGACGCCGGCGGCATAACTGACCACGGCCACTTCACCCCGACGCAAGGAGGCTTCGCCGGCGGCGCGCAAACCGGGGGGAGCGCCGGCCGGGTCGAACAGTTCCGCCGGGGACACATCCTCGATGCGCGTCGTGGCCGGCAGGCGGTTCATCGCGAGACCAATGCGGCCATTGCGCAGGTCGGCCCTGATCTGCTCGTGCTGCGCGGAATCAAAGCCGTTTTCCGCCAGCAGCTCCTGCAGGCGGCGCACGGGGCTGTCGCCCGGCGGGGCCGTGGGCAGCAGCCGGTCAAGCAAGGCCGGCAGGGCGGTGGCGAACTCGGGCTGTGTGCGCGCCGCATGCGTGAACTGCTGCACATCGGTGCGTTCGCGCGGGGAGAGATCGCGGGCCTCGCGCCGCAGGCAGGCGGGCAGGGTCTGCTGGTAGTAGCCCGCGGGCAGCAGGGCGGCCGGGCCGGTGAGCAGCGCGGCCATCGAGCCGTGTTCGTTGATGGCGAAATCGTAGACCACCGGGTCCATGGCGAACGGCAGCGCGTCCTGCAGTTCGCGCTTGGTGGCGAGCATGATCTCCTGCAACCGCTCCTGCCCCTCGCGTTTTTTCTCTGGGGCAAATACGAAGCCCATGCCGCCGCCCGACATGCCGCCCAGCATCCAGAAGCCCCAGAAATCCGCCCCGAAGGCTGCCCGCGTGCGCGCAATCAGCTGTTCGGTATAGAGACTGGTCACCCAAGGAATGATGGTTTGCAGCGGACCGGAGAAGTTTTCGGTCAACGCCCCGCCGAGCGCCCGGATGTCGCCCGCCGCGAGCAACCCGAGGATGTGGTCGAGGGTGGCAATGGCTTGGCCGCGGGCCCGCCATTCGGCCGCACTGCGCAGGAGATATTTCTCCGTGACCATTTCAAGGATCGGTCCGACATTCTGCGCCATGCCGCCATGGACGAGCACGAGCGAGTCCTGTAATTTTGCCCGGGCGGCGGGCGGCACGCGATCGGGACCGAGCAGCGTGTGACGCGGCAGCAGCCGGCCGAGACTGATGCCGAATTCCGGATCGCCGGCCTGCGCGGGGGTGCCTTCGATGAGTTTGATGCCGGGCCACACACCGCCGGAGTCCTGCCAGCCACCCCCGGAGCCGCCCAGCCATTCGCCGAGAATGGCGCGGGCCGCGACCACCCGGCGCTCCGCTTCCTCCATCGCGCCGTGGAGCGAGCGAATCTGGCCGGTCGCGCGCATGCAGACACCGATGAGTGCGCCGAGCAGGTTGGTCGACACCGCCAGTCGCGAGCCCTTGGGGATGCGGTTGACATTGCTGACAAGTTCAAAGCCGCGGCCGGGGCCGAAGATCGCGGCCAGCAGGTCGGCCAGCCGCGTACCAGAACGTTCGATGCCGGGCGGGACGATGCCGGCGGCGATGATTGCCGCCTTCAGCAAGCCGAGATAATCGCGGCCAAAATCGAAGACTTCCTCCAGCTGCTCGATGCGCGCGCTGGTCTCGAGATCGATGCTGGCGAGGCGGATCACCGGTTCGTCGATGACCCGGAACCAGGCTTCCACCGGCGGACGGGTCGCGGCATCACGGCCGTGCACACCCAGGTCGATCGAGACATTGAGCACGCGCGCGCCCTCGGGGTAATCCATGCCGAGAAAAAAAATGTCGCTCCAGCCGCAATGCGTGAGGTCCATGCGCACAGGTGTGAGTTCGCGCAGGACCGGGTAGGGCGCGTCGGCACCGGCGCGGGCGAGCAGCTCGGGCCGGACGCGCAATGGCTGGTCAAGCGGATGACCGAGCCGGAACATCCAGGCGTTGCCCCGGGTGGAACGGACGGTGTGGCGCACCTGGTTGGCCAGAGTCTGAAAAGCGAGCGCCTGGTAGGCGGCGGCCAGGGCGCTGGAAATGGTATCACTGGGCCCCTGCTCCGTTTGGGCGCGTTGAAAGTGCGAAATCGCCTCTTCAAAGCGGCGCTCCAGCAGATGACGGAAGCCGATGTAAGGCACCCGGCCGGTGCGCGGGAAATCGACGCGGGCCGGAAGGTGGTAGCGATGGATGGCGCTGAGGAAAAAAAGCGCGCGCACCCGACGATAGAGGTTCGGCTCGCTCCGGTAATAAACCTCCAGTTCGGCACAAGCCGCCAGCAATCCGGCGGTGGAACACCCGGCGCACCACTGGTCGATGGCGATGTCGCGCACGCCCGGTTCGGTGGACGCGATGATATCGGTCAAGCGCTGGCTCATGGTTGTTCGGCGCGCAGGGCGAGCAGCTCCACGAGTTGGGTCAGCACGTGATCACGGTCGCGACCGACGAGGGACAGGGCCAGTTGGGCAAGCAGCAAGCCGTAAGGAGCGCCGATGTCGTAGCGACGGCCGGCCACGGCCAGCGCCAGGTAGCGGCGACGGGCAGCCAGGGCGTGCAGCGCAGGCGAAAGGCCGAGGTTTTTTTCCGGGCTGACGGCGCGTTGTTCGTCGAGAATGGAGAAAATTTCACCGTCGAGCACGTGCAGGCCGAAAAAACAGAGATAGAAACCGGCGCGCAGTCCCGGCACGATGAGTTGCTGTTCGGCGAGCGTGGGCGTGGGTTTCTCCAGCACGGCTTCAATCTGATACAGTTGTTGGTCGCCGCTCACCAACCGGCCGCCGACGGCGCCGTAAGAGGTCAGCAGGTTTTCGCGGGTGGGCTGGACGGCCGCGACCGGCGCGTTTTCCGCCGCGGCAACGTTGAGGATCTGCCGGGCGCAGCTGGTGGCGCCGAGGGCGACATGCAGATGGTCACCGACCAGATGAAGAAACGGTTCGTCGTTCATCAACTTCCGGCCGCAGAGCACCGCGTGACCATAGCCCCTGGGTTCGGGCTGAAGGATGAAGTGCACCCGTGGGCGCAAGGCGCCACAAGCCGCGGCATAGGCGATCTCGTCGCCGGGACAGATCACGACGCCGAATTCCTCGATGCCCGCGCTGGCCGCCTCCTCCAGGATGATCTGGAGGGCGGATTTGGATTCGCCGTCGCGATCAACCAGGGTTTGCAGGGGCAGGGTGCGTTGGCGGGGGTTGGCCGCCGTGATCAGGGCTTTGCGGATGTTCATGGGGGCAGATGACGCACGATTGTCGATGGCCGCCCGGCATCGTTCAACAGGAATCCTTCCGGCCCGCGCAGCCTTGCCCCGTCCGCGGGCCCGGAGGCCGGCATCGTGCCGGTGGTCACCTTTCGGCTCGTGTTTGGCCGTGGGCCCCGCAAAAATCACGGCGTGCTGCCCCATCCGACCCTCACGGAACGCTACGCCAGCCCCGCGGCCAAGCCCGGGTATGTCAACAACCTGTTCGACAAGGGCGCGCGGCATTACGACGGCATCGTGGATTGGGGTTTTTTGCGCACCGGAGCCCTTTACCGTCGGTGGGTGCAGCAGCATCACGGGCTTAAGCCGGGGCATCACCTGCTTGATGTCGCCTGTGGCACCGGCCTGGTCGCGGTCGAGGCGGCCAAAATCCTCGGCACCGCGGAAAATATCACCTGCCTGGATCCCAGCGAGGGCATGCTGGCTGTGGCGCGGACCAAGCTGCCGGCGCGCTTCATCCAGGGACGGGCCGAGAAGCTGCCGCTCACCGACCGCTCCTTTGATTTTCTCACCATGGGTTACGCGTTGCGGCATGTGACCGACCTGGAGGTGACCTTTCGCGAGTATTGCCGGGTGCTCAAACCCGGGGGCAAGCTGCTGATTCTCGAGGTCACCAAGCCCCGCGGGCGCATTGCCGGATTTTTATTCCGGCTCTATTTCGGTCGCATCTATCCGTTCCTCAGCGGGCTGTTCACCCGCAGCCGCGACGCCCGGGAGATGATGCGCTATTATTGGGAAACCATGGACGCCTGCGTGCCGCCCGAAACGGTGCTGGCCGCGCTCCGCTCCGTCGGGCTGACCGAGGTCCGGCGCAATACCGCGCTCGGGCTCTTCAGTGAATACACGGCGGTCAAACCCTGATGCGGGCGCAAGTATTTGTCTTGGCCACCCGGTCCCGCCGCCTCTAGTTATTTCCCTGCTCCCCAGCCAACCATGCAGCCCCCGGCCCCGTCCTCTTCCGCCAAACCCTTCGACCCGGCCAGCAAGGCGGATGCCATCCGGCATCTTCCGCCGCCTATCCGGGCGGCGTTTCACAAATTCGAATCCACGGGGGATGTCGCCGCGCTGGACCCCGTGATCCTTGCCATCCTCAAGGACTATATTCCCCGCCAGCCGGATCGACCGCTCGCGGAAATGCCCGGAGACACGCGCCTGATGGAGGACCTGGGCTTTGACTCTCTGGCCATTACCGAGGTGGTCTTCTTCACCGAGGATCTGTTCGCCATCAGCATCACCAACGAGGAAATAATCCGGGTGCGCACGCTGGACGATCTGCGCGGTTTCGTCCGGCGCAAAATCTCCGCCCGTCCGGCGGGCTGAAGCCGCGGCCGTCCCGCATGCCGCCGCTGCCCGTCATCACCGGTCTGGGTTTCATCACCAGCATCGGCCAGGACCGCGCCTCCGTGTTGCGCAGCCTGCGCGAGCTGCACCATGGCTTTGAGCCGTATGTGTTCCTGGACAATCCGGGCCTGCCGGTGAAGGTCGCCGGCACGGTCAAGGGTTTCGCCTTTCCCACGCCCAGCTGGCGCGACTGGCGGTGGCCGGAACATTTCACGGTTGATCGCGAGCTGGTCCGAAGCCTCGCCCCGCATGGCGTCTTCGCGCTCTGCGCACTGGAGCAGGCGCTGGCCGAGGCCGGGCTCGAGCCCGCGCAGCTCATGGGAGGCGACACGGGATTGTTTTGCGCCTCGGCCGGCTCGCCTTTCCTGCTCGGGCATTTCCTCGACCAGATGCGCGCCACCCGCGGCGAGCGCGGCAATCCGATGGGCATCGTGTCCTCGATCGCCGGCACGTTGAATTTCAACCTCGCCGCGCACTACAAGATCTCCGGCGCCGTTTGCGGCTTCGTGTCCGCCTGCGCGTCCTCCAGCCACGCGCTCGGCTACGCGATGGATGAGATCCGACTCGGCCGGCAGCAGCGCATGCTCGTCGTGGGCGCCGAGGACATGACGACAGAGAGCATCCTGCCGTTCGCCACTCTCCGCGCCCTGTCCAACAATCCCGATCCGGCGACCGCCTCGCGGCCCTTCGACCGCCGGCGCGACGGTTTTGTCGGCACCGGCGGTGCCGTCGCGCTGGTCGTCGAGGACGCCGCCCTGGCCCGCCGCCGTGGCGCGCGCATCCAGGCGGAGCTGGCCGGCTGGGGCCAGGCGGGTGACGGCCACAGTGTGGCGGCCTCGCATCCCGAGGGCGCCGGCCTGCGCGAAGCCATGCGCCGCACGCTGGCCGATGCCGGCGTGAATGCGACCGACATCGACTACGTCAACGCGCACGCCACTTCCACGCCCGCGGGTGATCGTTCCGAGGCGCTGGCCTTGCACGCCATCTTCACGAACCACGGCGCCAGACCGCGCGTCAGCAGCACCAAGGCGCTTACCGGTCACGGCCTCTCTCTCGCGGGCGCGATGGAGGCGGCCTTTTGCACGCTGGCCATCAGCGAAGGGTTTGTTCCCGGCGCCGCGCACCTGGAGGAGCCCGACCCGGTGTGCGCCGGGCTCGACCTGCCCCGCACCTCGCTTGACGAAGCCCCGCGTCTCGTGCTCAACAACAGCAGCGGCTTCGGCGGCAGCAACGTCTGCCACGTCCTGCGCCGTCCCGCCTGAATTTCCCATGTCCGACCCTCTCACGCTCCGGCTCAAATCGCTGATCATCGCCACCCTCAAGCTCGATGGCGTCCGGCCCGAAGACATTCCCGACGACGAGCCGCTCATCGGCTCGCCACGTTTCGGCCTCGACTCGATCGACGCCCTGGAACTCGTGATGACGCTCGAGAAGGAGTTCGGCGTGAAAATCGGCAGCAGCGAGGAATCGCGCTCGGCCCTTACCAGCGTCAACACCCTCGCCGCCTATCTCCGCTCGCGCGGATCCGGCGCCTGAGCTTCCCGACCGCATGAATGCGCCGGCCGACCAGCTGCCCGCGGGCCTCGCGGCTTGTGACTGCCTCACGTCACTGGGTGACGCCGCCGCCACGGCCGCCGCATTGCTCGCCGGTCGGTGCGCGCTCGAACCGACTCCCGTGCTCGGCCGTGACGGTGGTGACCTCGTTCCTCTGGCGCTGACCGGGCCGATGGATGAAACCCTGCCGCCCCGGTGGCTGGCTGGTTTGCGCCGGTTGGCTGCCGGCATTCCAGCGGAGGCGTGGGGTTCGGCGCGTGCGCCGGTCATTGTCACGAGCAGCAATTTCGGCGTCGGCAGTCTGTATGCGTTCACCCGTGATCACGATGCGCGCCACCTGGCCCACGGCACGCCGTACGCGAGCGTCGAACTGCTCCGTCACGAATTCCGCTGGGGCGAAAACGTCACGGTGTTCTCCCATGCCTGCGTGACCGCGCACCTCGGGCTGGCCCACGCCGCGCGGCTGCTGCACGCCGGGCTGGCGGACCGCGTACTGGTGTTCTCGTTTGACTTTGTCAGCCCGTTTGTCGCCGGCGGGTTTCACAGTCTGAAAATCCTCAACGGGACCATGCCCGCGCCCTACGCCGTGCGCGAGACCGGGGCCATCGGCCTCGGCGATGGCGCGGGTTTCGCCGTGCTCACCCGCGAGGCCGGGCCCTTCCGAATCGCGGCGCATGCGCTGCACAACGAGATGTTCCACTTCACCGGCAACCAGCCGGACGGCGCTGGTTTCGCGGCCACGGCGGCGGCCATCGCCGCGGTGGCGGGAGGTCGCCGGGTCTGGGTGAAGGGGCACGGCACCGGCACACTGGAGGCCGGCCGGCTCGAAGCCGAAGTCGTGACGCGACAATTTCCGGGTGCGCCGCTGGTGTCGTGGAAAGGCAGCCTCGGCCACACGCTGGGCAGCTGCGGGCTGGTTGAGCTGGCGATTGCGCTCGCGGCGCTGCGGGGCGGACGGATTCCCGGCACCGTCGGGGGCCGGGCGCCGAGTTTCACGGACGCCGTGGCGCTGGCGCCGTTCGCCAGTGCGGAGTTCGACGGGACGATTCTTACCAGCAACGCCTTCGGCGGCGCCCATGCGGCGATGCTGCTCACCCATGATTGAGCGTTTCCTCCATCAGGTGAGGGTCGAGCTGCCCGCCTCGGAAGAGACGGCGGCCGACGCGCGCGGGAGACTGGCAGACAGGTTTCCGCGCACCGCGCTGCGCCGGATGACGCACCTCGGGCTGCTCATCGGCTCTGCGCTCGACGGAGTCCCGCTCAGGCCGGAGGACGCACTTGTTTATGCAACGATTTTTGCCGAGACGCGGGCGCTCGAGGATTTTCTGACCAGTTTTCCGGCGCCGAGTCCGTTGCTGTTCCAGACCTCGATTCATCCGGGCGGCGTGCAACAGGTGTTGATCGGCCGCCAGCAGGCTATCGCGCGGCTTTGGCCGATGGCCGGCGGAGCCCGGCTGGTTGAACAGGCTTTGCTGGCCGCTTTGCTTGAGCCCGCGGCAAGGGTCTTCCTCGTGGGTGGCGAAGAACGCGGCACCTGGATGCTTGAGCAACACAAGGCGGCGGCGCAGCCGTTTGCCTTCGCCACGGTGGTGACACGTGAATCGGCGGAAGCCGCGGGCCGCGTCGCCTTCACCCCCGGCGCCCAGTCCGCTGAAACCTGCCCGACACTGGAAAACTTTGCCCGCGCCCTTGCCGGACGCCAGTCGCTCGGCTGGAACGGGTCAGGGGGCTGCTGGACATTGGAATGGCGATGACTCTCCCACTGGCAGCACCACGCAATCCGGGCCCGGACTGGGGCTACGGTTTTCTTTTATGGGCGGAGCGGTGGTGGCCGCGCTGGTTCTTCCGGCCGATGCTGATGATCGGCACGGGGGTGGGGCTGGCCTTCATGCCGGCGCAGCGCGCCCACTCGCGTGCCTACCTTGCGGTCGTGTTGGGCCGGCCGCCGCGGCTGATCGAGGTGTGGCGACATTTTTTTGCCTTCGCCAATTTCCTGATGCTCAAACTCCGCGCGAGCCGCGGTGCACCAGTGCACTGCACCGTGGAGCCGGATAACGCCGTGGCGTTTGAGGCGCTGGTGGATTCGGCGCAGCCCGCGCTCTTTGGCACGTTCCACTTCGGCGGCTCCGACCTGCTCGGCTACCTGCTGGGCCGGCGCGGCCGGCGCGTCTCCATCATCCGGCAGCGCGTCGGAAACTCCACGGACACCCGGCTGCTCGGGCAGCGCTTTGGCGGACAGGTCTCGTTTCTCTGGATCAACGATCCCGCCCGCCTGATCTTCGACCTGAAGGCGGCGATCGAGGCGGGTGAGACGCTGGCCCTGCAGTGCGACCGGCCTGAATTCAGTGCGAAGGCGGAAGCGTTCCGCTTTCTCGGCGCCGACCGGCTGTTCCCCTTCACCATCTACCATCTGGCCGTCCTCTTTCACCGCCCGGTGGCTTTTTGCATCGCCGTCCCGGAGGAAGCGCAAGAGGGAATGCGGGTGTTTGCCTCGCCGACCTTCACGCCCGATCCGGGCGCGCGGCGTGAGGAAAATCTGCGCGCGGCCCGGGTGCATTTCCAAGCGGTGCTGGTCCAGCTCGAAACATTGGTTCGCCAGCATCCATTCCTGTGGTTTAACTTTCTGCCCCTCAATCCGCCCATATCATCCACCGTTCGCTAGTCAGCGTGCCTGGTTTCGTGCATGTCCCTCCGCTCTGTCTACTACCTCCCGGCTTACTACGGCACGCTGCTGCTCTTTGCCGCGGGCGGACTGGAATTGAGCCTCTTCAGCTGGCTGACCGGCTGGCTGCCGGCATCCGACCGGGTTGAACGTTTCTACCAGCGGTTGATCCACCGGCACTTTGCCTTCTTCCACTGGTGGTGTGTGTTTGCCCGGCTGGTGTATGTGCGCTATCATGGATTTGATCAGTTGCCGCGCGGCGGGCTGGTGCTGGTGGCCAATCACCCGGCCTTGATCGACATCACCTGCCTGCTGGCGCGGGTGCCCGAGGCCGTGTGCATCTTCAAGCCCGCCATCCGGCGCAATCCCGTGCTGGGCGCCGCGGCCCGCCGCGCCGGCTACCTTGCGAGCGACGGTGGACACGAACTCGTGCGCCGGGCGGCGGACAAGGTTGCGACCGGTCACACACTGATTGTTTTTCCCGAGGGCACGCGCACCCCGCCCGGTGAAATACTGCTGCCTTTCAAGCCTGGCTTTGTCCTCATCGCCCGGCGCGCACGTGTGCCGATCCAGTTGGTACGCATCACCACCGATTCCGATGTCCTCACCAAGGACTGCACCTCGTGGCGGCTGCCGAGATTCCCGGCCCACGTCGAGGTGAAGGTGGGCCCGCTGGTCGCCACCGACACGACGGCCAGCGTCGCTGCACTCGCCGCCAACATCGAGGCATGGTTTCGGGCTGACCCAGGCACGGCGGCTTGCCAGACTTGGCCGCCGGCCGTCAGTTTGCCGGATCAGCCACCTGTCGTGATATGATGGCTTCCGCCACCCACCTCGTCATTCTGCCGGCTTACAACACCGGCCCGCGCCTCCGTGAGGTGGTGACGGAAGTGTTGCGTCACTGGCAGCCGGTTCTGGTGGTCGTCGACGGCAGCACCGACGGCAGCGAAAAGCCCGTGCTGGAACTGGCGAAGACCGAACCGGCCCTCACCGTGCTCGTGCTGCCGCGCAATTCCGGCAAGGGAGCCGCGGTGCTCGCGGGTGCCCGGGCGGCGCAGGCGCGCGGCTTCACCCACGCGCTGGTGATGGACGCCGACGGGCAGCACCCGGCGGAAAGCATCGCGGAATTCATGGAAACTTCGCAGCGGCATCCGGCCGCCCTAGTGCTGGGCCGGCCGATTTTTCCCGCCAACATCCCGGCCGAGCGACGGCATGGCCGGAAGCTCAGCGTGGGGCTTGTGCGCTTCGAGCTGCTGGGCTCCGGAGTCGCCGACCCGCTGTTCGGATTCCGCGTCTATCCGCTTGCCCCGCTGCTCGTCGTGCTCGGGCCGTGCCGCGGCGGCCGGCGCTACGATTTTGACACCGAGGCGGCGGTGCGGCTTTTCTGGGCCGGGATGTTTCCGGTGAACCTTGCCGCGCCGGTGCGCTATTTCTCTCGTGCCGAGGGCGGGGTGACGCATTTCCGGTATGGGCGGGACAACGCCACGCTGGTCTGGATGCACACCCGGCTCATCACCGAACTGCTGCTATGGCGCTGGCCCGCGCTGCTCCGCCACCGGCGCCAGTGGCGTGAAGCCGGGGTTGTCCTGGCGCTGTTGTTGCTGTGCACCGTGTCCGCCCGTGCCGCCGAATCAGACCCGCTGGTCAATCCGGAGCACCGGTTGGCACCCGCCGCCCCGGCGTGGAGCGATCTGGTCGACGCCTTGGCGCACAATCCCGACACCACGGCCGATTTTGCCGAGCGTCGTTTCTTCCCCTTCAAGAAGGATCCCGTCGAACTGAAAGGCGAGGTGCGCGTCTCCGCGGCGCGCGGCCTGAGCCTGCACTACACGCTGCCGGAGGAACGCACGGTCGTGCTCGACGCCCAGGGTGTGCTGATTCGCGCGGCGGCCGGGGAAAAGGCGCCGCCGGCCGACCCGCGGGCCGCCGCGGCCAATGGGGCGTTGCTCCACGTGCTGCGTTTTGACTTTGCCGCGCTGGAGAAGGACTTTGAGCTTTACGGGCAGCGTGACGGCGGGGCGTGGACTTTGGCGCTCGTGCCGCGCACGGAGGCTTTGCGTCGCAGCGTCGGCCGGATCACCGTGGCCGGGGAGGCCGCCACCATCCGGCACATCGAAATCCGCCGCAGCGCCCGGCAGGCCATCGAGATAATCATCGAACCGCCGCGGCCGTCCACGGCGTTCACTCCCGACGAAGTGAAAACATATTTTCGCTGAGCCCGATGACCTTTCGCCGCCGTCAACTGCTGGGCTGGATTCTGCTGGGGTCTGGCGCCCTGCTCGGCTCGCTGTGGCTGGCCCAACTTGACTACGCGAAGAAGATCTCGACGGACGTGCTTGATCTGATCCCGGCCGACGAACGCGCACCGGAGCTGACCCTGGTCCGTTCACTCGCCAGCCAGGCCGAGGCGCGCACGGTGTTCCTCGTGCTGACCGGACCGGGCGGTGCGCCGGCCGCCCCGGAGGAGGCGGCCCGCTTTGCCGCTGAATTGACCCGCGAGCCGGCCTTTGACCAAGCGCTGGTCATGGGCGACACCGCGGCGCGCGATGCGCTGGGTCGCGAGCTGTTTGAACAGCGGTTCTCCCTGCTGTTTCCGCTCTGGCTGCAGGAACGCGCGATCGCCTATGCCGCCACCGGCGGCGTCCCTGCGGTATTTTCGGACTGGCTCGCGCACGACACCGTCGCGGCGCTCGGCCGGTTTCTGGCGACACCCGAAGCGCTCGCTTTTCAGGAGATGATTCCGGCCGATCCGCTGCTGTTGATGGCCGGTGCCGTTGACCGGCTGAAGGACGGCCTCGCGCTGGTCCAACCCGCCACCGTTGGTGCAGTGACTCCGGCCCTCGTGTGGGCGCGACTGGCCGCGTCACCCCTGAGCGAGGCGGGACAGGCGCCGGCATTTGCCGCCATTGATCGCGCGGCGGCCGCGGTGCGTGCGGAATATCCCGGTCTCACCGTCGCGTACACCGGGGTAAACCGGTTCGCCGCAGCGAGCCGGGCGCGGATCGAGCACGAGGTGACGTGGCTCAATGCACTCTCGCTGGCCGCCGTGCTGGCCGTGGCTTTCACGTTCATTCGCGGCGTGCACCGCGGACTGCACCTGCTGCCGGTCGTGCTGCTGTCCGTGCTCGGGGCGTGGGTGTGCGTCACCCTGGCGTTTGACCGCGTGCACATCCTCGTGTTCGTGGTCGGCTCACTGCTGACCGGCGTGGCCATCGACTACGGGTTTTATCTTTTCATGCAGCCGCCGGCCCGGCCGGACGAGGAATATGCGGAGAAGGTCCGCCGGCTGGCAAAACCGTTGCTCGCCAGCTGCCTGACGACGGTGGCCGGTTTCGCCCTGCTGTTGTTCTCCGAGCTGCCCTTCATCCGCCAGCTCGGCGCCTTCGTCGGCGCAGGCCTGGTCTGCGCGCTGGGCGCGGCGGTGATTTATTTTGCGACGGTGCGGAATCCCTTTCTCGAGGCGCGGGCGTTTCGCGGCGGACAGGCACTGCCGCCGGATTTCCGCCGGTGGACGCGCCGGTTGCTCATCGTACTCTGGGTGCTGGCGCTGCCCGGACTCGCGAGGCTGACCTGGAAGGACGACATCCGTGAACTGGAGATTCCCTCGCCGGAACTGACTCGGGAGGACGCGCGCATCAGCGCGCTTTTCGGCGAGCACGCCGACCGGACGGTTTATCTTACCTACGGCGGCGACCTGGCCGAGGCGCGTGCTTCGCTGGAGAAACTGGAGACGTGGCTGCGTCTTGCAGGCGGCGGACACACCCGGACCATCGGGCTGGGCGCGATTGTCCCAACGCGGGAAGAACAGACGCGGGCGGAGCAGTTTGGACGCGAGCACCCGGAATTTCCAGAGCAACTGCGCGCCGCGCTGGTGGCGGGTGGATTCGATGTCGGTGAATTTTCGCCGTTCTTCGTGACCTATGCCCGCCATGCTGCCGGGACGAAGGAGACCGATGTCGACACCGCGCTCGGCGCGTTGCAGGCGAAGCTCGCGGGACCGCTCGGCCTGCTGCTGCATACGGGCCGGCCGCTGAGCTGGTTCGTCACCATCGCCAGCGCGGCGCCCGTTGTGGCACCACCGGCCGATTCCCACACGGTAAGCGCGAGCCAGCTCCAGTCGCTCAACCGGGTTTTCGGTCGCTACCGGCAGTCGGCCTTGTGGCTCAGCCTAACGGGCCTCGCGATTGTCGGGACGGGTGTGTTTCTCACCTATGGTTTGCGTGACGGTGTGCGCATCTTCGCCATCCCCTGCGGTGCGTGCCTCGGTCTCTTCGGGCTGTTCGGCTGGCTCGGGTTGCCGCTCAATCTGTTTCACCTGCTGGGCGCGTTTCTCGGCGTGTGCCTGACGCACAACTACTCGATCTTCACCGCCACCTCGGCCTACCGCCACGAACCACCGCCGGTATCGGTGCGGATGTCGGCCCTGACGGCCGCCGCGTCGTTCGGGGTGCTGGCGCTGAGCGGCATTCCCGTGGTGCGCGCACTCGGCTCGACGGTGGCCCTCATGGTGCTGGTCGCCCTGATCGCAATCGAGTTTGAACACCTGGCCGCCCTGGGGAAAAAACCATGAGCCGGGCGCTGCTTCAGGCTTGGGCCAAGACTCTCCGCCGCCGCGGCGGTGACCGCGCGGTGGTGTCGGCGGCGGACGGACAGCACGTGACGTTCCGCGAACTCGACCGGCGCGCCGATGTCTGGCTCGGGACGCACGTGCCGAAGCCCGGCACACTGGCGGGCCGGTCCGTGGTCTTCGCCACACCGAACGGCATCGGCTGGCTGGAGATATTTCTGGGCCTGCTCAAGGCCGGCGCGGTCGTCGTGCCGCTCGACGCGGCGGAACCGCCGGCGGCCCAACGGCTGCTGGCGCAATCCCTGCGCGCAGGTTTCTGGTGGGATGGGTCGAGGCTGCTCGCCCTGGCGAACGCAAAACGTTACCGTGATTCCGCCGTCTGCCTGATCAAGCTGACCTCGGGCACAACCGGCCGGCCGCGTCCGCTGGTGTTCACGGCGGCGCAGTTGCTGGCCGATGGCCGGCAGGTGACGGCCACGATGGGCATCGGTCCGCGCGACCTGAACTACGCGCTGATTCCGCTGGGCCATTCCTACGGGCTGGGGAACTTGACCGTGCCGCTACTCGCGCAAGGTGTCCCGCTGGTCTGCGGTGCGGCGCCGCTGCCGCACGCCATCGCGGCGGATTTTGCGCAGTGGCAACCGACCGTGTTTCCCGGCGTGCCCGTGATGTGGTGGGCGCTGGCGGCCTCGGACGTGCGGCTGGACAGTCTGCGGCTCGGCATTTCGGCGGGAGCCCCGCTGCCGCCGGAGGTCGCATGTGATTTTGCGGCGCGGTTTGGCCGGCGGCTGCACAGTTTCTATGGCTCAAGCGAAACCGGCGGCATCGCCTACGATGTGACCGGCCGGGCGACCTTCGACGGCGGAGTGGGCCGGGCGATGCGCGGGGTCAGGCTCGCTGCGCTGCGTGGACAGCGGTTGCTGGTGTGCAGTGCCGCGGTGTTTACCCATGGCAATCGCCGGCGGCGGGCGAGGCAGGGTGGATGGATCATGCCCGACCGGGTGGCGCGGGATGCAAGTGGCGGACTGGCGCTCTTGGGCCGGCGCGGCACCACGGTGAAGATCTCCGGCCGGCGAGTTAGTCTGGCTGAGGTGTCCGCCCGGCTTCGCCGATTGCCCGGCGTGCGCGAGGTGTGGGTTGGGGTCACCGGCGGGCCGGCCGACGCCACCCTCGGTGCCGTGGTGGTGACCACGCGGCCGCTGGCGGAGTTGCGGGCCGCCCTGCACACGGACACGGCGGCTTGGAAAATTCCGAAAAAGTGGACCGTGGTGGCGGCGTTACCTCTGACGGACCGGGGCAAGACCGACACACGCGCACTGCAGGCCATGATTGGCTAGCAATTCCGGATGCCGGGGCCAGCAACAGCATGATCCCCGGCTCAGCCGGACTCATGCAGTTAGGTGGGCGTCGGTTTCCATACCGACGCCTTTCGCCGATGTGGAAATCGGCGACCACCTTTCAGTTTGCCCTCATACCAAGTGAACTTGCCTTCAACAGCATGATCCCGGCTCAGGTGCGTAGCGTAGTAACCCGGAAGAGCGTGGCTTCAATCTCGACCAGGAGCGGAGCCCGGCAAATGTCGGCCTGCAGGTAAGAAACCCGGTCCTTGGAATGCAGGAGGCTTTCCTCCAGTGCGGCTGCGACCAGGGGTTGGTCAGCCGGCTGACGCAGATAAACTTTGAAATGACGCGATGAGCTGCCGCCGTGATCAAGATTGGGGCCAAGTCCGCAGGCGCCGGAAATTTCGCGCAGGTTTTCCAGGGTGACCGCCAGTTGCTCGCGGATGCTGTGCGGGGCAACCGTCGCGTGGCCGCGGATGGCCGCCGTGCCGGAGATGAACACCGTGGCGGACCCCGGTCCGGGCACAACCGTCGCGCGCGCGAAACTGGGCGCGCGTGGTCCGTGTTCGCGGGGATATTCGTAGGCAGGCATCTGCAGCGGATTTTCAATGTGATGCGGCCGGGCGGTGCACGCGGCGAAGGCGACGGTGAGCGCAGCGGACTTGCAGCCCACGGCCGAGCCGGAGGGCAGGAGGGTTTTGAAACCGGTGCCGAG
>CAZBLQ010000068.1:0-10676 GCA_964492635.1 uncultured Oleiharenicola sp.
TGCGCGGCAGGTAGCCCAGCTTGGCCTGCGTGCCCTCGGTCCAGCCCTTGCCGGTCAGGCCGCCCGAGCCGACGGAGATGAGCGACTGGCGCTGGTTCCAGCCGATGCCCATGGGGTCGATCTTGTCGGGCATGATGAAGGCCAGCACGCGGTTGCGCTGGTAATCATGCAGTGGCAGCCACGAGTGCGACTCGTAGGCGCCCTTGTCGGACGACGGCGACAGATGGTGCTCCTCCAGAAAGCCGGCGTAGCACCAGGTATCGAGCGCCACGATGCCCACGAGCAGGACAAACACGCCCACGGCCGCGGCAAAAAAGCGCGTGGAAAGATTGGAGAAATACAACATGGCGAAGACCATCGGGGCGATGACCAGGGCGGTTCCGAGGTCGGGCTCGGCGACTATCAACACCATGGGTATACCAGCGGCAAGAGCCAATTTTACGAGCGTTTGGAGCGAATCACGCACCGTGCCGATTTTGGCGCCGGTCAGGGTGGCGGCGGTCATGACCAGCACGGCCAGCTTGGCGCTTTCCGAGGGTTGGTAGGATGCGCCAAGATTCAGCCAGCGCCGGGCGCCCATGCCGCGCGTGTCGCCGATGCCGGGGATGAGCACCAGCAGGAGCAAAACGAGACTGACCAGGTACACCCAGTGGGACCACCGCAACCACAGATGATAGTCCAGCAGTGAAACCGCGAGATAAAGGGCCGCCCCAACGCCCATCCAGACCAGTTGCCGCTGCCAATCCTCGCGGCCCATCGCCAGTTGGGCACTGTAGATGAAGAACACCCCGAAGGTCGCCAGCACCAGCAGGCAGACCGGCGTGATCCAATCAAACCGCTCGCGCGTGGTGAATTTGAAAAAACTGCCGAGATCGATGCTGCGGGTGAACTTCACGGATGGATGGACCCGCCACTAAACAGGCGCCGAGTCCGCTGGCAACGGCGCAATGTTGTCGCGTGACGCCGCCTGATGGGCGAGGCCCAGCATGATCCAGAATGGGATGGCGCCCATCGGTCCCTCCAGCACGACGCCGAAGCAAGCACTGACCATTATGACCCAGACCGCCGCCTGCAGGGCCATGGCGGCCTGCCGGGCGGGATTGGAACGGGCTTCGCGTGCGACCCGGGCCGTGCTGCGGCCCTGCACCCAATAGACTGACAGCAGCACCGCGACCCCGACCAGTCCCATGCGGCCGAGGGCGGTCATGAAGATATTATGCGGACTGCGCGCCGAAAAATCCACCTCGGAGGTCGGATAGTATTCGAGCAGAAAGCCGTGGGCCAGATCGGCCCCGAAACCCAGCCCCAAGACAGGCGACGTTTCCAATGTTTCCTCGGCGACGTTTTTCCACCAAATGAGGCGAAAGCGGTTGTTGTCGCCCTTGTTGCCGCTCTCCTCGCTCTGGTAAATCTGGGTGCCGCTGTAGTCGGCGATGGAGGCCACGGCTTCGTAGATCGCGTAGGCCCGGGTTTGGGAGAAGTCTTTCTTCTGGAGCAACGAGTAGACGGTGACGGCGAGCAGCCCGGTCAGGCAGACGGTGACGAGCACACGGACTGGCCGCCACTGGCCCGCCCGGGCCAGCCACCCGAGGGCCACGGCGAGACCGACCATACTGGAGCGGGAGAGCAGCGTCAGACCCAGGATCAGCGAGGCCAGCGCCGCCAGCCACCGCCACCAGTCCTCCCGCAGGTTGAGTTGGCCGGCAGGAAGCAACACGATAAAACCAGTGTAGAGAAACGTCGCGAGCAGATCGCCCTTGTAGAAAATCAACGGCACACCATCGACGAGGAAATTGGCCAGGAAAAAATCCGGGAACAGGCTGGCGGGCAGGCCCGTCAGCGGCAGCAACCCGAACGTGACCAGCAAGGCCCCATGCATCAGCCGGCGGGAAGGGGCATGTTCCGCCAGGGCCTGGGCCGCGAAAAAGTACAACACATAGTAAACCATCGCGAAGTCGCGCAGCGCCAGAATACCATAGGCGCGGACATCCCACACGATGCGACCCGTGCCCAGCGCCAGCCAGAGCAGCAGCAGGCCGTTTAGCCAGTCGCGCCGGATCGGCAGTTCGCGTTTCAGTGTCCCGCGCAACACGACGAGTGCAATCACGCTGCCGAGGCCGAGTTCGCTGAAAAAAAGCGGCAGGCCCGGCACGGGCATGATCTGGGCGAAACCGCGGCTCCCGAGAATATAGCCAAAGACCAGGAAGCCCAGCAACCAGGCCTCGGCCAGCGGGCCGCGGGTCCAGGACAGGATGGCCCACACGCAGATCAAGGCTGACAACGCCGCAATGAAATGTTCCTCCTGCGCCAGTTCAATCCCGACCCACACGGCCAGCACCGAGGTAAAAAAACCGACCAGCAGGATGCGCAGGCGCGGACTCATTTCATCCAGCACAGCCAGACCGCCGCCCGGGCGCAACTCCGGACAAGGGCGACCGCAAACCTGCCTTGCCTCGCTCATCGCCCGCCGGTGTGATTGACCCCATGCCCACCGTCTCCGTCTTGATGGTCTGCCATCGCGACACCCCTTTTTTGCGTCCCGCCCTTGCGAGCGTGCTGGAGCAGACCTTCCGTGACCTCGAGCTTGTGTTGGTGGACAACGGTGCCGGACTTACATCCGACGGCCTGGGTGAGCTTGGCCGCGACCCGCGCCTTCGTTGGGTGCGGTTCGAGCGAAACCGCGGGATACCGGCGGGCCACAACGCCGGCGTGGCCGCCGCCCGGGGCGAATTCATCGCCCTGCTTGATCACGACGACCTCATGCTCCCCCGGCGGCTTGAACGGCAGGTGGCTCTGCTCCAGGCCGAGCCCGCGCTCGGGCTGGTGTCGTCCTGTGCGGAAACGATCGATGACACCGGCCGGGTGATCGGCCGCGAATTCGCCTTGGTGGACGGGGAAGCCCAGCGCCGCTACACGCAGTTTGCCTCGCCGGTCGTCACCCCCGCCTACACCGGACGACGGGAAGTTTTCGTCACACTGCCTTATCGGGCGGAGTTTTCGCTGACGGCAGATTTTGATTTTCTCGCGCGGGCGGCCGAGCGATTCACGCTCGGCGCCGTGCCGGAGGTATTGCTGCGCTACCGCCGCCACCCCGCGCAGGCCACGGTGGAACAGGCTGCGCGCATCGCGGCCGAGCAATGCGTGATCCGTCTGCTTGCCGTGCGCCGCCGCACCGGCCGCCCGGAAGGGAGTGACTGGCCGCAACTGTTGGTTGGAACGGAGGGGAGGCCGGATGACGCAGTGATACTGCGGCACTACACCCGGAAGTTTCTCGCCGAGGGTTTCTGGGTGCTGGCCGCTTATCATGCGCGCCGCAGTTTCGCGCTGCGGCGCACCGTGCCCGCCTTGCTGACGGCTTCCCGGCTTTTTATGCTGGCTTGGTGGCCGGCGGGGGCAGAGCGCGCACTGGTGGCCCGAATGTTTTTTCTTGGCCCGGTCAGGGCTCTGCGGTTGCAACCGGCCTGACCGGGGATTTCATTCGGATCGCCCGGTCAGTTTCCACCACAGCATCTTTGTCCATCGGAAAGTGCGCAGCAGGGCGGCGTGTCCCAACACCGCCTGGCCGGCCACCCACCAGTGGGGCGGACGACGACGATAGTCAGCGAGCGCAGCCAGCATTGCCCGCAAGCTCAGATTGGCGCAAAGGGTCGCATGCCGTTGCTCGAAATACTGGTCAGAGTGGGGCAGAAAACCGAGCACGCGCACCTCGCGGATGGTAGGATGGTCGTGCAGGGTTCGATATGGTCCGATCACCACCCGGGCGAATTCATCCTCGGGCGGGGCGGCCACGCTGGCGGTGGCCAGTGCACACCGGGCAAAGGTCAGGACCGCCTTCTGGAACAATCGGATTTCCGCGAGATCAATCGGTCCCGCGTCCTGCAATTGCACCGTCCATCGCCCGTCACGTTGAACGAAACTGGTGGCCTGTCCGTGGTCGCTTTGGGCCATGAGTTCGATCAGCACTTTGTGTGACTCCTCGCGCATCAGTGGCAGGGGTGCGAATTGGTTGGTGTAACCAATGGCCTGGCCCGCGAGCGCCGGAACGCCCGGGGGCATCACCCCGAGGTAAAATCCAGTCAGTGGTGCGGGCGCATTGGTGGAACCCAGCATGTGCTCAAGACTCCTTTGGATGGTGCCAAACCATCCGGCATCCACCAGAGCGACCGGCTCCCCCGGTTGCAGACCGGCATCGGCAAGATACGTGCGGGCTTGGGCCGTGCGTCGCTCCAACGCGGCTTGCAGTTCCGGGCGTTGGGCCGGGGCCAGGAGCCAGTCAGCCAGGGCCTCCCGTTCAGCCGGGGAAAGATTGGCCTCCGACTGGACCGGCCGCAAGCGATCAGGCAGGTGCGATTGAGCCCACGTTTCATCCAGGCCCAAGGGGAGCAGCATCTGGCGCAAGGAATGAAACGGCACGTTCGGTGCGATGAGCGTGCGCAACGCCCCGGGAGAATCCAGCTCGGCGGAACCCGAGAAAAGCAGCCGGGACGCGAGAAGGTAGTGGCATTCCAGCGCGCCCGGTTCGACGGCCTGGATGGCTTGGGCGATGCGCCAGAATATCTGGCCGTCGCGGGCCAGGAAATAGAGCCGGCGCACCCCGCGTTTCCTGGCCTCGGCCAGCGTCCAGCGCACAAACCCGTAAAACAGCGGACCCGCCACTGTCGCGCCAACTTCCCAAAGCACCGCCTCCCGATCGGTGGCCGGGGTGTGTTCCAGCCGGGCGAGGCGCATGGCGCCCGCCAGCAACGAACGCCAGACCAGGGCGAACTCCCCGCTTGAGCCGCGCGCCTTGCGCTCGCGAGCCGTCAGCTGGGCATGCGTCAGATGGGTTGCGGTGATGCCGAGTTGCCGGGGTTTCACCACATCCGCGAACGGATGATCGCCGGCATGGTGCCAGTGGGCGAATTGGCTGCCGGTATCGCGCTGCGCGGTCAGGAACAATGCACCGGAATTTTTGTTCACCCGGGCCTCGCCCGAGATGAGGAGCAGATCCTGTGGTTCCATCACCCCCTCCCTTGCGAGCCAGGTACGCAGCACGGCGGAGGGCAGGTACATGTCGGAGAGAAAGACCAGCCGCCCGGCTTCGGCGCGCGCGGCGTGGAGGACGGGGCGCATCAGGGGCACCCCGCGCAGATGCCGGGACTCGATGGCCAGCTCCAGATCCCGGGCGGTGCACTTGGCGGCTTCGTCCCAACCGAGTTGTCGCGCCAGCACAGCGTAGATCTCGTCCAGCACGACCTCGGTGTGTGGCGAGAGTTTTCTTGCGGTGAGTTCCGCCGCCCAGCGGGCGCGCGCGAAATCCAGCGGCTCGAGGTGGTGCGCGCCCCGTTCCCGAAGCTGTGTGCCAAGGTGGACAAAAAGGTCCCGCGGGTGCGCAAAGTCGCGCGTCACCACGGTATCAAACACATCGTAACTTATCGTGGCGCTCATCACCCGGTCCGCTCCGCCACGGCCAGGAGGTTCGGCGTGAGGATCACCGCCCGACCCCGGGCCCAGCCCAGTTCAGCGATGAATTCCGCGCGCCGGTGGGTGCGACCCCAGCACCTGAACCACCAGGAAATGCTGCGCGGGATGGGCAGCCAGAAGAGAAAACGGGGTCGCAGGAAAAATTCCACGCCGGTGCAATGGATGTGGCCAAAACCACTTTGCCCGAGGAGAAACGACAGACTGTCCGCCGTGAAGCTCCATTGGTGGGTGTAGTCGTTGTGCAGCCAGAAGCCCCCGATGGACGACCCGGCGTTGGGCACGGTGCAAATCAGACGGCCGCCAGGACGAAGACTGTGGGCGATGGCCTGCAGAAACCTCTGCTGGTTTTCACGTGGCACGTGTTCGAGCACATCCATGAGCAGAATGGTGGAATAAGCACCGGTCTGGTCCGCGAGGAATTTCTCGGTGCTTTCCACCAAGGTGACCTCGAGCCCATGCTGACGGGCAAAGGCCACTTGTCCCGTATCGATATCGATTCCGCTAATCCGGGTGTAGCCGAGGGTGCGCACATCTTGCAGAGCATAGCCGCGTCCGCAGCCCACATCCAGGATCGGCGCATCGCGCTCCGTCGGTAGATACGGGCCCAGCATGCGTTGATGCAGCAGGGTGAGTCCATGTCGGTGCGCCCGGTCGTCCGAATGGTATTTAGCGTATTGCTGGGAATAGTCCATGCACGTGGGCTGAATTGACAGGATGGGGGATGGAGCGACGCGGTCAGGTGTGGAACTGCCTGAGCAAATCGCGCCAGCGGTTTGGTGTAAAGACGATGAGCAACCCGCGGACTTGGGCGCCGGCGCACGGTCGCAAGGCCGGAAAGAGAAAACTGGTCAGCACGCCACTGACACCGGCCGCCACCAGCCAGGCGAAGGCGGCGCCGCTGATGCCCCATTTGGGCACCAACCAGGCGGCGAGCGGCAGCAAGGTCAGGATATGCAGCAGGGCGGCGGCCAGATTGAGAATGGTCGGGGCCGACAGGATGATGAAGTTCCAGCGCACTGTCGCACTCAACGCAAAGAGGCAGGCCCAGCCTTGCACGGCCAGCACGGTGGCGGCACCGGCATAGGCCGGGCCATATAGCAACCGGACGACCCAGGGTCCGATAAAAGTGCAACCCAGGGCGACGAACCAACCCAGCGCTGAGAGCGCATCAAACATGGCTTGCAACCGGGCCTGATAGGCGGCCGGGGAATGGGCCTGGCTGGCTGCCAGCGATGGGAAAAGGCTCAGCGCCATGGCCGATCCGGCGAAAAGCGCCAGGTCAGTGAGGCGGGCTGCGGCAAAATAAATCCCCGCCTGATTTTCACCCAGCCACGTGCGCACCAGCAACTGGTCGAGGCGGAGCGCAAAGGCCACCATGACCCCGGAAACCGCGAGCGGGGCGCCGCGCGCCCACAGAGTCCGTCCGATGGGGCCATCCCACAACCAGGGTCCACTATGATGGGGACTTCGCCATCCAGCCCAGCCGAGGCTCAGGGCGATAAAACCGACATCGGCGATCTGCGCCCACGCAAACGCCGGCAGGGCTGCACCGGTGGCCACGAGCCACAGCTTCAGGGTGGCGCCGGCCAGGATGCCGACAAACCGGGCCACGACGGTGCGTCGCGAATCGAGGTGACGCTGAAACCAAAGATCCACGACTTCCACCGGCTGGATTACCAGTCCGAGCGAGATGATGCTCACTAAAAGGGCATCCGTCCGCAGACCCGGGGCGAGCCAGAAGACCGACGCAAGCAAACCTGCCGTGATCACGCCCGCCATCAACCGCAGGCGTACAGCGGTGCCGAGCACCGCCCCGGCGCGCGCGGGCTGGCGGATCAGTTCATTGACCACCACACCTTCCAGGCCGAGTGAAGCCAGCGCTGCCCCAATGGCGGTGATGGTCACGGCAAAATTCAGGCGACCAAAACCGGCCGGCTCAAGGTAACGGGCCACTGTGCCAAGTACAGTTGCAGTGACCGCGGCACGACCCACCCGCTCACTCACGAGCCAGACGATATTCTGCAGAGGTTGGCGGGTGCTGGACACGTCGGGAATCATTGCACGTGAAGCCGGCCGAATGAAAGCCTTAGCTGGTGCGGTGGTTTTTGCGTCCTTCGGGCTGGAATATTGGTGGTTCCCGCCGCAGTTTGTCCGGCGTCCTTTTCCAGAACGTTCATGCGCGTCGCTCTCGATACCAACCCGCTTTATGTCAGCCGTGCCGGCGTGGCCCGCTACGTGCAGGGGCTGTTGCAAGGTCTGCGCGCCTTGCCCCCGGCGGATTTGCAGCTGCAGGAACTGGGCTGGGCCGTCGAGAATTACGGCTATGCCCAGCCAGCTCGTGCGATCAAGACCGCCCTGCGCAACCTGGTCTGGGCTCCTTTGATCTCGCCCGGCCGAATGAGGCAGGCGGACCTGGTCCACCATACCTTCGGACCACTCATGCCGCTGGTGCAAGGGCCGCGGCATGTCCTGACACTATGTGATGTGGCCCTGCTCCGTCACCCGGAGCGGTTTCGCCGGTGGCACCTCTGGTCCGGGGTGCGGCAGTTGCGTCGCGCCAAGGATGCCGACCGGATCATCTGCATCAGCCGCTTCACGGCGGATGAAGCCATGGCGGTGCTGAATCTGCCGGCGCGCCAACTGGAGGTGGTGCATCCCGGCGTCACCCTCGCGGCCAAGGAAGATCCGTTGCCGCAGCTACCGCCGGAGTTCTATCTTTTTGTCGGCTCGCTTGAGCCGGGGAAGAATCTGGCTTTTCTAAATTCGCTCTGGCGTGAACACGGGACGAAGCTACCCCCCTTGGTGATTGTCGGGGCCCGATGGTCCGGTGTGCCGGCCGAGGGTCCGCCCCCGGCCGGTTGGATCTACCTCGGTTACCAGAGTGATGGCGCGCTCCTAGCCCTATACCGCCGGGCCCGGGCGCTGCTTTTCCCGAGTTTGTACGAGGGATTCGGCCTTCCGCTGGTGGAGGCGATGGCGGCCGGCTGCCCGGTCATCTGTTCACCGCTGGCAAGTCTGCCCGAGGTGGCTGGTGGTGCGGCGTGCCTGGCAGAGCTGGACGCGGATCGCTGGCTGCAAGCCATGGATAAAATCAGGCGCGATGAAACGGGCTGGCGGCAGCGGGGCTTGGTGCGGGCGCAGGAGTTTACCTGGGAAAAATGCGCGCGTGAAACGATGCAGATCTACCGTTCAGTGCTGGATAGTTGAGCCAGCCAGGTTGAGAGGCGCGTCCAGGTTTCCTCGACCGTGATGCTGCGGATGCAGTGCGGCTCGACAAAATGGCAGTAATCATTGCACGGTTTGTAGGGGCATGGTGTCCCCTCGATCCATGCGGCCTGCGGATGCTGGGGATGAAAAGATTCCGGCAATTGCGCCCCAAAAATACTGAAAGTCGGCACACCAAGCAACGCCGCGAGATGACCCGGTCCGGAGTCATTGCCGATGAACCGGCTGGCTGTCGCCAGGGTTTGCAGCAAATCATCGAGATTGCCGGACTGGTCATCGAGTAAAGTGACCGGCCAGCCCGATTCGCGCAAGCGCCGGGCGATTTCCTCGAACTGCCCGCGTCCCCACTGGCGGGTCGGCTGGGCCGCACCGGTATGGATCACAATGTGATTTTGGATTTTGGATCTTGGATTTTCGATTTGCCTGGTCTGCCAGCCAAAGTGACCCGCCAGCGTTTCCCAGTACTCGGACCGGTGCGGACGTATCGGCGGGGCGAGCCGCTCGGTGAGCAACGGCGAGGATCCCGCCCGCGGAAATCCCACGCGCAGCTTCGCTCCCGCCACGAGCATCAAGGCGTGATCACGTGGATCAGCCCGTGCTGACACTGCGGCGGCGAATCGCCGTTTCCGCAGGCCGCCAAGCAGCGCAGACAGCTCCGCCCATGGCCAGCGGTGCAGACGGTATTTGCCGCGAAAGGCCGTCCATGGTGCGGTGAAAGACACGTGTTCCACCTCGGGGCAGAAGCGCCGCACAAGTGGCGCAGCATGCGGCTTGGCCAGAAATGTCACCCGGGTATGCCGGGACGCCTCGCGCAGAAAGGGCACCGCCAGCGCGACATCGCCGATTCCCCACAATTCCACGACCAGCAGGCGCGGTCGGAGGTCGGGGGTGCTCGACGAGAAACTTTGCATGGCACCGTTATCTTGTTTTTGTGGCGGACATGGCAAGCCCCGTGGCCAGTCAATTGCGTCCGGCCCAGCCGCATCGGGCGGTGGTGGCTCTGTGCGCGCTGGCAGGTTTCCTCGTGTTCCAGTTTTTTGGCAACCCGTCCCGCGGTTACATCGAGACGCACTCGCTGTTTTACTGGTGGGGGTATCAATGGACCGACCCGCGTTCGGAGTGTGAGCACGGGTGGCTGATCTTGGGGCTGAGCATCTGGCTTTTCTGGCGAAACGTGAGGGCGAGGAGCAGGGAGCATGGAGTAGGGAGCAAGGAGCAGGGAGCAGAGCACCAGTGGACTTGGTTGCCGGTCGCGGCCATGCTGGCCGGCCTCGCCGTGCATTTGCTTGGCTACCTGATGCAGCAGGGGCGCCTCTCGATCGTCGGCCTCCTGCTGTTTGCCTGGGGCGGGCTGGCGCTGGCCGGCGGGCGGCGCTGGGGCCGGGCCGCAGCTTTTCCCCTGGCGTTCATGATCTTTGCCATTCCGCTCAACGTGCTGGATACCGTTGGATTTTATCTGCGGCTCTCGGTGATCGACGTGGCCTGGCATCTTGCGCGGTGGGTGCATATCGACGTCATCCGAAACGGCACCCAGTTGCTTTCGCCCGGTGGCACCTACCAATACGACGTGGCGGCCGCCTGCTCGGGCATGCGTTCACTGATGGCACTGGCCGCCCTGTCACTGCTGCTGGGCTACCTGAATTTCCGGTCGTGGTGGGCGCGGGCATTCATCGGCCTGTTGTGTTTTCCGTATGCGTTTGTCGGCAATGTCGTGCGCATCTTCGCCATCATCGTCGCGGCGGCCTGGCGGGGGCAGGGTGCGGGCGAGAAGACGCATGATGTGATGGGCTTTGGCGTCTTCGTCATCGTCCTTGGACTGGTCCAGCTGACGGTCGGCTTGCTGCAAAAACGGCGGATCGGCCTGCCCTTCGAAGCCTTGGCGAAGGAGGGCGGCGGTCTGCCCTCGCAAACCCGGGCAAAGGAGAGTGAACCTCCTGCGGCAGTTTGTAATATAATACGTTACAAACACGCCTGGGTGGTCGCGGGCA
>CAZBLQ010000068.1:10776-19570 GCA_964492635.1 uncultured Oleiharenicola sp.
GATGCCATCCAGCTCAACCCGCGGGTGGGCATCAAGCTGGCAGCCGATGGGCTCAATCCGGTGGCGCTGCCTGATTATCTCGGCACGGTCTGGGAAGGCCAGCCGGCGGACATTTCCGCCGTGGAGCGCGAGGTGCTGCCGCCCGATACGGGATTCTCGCGCAAGAATTACGTGCTCCTGCACAACCTCAATGTGCGCGTCTTCTTGTCGATCGTGCTGAGCGGGCGCGACCGCACCTCGATTCATCGGCCGGAAATCTGCCTGGTCGGCCAGGGCTGGACCATCACCGGCCGAACCCAGCACCGCTTTACCCGTCCGGATGTTTCCGGTGCGCCGGTTCCGGCCACGGTGTTGCGCATCGAACACGAATTCACCACGCCGCGGGGCGAAAAGGTGAAGGTGCCGGCGCTTTTTGCGTACTGGTTTGTCGGAGCCGACCGGATCGTGGCCTCGCACTGGGAGCGCATCCTCTACACTTCGCTGGACCGGCTTCGCCATCTGCAGACGCACCGCTGGGCCTATGTGGTGGTGCAAACCATCGCCACCGATGGCGAGGCGGCGGCACTGGCCCGCATGCAGGCTATCCTCGATGGTACCCTGCCGAAATTTCAGGAACCGATACCGGCGTCCGGACTGTAAAAACGGCGATTTCTGCGGTGTTGCCAAGCGGGTGCGCAATCATAGGTTAGCCGACCCGTTGATGATGACCGTCATCGCAGCCACCAAGCCACTCCTTCAGTCCGCCGCCGCCGAGCCCTACTTATGGGCCTTGGTTGCGGCCGGCCTCGTTGGTGTCGCAGCCGGTTTTATCGGGGTCTGGTTCATCATGCGCCAGACCCGGCGGCTGGCCGAGCAGAGCGCCCGGTCGCACTTGGAACTTGCCAAGCGTGAAGCCGCCGTGGCCTCGCAGGAACTGGTCAGTCAGGCCGAGGAGAAAATCCGCAGCCGCGAGGCCGAGCTCAACCGCGACCTGGACCGGCGCAAGATCGAGATCGAGATGATGCTGCGCGAAATCCGTTCGCACGAGGAGTCGCTGGCCTTGCTCGACTACCAGTTGGAACAGCGCCAGGAACGCCTGGCCCGCGAGGCCGGGGCCATCAAGCAGGCGCGGGACGCCATGCGCGACCTGTCCAAGAGCCTGCGCAAGCGCCTGGAGGGCGTCGCCTCGCTGGATGGCGAGGAAATCCGCAAGCAATTGCGCGACGAAGTGACCTTTGAATGCCAGGAGGAACTGCGTGCCCTGCGCAAGGAACTTCTCGAAAAATCCGAGCAGGATGTCGTGCAGGAGGGCAAACGCATCCTCATTGCCACCATGCAGCGCCTTGCCAGCCAGCCCAACAACGACATCACGGCGACCATCGTCCAGCTGCCCAACGAGGAAATGAAGGGCCGCATCATCGGCCGCGAGGGGCGCAACATCAAATCCTTCGAGGCGGCCACCGGCACCACGCTGCTCATCGACGAGTCGCCGCTGATGGTGCTGATCTCGTCGTTCGACCCGGTGCGGCGGGAAGTGGCCAAGCTGGCGCTCGAAGCCCTGCTCAAGGACGGCCGGATCCATCCGGCCAGCATCGAGGAGTTTGTCGGCCGGGCCCGGCAGGAACTCGACCTGCATGTCGCCCAGCTCGGCGAGGCGGCCGTCGACCAGCTCAAGATTTCCGGTCTCCACCCCGAGATCATCAAGCTCCTCGGGAAACTGCGCTTCCGTTTTTCCTACACCCAGAACGTGCTCGATCATTCCATCGAGGTGGCGCAGCTCTGCTCCATGCTGGCCTCCGAGATCGGGCTGGAGCCCCATGTCGCCAAGCGCGCCGGCCTGCTCCATGACATCGGCAAGTCCATCGAGGGCGAATACGAGGGCAGCCACGCCCTGATCGGCGCGGATTTCATCCGCCGCTACGGTGAGACCACCATCGTCGTCAACGCCGTCGCCGCGCACCACACGGAGGTCAAGCCCGAGACCATTTATGCCGGGCTGGTGATTCTGGCCGACGCCATCTCGGCGGCACGCCCGGGTGCCCGGGCCGAGCCGATGACCTCCTATATTGAGCGGCTCGGCCGGCTCGAAAAACTGGCAATGAGCATGCCCGGCGTGCAGCAGGCCTTTGCCATCCAGGCCGGCCGGGAGGTGCGCGTGGTGGTGCAGCCGAGCATCGTGACCGATGAGCAGGCGCAGCACCTGGCGAAGAATCTCCGGCTGAAGATTGAGCAGGAACTGGATTATCCCAGCACGATCAAGATCACCGTCATCCGCGAACAGCGCTACACCGAGACGGCGACATGAAAAATCGCGGGGGGGACGCGCTTGGCGGCGGACACCGGGCGGGCCGGCGCACAGGAGCGGGGCGATGGCTGCTCCGCGTGGGCCTGTTCGGTGCGCTTCTGGTGGGGGCGGTTTCGGCGGAAACGACGGACCATCCGCCCCCGCTATGCGACCCGTTGGCCGCACTTCCACCGTTTCCATCGCTGGTGGAATTTGCGGCTGCGCATCGGATTCCGATCCGTGATATCGAATTTGCCGGTGAACCCGCCGCGTCGCGACCCGGTGACCGTGTGACTCTGCTGGTTGCGTTGCAGCGCGCCGGGGCCGAGCGACAATGGCTCCTTGGTTTGACGGCCGGCGATCTCACCGTGGCGGAGCGACAGATGAAGCCGCCGGCCGATGCCGTGATCTTCACTTCGACCGGCCTCGAGTTGCGATTCGTGAATTCGCGCACGGCGCTCGACGTTTACCTGGCCGGGCCTTTCACCGGGAATGCAGGTGAGCGACGTGCCGCACTGGCGGAAACGCACGCCCGCGTGCTGGTCAGCTCCGAGTATCTCACGGCCGGATTTGGACGCTTTGGGCACTCGGCCCTGGAGGTTGGTGCGCGTATGCGGGCCGCGGGGCTCAAGCAAGTCGCCTATGCCACGCAAGGCCAGGCCTTTTCGACCGAGGATTTGAAAACCGGGAAGGATTGGGCGGCGAAAGTGATGCTCACCCCGGACGAGGAGCGTTGGGAGAACGAAGCTTATTTCGCGCTGGTGGCGTTCTTCGAAACCGCGCGGAGCCTCCCGGCTTTCCGGGAGATTGCGGACCCGGTTCTGGCCCTGCCATCTCTCTGGTCGCTGGCCACGCACTTTGGCTTTTCGACGCGATTGGTGTTCCAATGGCCGGAGGTGGAAACCCGGGTCACCCCGGTCGCCGCGGAGAGCTATCAGTTTCCATTGAACGTTTGGTTCAACCAAACGCTGGGCGCGCGGGCCCGTTTGGTGGTCACGCCGCCGCGGCCACCGTTGGAGGTCTGCGCAGGCATAGTGGCGATCTGCGCGGAGCATCCAGCTGATCGGGACCAGCGGCTTTTCATTCGCCTGGTGGCAGCGCGGTCCGCGCTGCCCTCGCAAACGAAGTTTGAAAACGCGCACTGAAGGTGCTTCCTCAGGGCATGGCCAACAAGAAGATCCTCGAGACTTTTCCGAATCCTGCGCCGCAGCGGGATTACGTCATTGCCCACACGCACCACGAGTTCACCTCGCTCTGTCCGATCACCGGCCACCCGGATTTTGCCGACATCACCGTGCGCTACGTGGCCGGGAAAAAATGCGTGGAACTGAAGTCGCTCAAGCTCTACTTCCATGCCTATCGCAACGAGGGCATGTTTTTCGAGGCAGCAACCAACAAGATTTGCGACGATCTCGGTGCGGTGTTGAAACCACGGAGCCTCACGATCATCGCCGACTGGAAGGCCCGTGGCGGTTTTTCGTCGGTCATCACGGCCGAGTGGAAAAAGAAGAAATAAGCGGAGGGTTCCGTTGGTAGGGCCAGTCTTTGACTGGCCAGGCCGGTCGCAGACCGGCCTTACTTCAGCACGCGCAGCGCGGCGGCGTGCCCGCCCGCGTTCCGCTTGGCGGAACTACGGCGCGGCGAGCAGTTCCAAGGCCTGCGCATGCAGTGCAGGAGTGGCGGCGGCCACCGTCGAGTTGGCGGGATAGGCCGGACCACCGGTCCAGTTGGTGATGACGCCGCCGGCGCCACGAATGACCGGTACGAGTGCAGCGATGTCCCACGGATTCATGATGGGATCGACAACGAGGTCGGCCCAGCTCGTGGCAAGCAGCAGGTAGCCACCGGCATCGCCCCAGGTGCGGCAGAGCCGGGCGGACTTGGCGAGCCGGTCAAAGCCGGCGCCATCCTGATATCTGGCCGGAGCAAGCCAGTCGCAGGTAAGCAGGGTGGCCTCGGCCAACCGGGTCGTTGGCCGGCAGCGAACGGGCTCGCCGTTCAGCGTCGTCGTGGTGCCGTCGCCAAGCACCAGTTGGTTCTGGACTGGCTGGTGGATGCACCCGAGCACGGGTTGGCCCTCGTGCAGCAGGCCGATGAGCGTGCCCCACAACGGCACGCCGGTGATGAACGACTTGGTACCATCCACCGGGTCAAGCACCCAGACAAACTCGGCGCCGACATTTTCCGGCCCAAGCTCCTCGCCGAGCAGGCCGTGCGTGGGAAAACGCGCCTTGATCATCCGGCGCATCAATTCCTCGGCCCCACGATCGGCCCGGGTCACGGGGGTCTGATCGGATTTCAATTCGACGGCGAGGTCACGCCGGCCGAAAAGCGGCCGGATGAAATCGCCGCTGGCGCGGGCGAGCTCGAGCATGAAGTCACGGTGGGGCGAGAGTTCCATGTGGAAGTTATGGCCCACAGAACACACGGAATACACGGAAAAAAGTCTGGGGGTTCGATACCTTCCGTGTATTCCGTGTGTTCCGTGGGCACTGATTGGAATGACACGCCGATTCACTTCATCGACTTCGAGGGCAACCGCACCTCGGGCATCATCGAGTTTGGGGTGGTGACCCTGCGCGGCGGGGAAATCACCGGGACGCGCACCCGGCTGTGCGCGGCGCTGGGACGCGTGAGTGCGGAGGACACGGCGGTGCATGGATTGCACGAAACCGAGTTGCACGCGGCCGCGCCGTTCACGGAGGAGTGGGAATATTTCGCCGGGTTGCGCGGCAGCGGGCCGCTGGCGGCGCATTTCGCCCACGTTGAAAATCACCTGCTGAAGTCAGTCTGGGCATATCCGCGCACGGCGCCCGACTTCGGCCGGCCCGGCCGGACGGCGACCGAGTGGGGTCCGTGGATCGACACCGGCCGGCTCTATCCGCAATTTTTCCCACAACTGGGCGACGGAAAACTGGAGGAACTGGTGGCCGCGTGCGGCTTGCAGGCAGGCCTTGAGGCCGGGGCGGCGGCGTACTGTCCGGTCGGGCGCCGGCACTATCACTCGGCGCTTTATGATGCTCTCGGTGGCGCCTTGCTGCTGCAGGCGTTCTTGCGCCGGCCGGAATTCGGAGAGGCAACGATACCCTGGCTGCTGCAGATGAGCACGCTTGATGGGGGAAAACGCGACGCGCTGCAGCAGAGGGACTTGTTTTAGCCACGAAGAGTCACAAAAATCATTCTGTCGCCCCTCCGACTATCTTCCGCGCGCCTATGGGCGCCTTGCGAGTTTCATTCGCCACTGGCTCCCGTGATTTTTTGTGGCCAATCAAGCGGGTATTTTTTCAGTCCAGTGGACTGGGCCAGCGTGCGCAAAACGAACAGCGGATTGTGGACGAGATAGCGCGGCCAGAGCCGGCGCGGCTCGGTGCAGAGCCGGAAGAACCATTCGAGCCCGCGGCGTTGCATCCAGAGCGGAGCCTGGCCGACGCGGCCGGAATGAAAATCAAATGCCGCGCCCACACCGATCAGTACCCCGGCGTCCAGCGACTTCCAGTGCTCCGCCATGAATCTCTCCTGTTTCGGCGAGCTGAGCCCGACCCAGACGATGTCCGGTTGCGCGGCGGCAATGGCGGCTTGCAGCTTGGCGAACTCATCGGGCGTCAGTTCGCGGAATGGTGGTGCATCGGTGCCGACGATAGTCAGGCCGGGGAAGCGCTCGATCAGTTTCGCCTTGAGCAATTCGGCCACGCCCGTTCCGCCGCCATAAAGGAAATGCCGCAGACCGCCGGCGCGCCCGGCATCGCAGACGGCGAGCAGGAGGTCGGGGCCGTAGACGCGGGTGATCTGCCTGTGGCCGTGCCAGCGACCGAGCCAGACCAGCGGCATGCCGTCGGGATGAGTGAGCCAGGACCGGTTGAGGGCTTCGCGAAACGCCGGATCGGTGCAGGCGGCGTTCACGCCATACGCAGTGGCGTGGCAGACATAGCCGAGTTGTTTCCCCCCGCGAGCCGAGAGCACGAGATCGCGCGCCTGCTCCAGCGACAGCGCCGAGACGCCGGTGCCGAGGACATTGAAGCGGACGGGAGGATTCACGGGGCGAATTTAGCCAGCAAATCCGGCAAGGGGCAATGCCCGAGCGAGGACAGCGTTAGGTCGGGAAACCGGTCGGTTCAAAGCCCGTGCTGGTCGACGAGGTAGACAAGGGACGCCATCGCGGCGGCACCGAGCTCAAGTTCGCGTTTGTTCACCTTGTCGATACTGTCCTCGCGAGTGTGGTGGATGTCGAAGTAGCGCTGAGAGTCGGGGGTGAGACCCGCCACGGTAGCGCCTTGGGCGAGGAGTGGATTCACATCCGTGCCGCCAGGTCCGGTCTGAAAATTATATATTCCATAGGGTTCAAACAGCGTGCGCCAGCGGCTGGCGCGGGTGTGGGCATCGCCCGCAGGATTGCCCAGATTGAAACCGCGCGGCTGGAACCCGCCGCTGTCGGTTTCAAGCGCGAGCAGATGTTGCTCCTTTTTCTCGCCGGATGCCGTCGAGTAGGCGGTGGCACCGCGGGTGCCGTTTTCCTCGTTGACGAAGAGCACACAACGGATGGTGTGGCGGGGCTGGTAGCCCACGACCTTGAGCAGGCGCAACACTTCGATGGACTCGACGACTCCCGCACCGTCATCGTGGGCACCCGGTGCGATGTCCCAACAATCGAGGTGACCGCCGACGAGAATGATCTGTTCGGGATGCTCGGAACCACGGAGCTCGCCGATGACATTATCCGAGGGCGCGTCTTCGAACCATTGTGAGTGGATTTCCATGGAGACCCGCAAGGTCGCGTCAGCCTTGAGCATGGCGCTGAGCTGGTCCGCCGCGATGGTGCTGAGTGCGGCAGCGGGAATGCGCGGGACATCCGGCAGGTAGGTGGTGGCGCCGGTGTGGGGCACATCGTCGTGGGCGAGGGTCAGCGAGCGTACGAGCACCCCAGTCGCGCCATATTTGGCGGCCTCCGCCGGGCCCTGGTTGCGCTGATCGCCGGCGTCGCGATAGGCGAGACCGGTCGAGACATACTCGGGGTTCATCGGCCGGTTGAAGAAGACGATTTTGCCTTTCACGTCGGCGGTTTTGAGAGCGTCGAGTGACTGCAACTCGATGATCGGTGCGCGCAAGCCACCGGCAGGGGTGGGCACGGAGCCGCCGAGGGCAACGGCGGTGAGAGCTTTCGACCTGCCATTAAGAATAGCGGGGCCAATCGAGACGGACTCCTTTCCGCCGCGCTCCCAATGTGGCACCATCACGGGCTGCAGTTCGATGCGGTCGCAGCCGGTTTGCCCAAGGACGGACTTGGCCCACAGCACGGCGCCCTCGAGGTTTTTTGAACCGCTGAGCCGGCCGGGAAACTTCGTCGTCAGCTCGCGAAGCTGCTCATATGCCGGGCTGGTGGTGAGTGCGGTGGTGTAGAGTGTTCGCAGCATTTTTTCATCGGCGGCGGAATCATCGGCCGCGCGCGACCCGCCTTCGCTCTGCAAGCTACGGCGCGGTTCGTCTTGCGGCTGCGCCGCAAGCAAGGCGGGTTGGGCAAAGAGGAGGCATGCAGAGAAGGCCGCGCACAACGCAGCAGTGGCGAGTCGGGTGGGCGGTCGCATCGGGTCACAGTTGCCGGGCGGGGCGGACTGGCAAGCGGGGAGTTCCGCCGGACCGGTGCAGCATGGACGAAAAACCCACTGTTCACCGGGCTTCGCATCCAAGAGGTAAACCCGGGGCGGGGTCACCGAATCGCCGGTCCGGTTGCAGGCGGGGCAGGCCCGCCGCGCTTTCCTATTTGGCCGGGCCGAGGATTTTATCCTCCAGGTCCTTCACCGTGGCAATGAAGGCCTCGGGGGTCGGCGCGGCAAACAGCGCCTCGCGCTGCGGAGCCTCCTTGATCAGCCGGCAGAGCGAACCGACGAGCATCAGGTAGTCGCCGGGATTCGACTTGGGTGTGCCGAGCAAGAACATCAGGCGCACGTTCTGGTTGCCGTTCTCAAAATGCACGCCGGTGGCGCTGCGGCCCACGGCGATGACAATCTTCTTCACATGTTCAGTGCGTGCATGCGGCAGGGCGATTTCATTTCCGAGGCAGGTTGTGTCGAGCCGCTCACGGGCGAGCAACTCCTGATAAAAGCCCTGGAAGTTGACGACATCGGGATGGGTTGCGAGCAACTGCGCGACTTCGTGGAGCGCGCTGGCGCGTTTGGTGCTCTGCAAATTGAGCTGGATGCGGTCGGGAGAGAGCAGACTGGAAAGGCGGACGGCCATGCGCGAAATGATAGGGAAAAGAGATTCACCGCTCCGGTGGTTGGCAAGGCCGGAGTGGGGTGGTCTGCGCAACAAATAAGCGCGCCGGTTCGTCGGGTGCAACGGCCCCTGCCGCCTACGTAACCGTCGGCGGAATTTCCATTGGCGGCGTGGAGTTGGCCTCCAGCTCTTCCGAGGTCTCGACGATGCGGGCGATGGCCAGGAGTTTGTCGCCTTCCTCGAGGTTGACGAGTTTCACGCCCTTCGCGCCGCGGCCGGTCTCGCGGATTTCCTTCACCCGGGTGCGGATGCTCTGGCCCT
>CAZBLQ010000069.1:0-19304 GCA_964492635.1 uncultured Oleiharenicola sp.
GAAGGCGAGAGCGGCATGCCCGGCACCGGCGGCCCCGGCTGGAAGGTGAAAGCCGAGTTCAACGCCAAGTCGCACGTGCGCGGCGTCATCTCCATGGCCCGCTCGGCACACCCCGATTCCGCCGGCTCGCAATTTTTTCTCTGCCACGGCGACGCCAAGTTTCTCGACCGGCAATACACCGCCTTCGGCCAACTCACCGCCGGGGACGACGTGCTGGAGCGCATCGCCAATGTCCCGACCAAGGGCAGCGAGAAGAGCACTCCCATCGACCGCATCGCACTCGAAAGCGTGAAGATCGTGCCGGCCGCCTGAGCCAGGAACCATCCCGCCGCCGCGCTGCCTGATGGGCCACGTTCGCAGCAATCACTGGCCGACGCGTTGATCATGAACCAGCGGCTCACCAGCGTGCCGTTGCCCGCCGCCGAACTCTGGCAGGTGGCGAACTGGAACACGCCGGCAGAGATCAGCGTCGGTCAGGAATCGAAGCCGACCGCCTTGGCGACTGCGTCGTAAGTGATGCGACCGTTGCGGGTGTTCACTCCGCGCGCCAGACCCTTGTGCTCGCTCAACGCCCGCTCGACCCCTTTCTGCACCATCATCGCGACGAAGGGCTCGGTTGCCTGCGTGAGGCCCATCGTCGAAGTGCGGCCGACCAGTGCGGGCATGTTCGGCACGGCGTAATGAATGACGCCATGCTCTTTGTAAGTCGGTTTTGTGTGCGAGGTCGCGTGTACGGTCTCGATGCAGCCACCTTGGTCGATGGCAATGTCCACGATGACACTGCCAGGGCGCATCCGGGCGACCATGTTCCCCGAAACGACAATCGGGGCCTTGGCGGCGGGGATGAGCACCGCGCCGATTAGCAGGTCGGCATCGGCCACCTCGGCCTCGATGTTGGCGGGATTGGACATCAGCGTGATCACCTTGCCCCGGTATTCCTGGTCGAGGATCTCCAGCTTCCGCGTATCGAGATCGAGCACCGTCACGCGTGCGCCCATGCCGGCGGCCATGCGCACGGCGTGGGCACCGGAGTTGCCCGCGCCGACAACCACCACATGGCCTGGGGCCGTGCCGGGGATGCCGCCCAGCAGCACGCCTGAACCGCCGAGTTGGGACTGGAGGAAGTACGCGCCGATCTGGATCGAGAGCCGGCCGGCGATCTGTGACATGGGCTTTAGCAGCGGGAACTGGCCGTCGCCGCCCTCGACCGTTTCGTAGGCGATGCCCAGGATGCTTTTCCGGCAAAGCTCCTTGGCCAGACCGGGACCGGCGGCGAGGTGCAGGTAGGTGAACAATGACTGGCCCTGTTGCAGCAGTCCGTATTCGGACTCGAGCGGCTCCTTCACTTTCAGGATCAGGTCCGCGCTTTTCCATACTTTGGCGGCAGACTCTGCGAGGGTGGCACCGGCGGCCTTGTATTCGGCATCGGTGAAGCCGGCGCTGTTGCCAGCCGACTTTTCAACGAGCACTTTGCCACCGAGAGCCACCACGCGACGGCAGAGGCTGGGGGTCATCGAAACGCGGGTTTCACCAATCTTAATTTCTTTGGGGACTCCAATAATCATAGGGAGTCAGGACACGACATTTCAGGGCGGCAGGCAATGACGGAAGCGCCGGAGCCCTCCGCGCGGGCGATCTCTGAATTTGTCGTTTCACCTTAATTATATGTGCGAAACTTACTTAGCACCAATTCCGAGAACTGCAGGGCGCCGCTTGCCGGCAGAGCTTGCCCCACTCGCAAAGCGCCCGGCGACGGGCGCCGGTCCTGCCCTGGCCAAAAATTTGAAAGGGAGTTCCAAGCCGAACGATGCAGGGAGAGGTTGAGCAAGCTGAGGTCAGCGCGTTCCACCATTTGGTTTCTGCCTCCATCGGTGCGGCCAGATGCGTGCTTGGCAAAACCCTTCCCGTGGCCCACAACGCCTGATTATGAACGAAACTCTGGCACTGCTGGGTGGCTTCGTGGTGGTATGCTTGCTCTGCCTGTGGGGCAACTTGCGTGAACTCCGCCGCCAGCGGTTGTTGCAGGACACTCCAACCTCCAAGGCGCTTGGCGTTTTCATCGGCATGGTTGAACTCAAGGGCACCGCGGAAGCGACCGAGGCGCTGACCAGCTTCCTCGCCACGCGCGCTTGCGTGCAATATTCCTGGAGCGTCGAGGAATCCTGGTCGCGCACTGTCACGGAGACCTACACCGACGATAACAACAAGACACAGACCCGCACCCGCCAGGAGAGCGGGTGGAAGACGGTCGCGCAAGGTGGTGAGTCCATTTCCTTTTACCTGCAGGACGACACCGGCGTCATCCTAGTGCACCCGGCAGGCGCCAGGCTGGACACCGCGACATTCTTTTCGGAAACCGTCGGCCGCGGTGATCCGCTTTACTATGCTAAGGGGCCGGCCGGCAGCATCCCCGATTCCGACCACCGCCGGCGCTTCGTCGAACTGGGCCTGCCGCTGCATGAGCCTCTCTACGTGATCGGCCGGGCACGCGAGCGCCGCGACCTGGTCGCGCCCGAGATCACCGCCGACCCGGCCGCCGCGATCTTCCTCATCTCCGTCCGCAGCGAAGAGAAGGTGAAGTCCGCCATGGGCCGGTGGGCGTGGCTGTGGGGCATCCTGGGCTTCATCGCTGCTTGCGCTCCATTTATCATCGTAGCTGTTGACAAGAACCACGACCTGGCCGCCCGCCTGCGGCCGATCGCCCTCGTCCCGCCCGTGCTCTACGTGGTCGCGTGGGGACTTTGCTGGGTTTGGATGGTTTACAACAGCCTCGTGGGCTTACGCCAGCGCGTGCGTCAGGGCTGGTCGCTCATCGACGTGCAATTGAAGCGCCGCCACGACCTCATTCCGCAGATTGTGTCCGGCGTCACCGCGCTCAGCTCCCATGAGCAGGTGGTGCAGACCGCCCTGGCGGGCTTGCGGGCGCAACTGACCGCCACGGCTCCCGGGACCGCCGGACCCGATTTCGCCGGCGTCGCCGCCTCGGTGCGCGGGGTCGTGGAAAAGTATCCGCAGCTCACGGCCCAACCTGCCTTCATGGCCCTGCAGAAGGAACTGGTCGAAACGGAGCAGCGCATCGCCCTCGCCAAAACCTATTACAACGACATTGCCACCGAGTTCACGACCCGACTGCAGGTTCTGCCGGATCGCTGGGTCGCCATGCTGGGCGGCATGCGCCCCGAGCCCCTCCTGCAAGCCACCGACTTCGAACGCGCACCGGTGAAGGTCGCGCTTGTGCCACGAAACGCGTGAGCTCCGCGCAGGCCACGTATTCCCGGTTCCGCCATCCAACGAGATGACTCCGCCATGCCCAAACCCCTCAACCTGATCGTTGCCTGTGCCGAGAATCGCGTCATCGGTCGCGCCGGCAAACTTCCTTTCGACATTCCCGAAGACAAAACCTGGTTTCACGACAAGACCGCCGGACAAACAGTTGTGCTTGGTCGGATCTGCTTTGAAACCTGGCCTAGAGTGCTCGCCGATGGCCGTCAGCCGGTGGTCATCTCACGCGACCAGTCCCTTGCCTCCGACTGCGTGCGCGTAGCGGCCAGTGTCACAGACGCACTGGCTATCGCGCAAAGCATGCCGGGCGAAATCATGATTTGCGGCGGCCAGCGCATTTTCGAGGAGG
This sequence comes from uncultured Oleiharenicola sp., assembly GCA_964492635.1. Taxonomy (GTDB): domain Bacteria; phylum Verrucomicrobiota; class Verrucomicrobiia; order Opitutales; family Opitutaceae; genus Lacunisphaera. Next base: position 3,632 of record CAZBLQ010000069.1, read on the forward strand.
CGCTGCTACTCGCCGGGCGAATCTACCTGACCCTTGTGCACGCCGAGGTGCCGGGCGACACGTTTTTCCCGGAGTGGCGGCACCTGAAGTGGCGCGAGACCTGGAAACGCGAGAGCTGCGACATGAATTTCCGCTATACGTTCTCAATTCTGGAACGGTAAGGCGGATTATCCTTAATCCGCCGTGGCGGCGCGTTAAGGATAACGCGCCCTACTTCCGCGCCGCGTGAACCCTGGCCACCTCGATGTATTTCTCCGCCCAGCCACGCAGACCACGCTGTTCGTCCTCGGTCAGTGCCCGTACCACTTTCGCCGGCGCGCCAAGGAGCATTGAGCCCGGGGGCGCGACGAAGCGCTGGGTGACGAGTGCGTTGGCTCCAACGATGCAGCGGTCGCCAATTTTCGCTCCGTCCAGGATAGTCGCACCCATGCCAATGAGACACTCATCGCCAATCTCGCAGGCGTGGATGATGGCACTGTGCCCGATGGTGCAGTGACGCCCAACCGTCACTCCGTAGTCGTCGGCCAGATGCACCATGGTCAGATCCTGGATATTGGTGCCTTCGCCGATCCGGATGGAATTGATGTCACCGCGCAACACACAGCCGTACCACACACTGCTTTGCAGGCCGAGCTTCACGTCACCCAGCAGCGTGGCATTCGGGGCGACGAATGCCGCTCCCGCCGTGTCCGGGTTCTTGTCCAGGTGCCGCTTCAACCGTCCGTGAATATCCATGCCCCAGCCTAGGGCCCGATTCAGGCTAGGCCAAGCCTGCAAGTCAGACGGTCTTCTGGTCCTTGCGTCGATCCACTTTGCCACCGGCGAGCCAGACCACCAAGCCGACGCCGCACGTCACCGCAACGGCCAGTGCCGCCATCAAGGCGCCCGCGGCGAGAACGATGTCGAGAAATTCGTTGTTCATCAGGATGAAGATTTCGGCCCGTCATGGTGCTGACGCCTAAACCGGATGAAAAGTTTCCCGTCGTTTCAAATTTGTCACACAAGCCCGACTGCCAGCGCGAATCTGGGGTTAAATCTCTACTGGTACGGTCGGGGGAATCCGGCCCTGCCTGACTGCTCAAACGACAATGCCTGCGATAGTTGCAGAAAGGTACGAAGCCAGCGTGCCGCACATGAGCGCCTTCAGTCCCAGTTTGGCCAGATCTCCCCGGCGTTCCGGCACCAGCGCGCCAATACCGCCGATCTGCATGCCGACGCTGCTGAAGTTGGCAAAGCCACAGATGGCGATGCTCACAATCAACAGGCCCTTGTCAGTCACGATCGGGATGGTTTTGTCGGTCAGGCTCTTGAAAGCGACAAATTCGTTGATCGTGAGTTTCTGCCCCAGCAGGGTGGCCACATTGTTGATGTCGCTGGCGGGCACGCCCATCGCCCAGGCCATCGGGTAAAACGCCCGTCCGAATATCCAGTTGAGCGTCAGATCAAAGGTGGGATCAAAAAGGTGCCCGGTCGAAATCAATATCCAGTCGATGCACGCAATGACGGCGATGAAGCCGATGAGCATGGCGATTACGTTCATGGCGATTTTGAATCCGTCGCCCGCGCCGTGGGCAATGGCGTCGATCACATTGATGTAGTCGCTTTTCACCTCAAGTTTCACCAGCCCCATGGTCTGGCTTTCCTCGGTTTCGGGATAAATCATCTTGGCGATGACCAGCGCGCCGGGTGCCGCCATCAGGCTGGCCGTGATCAGCTTGGGCGCGAGGTCGAGCCCGGCCTGCGCCCCCATGTTGACATAAACGACCAGAATACCCCCGGCGATGCATGCCAGGCTGCCGCTCATGGAGGCCAGCAGCTCGCTCTTGGTCATGCCACTGAGGTAGGGCCGGATCATCACCTGCGCCTCCACCTGCCCGACCAGCGCGCTGGCCACATTGCTCAATGCCTCCGCGCCGCTGACCCGCATGATGAAATTCATTGCCTTCGCCACCACCGCCACGACCCGCTGCATGATGCCGTAATGGTAGAGCACCGCCACCAGCGCACAGACCAGGATGATCGTCGCCGTGACATTGAAAGCGAAGACAAACCCACCCGCCATGTAGTTTGCCATCCGGCCCGGCGCCTGCTCCACCGCAATCCCACCGTAGACAAACGAGGCGCCGGCCCGGGCAAACTGCTCCAGCTTGCCGATACCCTGCCCCATCAGCTGGAAAAACCGCGCCACCGGCCCCACATGGAAAATCATCATCGCAATCACCACCTGCAACGCGATGCCGCTGAGCACCAGCCGGAGGTTTATTCTCCTGCGATTGTTGGAGAACAAGCAGGCCAGGCCGAGGATGAGCGCGATGCCGATCAAGCCGTGTAGACGATCCATGGTGGTTGTTACGGTGGGGAATGTTAGCCGGCAATAACGTCAGGTTGCGGCACGCTGCGGGAAGGCCGCGGGCAGTTCAATCCCAGACCTGAGCTTCAGTGGCCCTTCCCTTTCGTCGGCCATCCCGCTCGAACGCTCCGTTTATCCCAGGCGGCCGAGCTGGCGCAACGCTTCGTAAGCGGCGATGCCCGCAGCAGTGGAAAGGTTCAACGAACGGAGCCCGGCGTTGGCGTGCGGAATCTTCACGCGCTGGCTGTCACCCAGCTCGGCATGCAGCCAGTCGGGGCAGCCGGCTTCCTCGTTGCCAAAGACAAGCCCGTCCTCATCCGCATAGCGCACCGCCCAGAAACTCTGCGTGGCGTGGGTGGTGAACAGCCACAACCTTTTCGGCGCCGCCGGACTGGCCTTGAACGCCGCCCAGTCGGGGTGGTGGTGTACATCAAGCGAATGCCAGTAGTCCATGCCGGCGCGCTTAAGATTTTTGTCCGTCACCGCAAAGCCCAGCGGGTGAATGAGGTGCAGCCGCGCCCGCGTGACAGCGCACATCCGGCCGATATTGCCGGTGTTCGGCGGAATCTGCGGCTCAAAAAGCACGACATGCAGCATGATATGCCAGCGTGCCGGCCTGCGGCCCACCCTGTCAACGGCGCGGACAGTCCGTGGGTCCATGTCAAGCAACTTACTCTCACCCTGAAATTTATCCGCTTTACGGGCGGCAGGATTCCGCTAGGTGTTTCTCCACTGCTTGGGCCGCAGTTAAAACCCCCATGTCTTACAATTTGTCCCGCACCGATGATAAGATCGTTGTCCTGGTCGACGATGAGTTTGCCTACATTGACCTGCTGCAGCAATTGTTGAGTGAGCATCTGGCTTGCCCGGTGCGCGGTTTCACGAAGCCGGAAGATGCGCTGAGGGCGCTGCCCGACCTCAATGTTGGACTGATCATCACCGATTACCAGATGCCGGTCATGAACGGACTGGAGTTCGTCACCGAGGTGCAGAAACAGAACCCGGCCATTCCGGTGATCATGATCACCGCCTATCTCTTGAAATTCACGCAGCGCGAGCTGGCCCGGGTGCCGTCGCTAAAGGCGGTCATCCGCAAACCCTTCAAGTGGAAAATGCTCGCCGAGCATGTGGTGAAATACTGGCCCGACCCCCACCCGCCCGCAGTTCTCGGCTCAGCTACGCCGTTTAATCACCGTTAGGCCCTTGTTGTCGGCCTGCAGCAGGTGGACGGACGCGGATAATTTTTGCCCCGCGAACGCCGCGGCCATCGCGCGTCCCACCTTGGCCGCCACCCGTGGCCGCGCCACGCACAGCACACTGGAACCGCTGCCGCTGAGCCAGCCGGTCAACGCTCCCGCCGCCACCCCCGCCTCAATGGCCGGCTTGGCTCCGGGAATGAGCGGCAACCGGTAGGGCTCGTGCAGGAAATCGCGCACGGCAACGCGCAACCGGTCGTATTCGCCGGACAAAATCGCCGCGACCACATAGGCCGCGCTGTTGACGCTTTTCACCGCGTCGAAATAGGGCAGCTCCTTCGGCAGGATGCCGCGCGCCTTTTTGGTCTCGAGCTCCTGATCGGGTGACACCACCACGAAACAGAGATCGCGACCGATGGGCTTGCGCAGCACCCCTAGCAGCTCGCCCGTGTGCGGGTCGCACCGCGCCACGCAAAAGCCCCCGATCACGGCCGGGGTGGCGTTGTCCGGATGCCCCTCCAACTGGGTGACCAGCGAGCAAAGATCATCTCGCGTCAGCCGGGCGCCGGCCAGTTCGTTGAGCGCGGCCACCACGCCGGCCCGCAACGTGACACTCGAGCCGAGCCCGCGGGACATCGGCACATCGCCGGTGATGCCCATGGTATAGCCAAACTCCTCGAGGCCGGTGCGGACAAAAAACAACTGCGCCGCCTCGTCCGCCATGTTGAGCCCGGCGGTGTCATGATCAGTCGCGGCCTGCGCGCCCCGCCAGTCACCGCGGGTGAGCGTGATGTTGTTGTAGATCGTAAGGGCGAGCCCGAGCGTGTCGAAGCCGGCGCCGCAATTTGAAGTGCTGCCGGGTACGCGGACCGTCACCTGGTTGAGTAGTTTGCGCTTCATCGGCGGTGTTTGAGGGCTTTGCGGGCTTCCATCTGCTGTTCGCGTTGCTTGATGTCCGCTCTTTTATCAAACTGCTTTTTGCCGGTGGCGAGTGCGATTTCGACCTTCACCAGCGCCTCCTTGAAATACATGCGCAGCGCCACGATGGCCTGGCCGCCGGCGTCAACGGCCTGCCGGAGTTTGCGGATTTCATGCTCGTGCAAAAGCAGTTGGCGCACGCGGCGCGGGGTGTGCTGGGAAAGGCCGCCATGCGAGTATTCCTGGATGTAGGCGTTGTAAAGCCATACCCCGCCCTTTTCCACCCGCGCGAACGCATCGGTGATCTGCGCCTTGCCGGCCCGGATGGATTTCACCTCGGTGCCGGCCAGCTTGATGCCCGCTTCGAACTTGTCGTGGATGAAATAGTCGCGCAGAGCCTTCGAATTGCGAAGCTCGGTGTAGCGGGCGGGATCCTGGGGCTTGGCGGCCATGGCAGGGAGACAGTGATGCGGCGGGAGAAGGGGCGTGACAAACAAAAGAAGCGAGGCGGCTGGCCTCGCTTCGCGTCAAACTGGAGGAATCCCGCGCAGTCCGGTCAGGTCGTGTGCAGCTCGTAGCTGATCTTGCCCTCGATGACTTCGCGCAAGGCGATGTCCTCGGGACTGAGCTTTTCCAGCGATTCCACGAGCGGACGGCTGCCCCGGCGGAGCTGTTTCACGCGGCGGGAAACAACATTGATCAGGATGTTCGGGTCGGAAATGACCTTCTGGGCTTCGCGAATGTATTCGTCTCTCATGGTGGCGGGCGGGAAGTTTCGGAGGGATAGGCCTACGGGGGCACCGGGGTGCGTCAAGGGCTAATTGCGGGAGGGGCTTTATGCCCCGACCATGACACCAAGTCGTAAAACCCTGGGCTGCAGCCTCGCCTTCGGAGCCATAACCGGGCGAAGCTGCTTCAGCAGGCCCGGGCCGACCTGTCCGTCCATCGCTGCCCATGGTCTGCCGTCGTTACCGCCCGCGCCGGCCGCACGCCTCGCCAGTCTGGCCGACGACGGCCCGCAGTCTGACGCCGCGGATGATTTCGATCAGACCGGTTTTGAGCTTCCACCCTGCCGCGCACCACGCACCGATCCACACCAAGTCTCGCTCTTCCCCGACTACACGGGTCAGGCCGACGCACCCGAGGGCGAACCCGTGTTCGCTCTCACCGGTCCGCAAGCCGAACCTCACGACGACCAAATTCAACCCGACGCACCTGACAGCTTCGGGGCGCAAACGCTTGCGCCCGGATTGGCCACCGCCAAGCTGTCCGGCGTGAGCGCGAACAGGAAACCGCAACTCCGGGTAGATTCAGCGTCAGCGGAAAAATCTGCCAGCTACGGGCAGGCAGCCAAGGACCAGGTTTGATCCTTCCCCTTAAACCCCATCCCCCGAGTCCTGAGTAATTCGAACATCCATCCTAAATCCAGTTTCCTATCAATAGAGCGTAAAGTATGTCCGGGTTAAGCACCGACGATCTTGCGGGCGTCCTTAAGCAATAGAACCAAATGCAACGGGTATCCGGGCAGCGGCTCGAAATTATAGTGAAGGTAGAAGGCCTTCGCCTTGCTGTCTTTCGCATGAACCAAGAGTGCGCGAACGCCGATACCTTCGGCGGCACTGAGTACCCGCAGAATGGCATCCTTAAGCAATCCCGGTCCCAAGCCCTTGCCTTGCCAAATATGATCAACCGCCAGCCGGGCGAGGAGTACGACAGGAATGGGGTGGCGGGCTACCCCTTTTAGCAGTCGTGGCGGTGCGTCAGCATACAGTACCTGTGACGCAGCCAGACTGTAGTAGCCGACGACAACATGGCTGTCCGAAGTGGCCACGAACGTCTTGGCCGAGCCCGACTGATGGTTGGGCAAGGCATGACGCGTCAGAAACTCATTCAGCGGCGGAGAGCCGCAATCGAATGCGGCCACCTGATGATGCGCGCCGATGGGCTCAGGCCGATGCAGAGGCGCGGTCGAAAACATCTGGTTTGGTCAAAAGCTTGCGCAATTGGGGCAGGTCCTTGGCGGGCGCATCCAGCCGCTTGGTGAATTCTGCCCATTGGCCCTTTTTCAGCGTGAAGGACTGCTGGTTGCTCAAGTCGGACTGTGCCCGTTCGACGGCGGCACGGAGGATATAGTCGGTCAGATTGGTTGCACCCGACAACTCGGCTGCCAGCGTGAGCAGCGATTTGGTCTTGGGCGGCGTACGGAGATGGATTTGGGCGGTTGCAGTGGCCATGGTTGTAATTTTTCCTGTCAACACAAGAGATACACAATTCCGAATAGGTCAAATTCAATTTCTGCGGCGAGATTTTTTGTGAGTGCGCCCGTTACGGCCCACTTACAAAGTATATCCTGAGGAATGATCACGCTCACCAAAGAACCGCAGGAGATCGAAAGGGCGACGATTTTCGCCCACACGCAAACCCCATCCCCCGAGTCCTGAGTAATTCGAACATCCATCCTAAATCCAGTTTCCTATCAGTTTATCAGTAGGACCAATTCACTACGATAGCCACGGCGATCAACAACGCGACGGACAAGCCGGCGGCGTTTCTGGCCGTCACCCAGATCTTCGGCCAGCGCACTGGCCCGCAGCTCACGGCGATATTGAAGCGGCTAGGAACTGATGGCTTTGGCCAGCTCTCGGATGAAATCAAAAATATCTGGGGCGTGATGTCGGACGAAAGCCGGGCAAATAAACCCCTCATCCGGCCACGAGCTCGATCGGGCGGATGCGCTCGCGAATCGCGTCCCCATTTTCACGGCTGGCTTCTTCAAGGTCGTAGGCGGACTGCAGGTGCAGCCAGAAATCCGGCGTGGTGCCGAAATAGCGCGCGAGCCTCAGCGCCGTGTCCGCCGAGACCCCGCGTCGCCCGGCCAGCAGGTCGGAAACGCGCGAGTGCGGCAGGCCGGTGTCCTTGGTGAGGCGGTAGGCGGAGATTCCCATCGGCGTGAGGAATTCCTCGCGCAGGATCTCGCCAGGATGAATGTTCGGCAGTTTGGTTTTCATGGGAGGTAGGTTGAGTATCAGTGACAATCGACGATTTCCACCCTGGTCGGACCGCTCGGTGTCCAGATGAAGCAAATGCGCCACTGGTCGTTGATTCGGATGCTGTGTTGGCCGTTGCGGAAGCCCTTGAGGGCTTCCAGCCGGTTGGCAGGTGGGATGCGAAGCTCGTCCAGCTTCACCACGGCGTGAAGGAGGCGGAGCTTCCGGCGGGCGACCGCCTGAATTTGGGCGGGCAGCCGCCTTGAATAATCGCCATTGAATGTCCGCTCCGTCTCGGAGCAGGCGAAGCCTTGGATCATGACCACACCGTGGGCGGGCATCTATATCCGTCAAGCAGATATGTCCGTTTATCGGATATAGAGGGTCATGCCGGACCCCGACACCCGCAGTCGCGGCGTAAAACCGCACCCATATTTCTCTTTGCGCCCAACCGTCTTTCGGGTGAAACTGGCTGCATGTTCGTGGCTTGGACAACGACAGCCCAGCGCGCTGATGCCGACCGGCTGGCCCGGGGCGCGGTGGAACAACGTCTGGCCGCCTGTACGCAAGTTGACGGCCCCATCACTTCCTACTTCCACAGCGAAGGAAGAATGGAGCAGACGCAGGAGTTTCGCGTGTGGTTTAAATACCTGCCGGGCAACGCCTCCCCTTTGAACTCCTGGGTCCACCGCCATCACCCTTATACCACGCCGCAATGGATCGAAGTCAGCTCCGAGCATGTGGGCGAAAAGTACTTGTCATGGGCAATGGCGAACTCTACATCCGCACCCTTCCACAGTCCGAAACAAACTTAAACCGACCCCCTTTTATGTCCCAGCACAACAGTCTCAAGCCCACCTCCGGCGGCCTCGTCATCAAACGCAATGTCCTCAAGCGCTTCGAGCGCGTCGCCCTGCTCAAAAAGCGCGGGCAGTGGAAAGAGGGCGATCGTGTCCAGGGTCTGCGCAAGACCAGGGCCGACGTTTGATGATTGTCATCGCGGGACCGGCTGAAACGGTCGTGGTGATCCAGTTGGATTGCTTCGTCATTTCACTCTTCGCAATGACCCGGACTATTCAGGCAGGCGGATAGCCTGCCTTTTTCATACCCACCATGCACGACCTGCTCAATCAGCTCATCGAATGGTACAAGCACTCGCTCGAGACCGGCGGCTATCCGCTCATCGTGCTGCTGATGTTCATCGAGAGCACGCTCCTGCCGCTGCCCAGTGAATTCATCATCCCCCCGGCCGCCTACCTCGCCTACACCAAGGGCAACATGAGCCTCACCGGCATCGTGCTGGCCGGGGCCTTCGGCTCCTGGCTCGGAGCCACGACGATGTACTGGGCGTCACGCTGGGCTGGGCGGCCGCTGGTGCTGAAAATCAGTTCCGCCATGGCCAAATGGGTTGACCGGAACATCCGCTCGATGCTTCTGCGCCGGGCCATCGATCATCTGATCGTGTCACCGGAAAAGATTGAGAAAGCCGAGCGCTGGGCGGCGGCCTACGGCAACTTCGGCATCTTCGCCTCGCGCATGCTGCCGGTGGTGCGCCACCTGATCGGCATCCCGGCCGGCATTGTGCGGATGAACTACTGGCGTTTTTCCCTCTACACGCTCGCCGGCTCAGCGCTCTGGTGCGGCGTGCTTTGCTGGCTCGGCATCAAGGCCGGGCAGGACGAGGCCCTGATGCGCGGCGAGTTGCACGCCATCACCCTCTGGGCCGCCGGCCTGCTCGGGGTGCTCGGGGTGGTCTATTACTTATTCGTTCACCGTCATATGCAGGCGGAGAAAAAGTAATAACCCGTGTCATCACCCCGCTCAGGGGTTGATTCGGCTGCCGCCCGTTGCTCGACTCATGGTTTCTGACCATGAGTAATAAAAAGAAAGTTGCCATTCTCACCGCCGGGGGCCTCGCGCCCTGCCTGAGCGCCGCCGTCGGCCAGCTCATTCTGCACTACACGGAGCAGTGCCCCGACTGGGACATCATCTGCTACCGTTCCGGCTACAAGGGCCTGCTTCTCGGCGACCAGCTCGTCGTCACGCCCGAGATCCGCGCGCGGGCCGGCGTTCTCCGCCACTACGGCGGCAGCGTCATTGGCAACAGCCGCGTCAAGCTCACCAACGTCAAGGACTGCGTGAAACGCGGACTCGTCAAGGAAGGCCAGAACCCGCTGGCCGTCGCCGCGGAACAACTCCAGCGCGACCGCGTGGACATTCTCCACACCGTGGGCGGCGACGACACCAACACCACGGCCGCCGACCTCGCCGCCTACCTGAAGCTGCACAATTACCAGCTCAACGTCATCGGCCTGCCCAAGACCATCGACAACGACATCATACCCATCAAGCAGAGCCTTGGCGCCGTGACCGCCGCCGAGCAGGGCGCGCGCTATTTCCAGAACGTTGTCACCGAGCTCGGCGCCAGCGGCCGTATGCTCATTGTCCACGAGATCATGGGCCGCAACTGCGGCTGGCTCACCGCCGCCACCACGCGTGACTATATGAAAATCGTCGCGGAAAATGTCTACGTGCCCGGCATCGGCCTGGCTCGCGAGCGGTATTCCGTCCACGCCGTCTACCTGCCCGAACTGGCCCTGGACATCAAGGACGAGGCGGCCCGTCTGCGCACCATCATGGACCGGCAGGGCAATGTTAACCTCTTCGTCAGCGAAGGCGCCGGGCTCGACAGCATCATCAGTGAGCTGACTGCCAGCGGCGCCAAGGTGGACCGCGACGCCTTCGGCCATGTCCGGCTCGATACCATCAATCCCGGCAAATGGTTTGCCGAGCGCTTCGCCGCCATGCTGGGCGCCGAGAAGGTGCTGGTGCAAAAGAGCGGTTACTTCGCCCGCTCCGCCCCGGCCAACGAAGCGGATTTCAAGCTCATCGACAAATGCGTGCTCAAGGCCGTCGAGTGCGCCCAAAAAGGCGAGACCGGCGTCATCGGCCAGGATGAGGAGCGCGGCGACGAACTCCGCGCCATCGAGTTTGAGCGCATCAAGGGCGGCAAGGCCTTCGATACGACGCAGCCGTGGTTCCAGGAAATCCTGAAGGAGATCGGCCAGCCCGTGACCGCGACGGTCAAAGTAGCTCATTAAGGGTGTATGGAGGCGGGGTGCCCTCACCCCGCGAGTTATGCTGCAGCGGCACCCTTTAGTCTCCGCCCATGGATCCTGTGCGCCCGCCAGACAGAGAAAATAACCACAAAGACACTGAGCCACAAAGGACGGCGAGAGATTATCTCGAATTATCCTGACTCTGTGTCTTCGTGCCTTTGTGGTTCAAAATCTTCAGCCAATCCGCTCAAAACCAGTTTGAACTTACGGTCCGGCAGCGAATGCTCTCCGCCCTGTTCCCTGCGAGTGTAGCACAATGGATAGTGTAGCGGCCTCCGACTTGTCCGCCATAGCTCGCAGAGCGACGGCGGAAGCCTTGGCGAAAGAGGCCGTGCATCCTCATAAAACCAGCTTGAAAAGGCCCGAACCCACAGAATGCTATCCGCTTGGTTGATTGCGAGTGTAGCACAATGGATAGTGTAGCGGCCTCCGAAGCCGTCGATCCGGGTTCGACTCCCGGCACTCGCACCATTTTTCAATCCGAAGCGGATTGAAAAATGCCCTCCGAAGCCTTGCGCGAAGGAGGGCCAACTCCCCAGCCAATCCTGAAGCGAAAGTTGCCTGGCCCCGGAGAACGGCAGGAATGTACATCTGCGCCTCTACGAGTGGCCCGGCCCATCGTTCATGGGATTGTAGCCAGTATTGGACTGGCAAGGGCGGGGTGAAAGGAACATGCTGCAAACCGTCAGAATAAACACACAACCCAAAACCCACGACAAGAGTTATGAAAAAAACCACGATACCCTACGGTCTGCTGATTGCCCTGGCCTTGATCAGCGTTCCCTGCGCCTCGGCTCAAAACGGCCTGCCCACCTCCCAGCCGAAGCGGCTGACCATCATTCGCGAGCAGGTGAAAGTCGGCCACGGTGCCGGCCACGCCAAGAACGAGGCCGGCTGGCCGGCGGCCTTTGAGAAAGCCAAGTCCCCCGACTACTACATCGCAATGACGGCAATGACCGGTCCCACGGAGGCGTGGTACCTGAGTCCTTCCGATTCGTACGCCGCCGAAGCCGCTTCGATGAAGCGCGATGCCAAGGACCCTGTGCTCTCGGCCGAATTGGACCGCCTGGCTCTGGCCGATGCGGAGTTCATCAATGCCTCCACCACGATTCAGACGATAGCCCGGCCCGATCTCAGTCTCGGAAAGTTTCCAACCGTCGCAAAGATCCGGTTCTATGAGATCAGCATTTTCTCGGTCCGGCCTGGTCAGGAGGACAAATTCGATGCCGTGGCCAAGGCTTATGGAGCCGCGAGAAAGCGGTTGAACCCTGACGCCAGTTATCGGGTTTACGCCGTTGCCGCCGGCATGCCGGATCCGACTTATTTTGTCCTGAGTTCGGTGGAGGATTACGCCGACTTTGACAAGATGACGGCGGAAAATGACAAGGTCTTCCAGACGCTTACCCCTGAGGAGAAAGCGGCCTTTGACAAGTGGGGAGAGGCTGTCTCGAAATCGGAAACCCAACGCTTCCGCGTGGATCCCGTCCAGAGTTACGTTTCCAAGGAAGTCCGGGCTTCAGATCCAGACTTCTGGATCGCAAAATAAGCGGATCAACTCCGCCGGTTTAACCACCGTCGCACCAGCCCCGCCTGACCCGCGGGGCTTTTTTATTAGACGGTTAGCTGTGCTCGTTCCGCGCTAGATATGAATCGCCTCGTTGGTCGTGGCGGCGGCGGCTTCGCCCAATGCCTCAGATAAGGTCGGGTGGGCGTGGATGTTGTGGTGCACGTCCTCGATCGTTGCCTCGAGGTTCATCGCCAGTCCATACTCGGCGATCAGCTCGGTCGCCTCGCTGCCGATGATGTGCACGCCGAGGATCTCGCCGGTCTTGGCGTCACTGATGACCTTGACGAAGCCCTCGGAATCGCCGGAGGCGACCGCCTTGCCGACAGCGGTGAACGGAAATTTGCCCACTTTGTAATCCAGTTTCTTTTCCTTGGCGGCCTTTTCGGTCAGACCGGTGCTGGCGACCTGCGGCTGGCAGTAGGTGCAGCCGGGGAAATTACCGACTTGCTCCGGCTTGCTGTGGCCGAACATGCCTTCGACCGCCTGGACCGCTCGGAATGACGCCACATGCGCCAGCCACGGCGGACCCTGGATGTCGCCCGCCGCATAAATGCCGGGAACACTCGTCTGGTAATCCGGACCGACCTTCACGAATCCCCGGTCGGTCTCCACTTTCACCTTGGAGGAAAACAGCCCGTCGAGCGCCGAGGTGATGCCGACGGCCACGAGCACGGTCTCGACCTCCAGCTCGGTTTTCACGCCGTCCTTCACGAGATCGAGCTTCACACTTTTGTCGCCCACACCGATGTTCTCACTCTTCGTGCCGGTGTGGATGACCATGCCCTGCTTCTCGAAACTGCGCTGGAGCAGCTTCGCCACATCCTCGTCCTCCACCGGCAGAATTTGTGGCAGCATCTCAATGAGCGTGACCTTGGTGCCGAAGGCATTGAAGAAATAGGCAAACTCAACGCCGATGGCACCGGCGCCGATGATGGCCATCGATTTCGGCGGGGCCTTGGCGACCAGCGCCTCGCGCGAAGTCATCACCCGCACACCGTCAACCGGCAGCCCGGGCAGCGTCTTTGGCTTCTGGCCGGTGCAAAGCAGGATGCTCTTGGTGCGGAAAAATTTCCCCTTGTTCTCCCCCTCGGTGATTTCGACCATGCCGGGAATGGTCACCTGCGCCTTGCCCGTGAAGTAATCCACCTTGTTTTTCTTAAAGAGAAACTCGACGCCCTTGGCCATCTGGCCGGAAACACCGCGCGAACGCTGCATGATTTTTTCAAAATTGAACCCCACACCAGTCACGCTCAGTCCGAAGGTGTCGGCCTTCTGAATGGTGCGGTAGAGCTCGGCGCTCTTGAGCAGGGCCTTGGTCGGGATGCAGCCCCAGTTCAGGCAGGTGCCGCCGGCGCGCTCCATCTCGATGCACGCCACTTTCTTGCCCAGCTGGCCAGCGCGGATCGCACCCACGTAGCCGGCCGGACCGCCGCCAATGATCACCAGGTCGTAAATCGTTTCAGACATGTTTCAGAGTGATTGAGGCCGCCAAAGTCGCCACCGCAGACACATCCGTCAAACGGAAACTAAATCCAAGCTGAGTTAACCACGGATTACTCGGATGGCACGGATGGGATGAACAACAAAATACCGGGAACGAAAGACGCCTTGGTCATGGGAGGCGCATTGAGCTCTTGAACAACACACCTCATAGTTTTTGCGTTTTTTGTGCTTTTTGTGGCCATCCATCTGGCTCCAATTAAGCAGCAGAATTAGATATCGATCACATCGTCGCCCTTGGCCTCACGCCGGGGCGGCGGCGGACCAGGCGGCGGAGGCGGCTTGAGCAGCCGGCTCATGACCAGGTTGGTCACACTGACAATCAACGACCCCAACAGCGCCGAACCAAAACCCGCCACATGGAAGCCGTCCACCAGCCGGCCGACAAAAAAGAACAGCAGCGCGTTGATGATCCAGATGCCAACGCCAAGCGAAAGAATGATGAAGGGCAGCGTGAAAAGCAGCAGCAGCGGTTTCAACACAGCATTGAAGAAACTCAGGAGCAACACCACGACCGCCAGCGTCGTGCCGGTGTCGTAGCTGATGCCGGGCACGATTTTGGTGCTCAGGATCACCCCCAGGGCCAGCACGAGCCAGCGCAGCAGCAGATTGACGAACGCGTTGTTCATTGAATGATGGGGTGACTTTTGCCGCGGACCCCCGCGGAGCAATGAAAATTCTCATCGTCCAGGACTACCTGCGCAGCGGCGGCACCGAGCGTCATTCCGTATTCAAGGCCACGGCCTTCGCCAAGGCCGGGCACGAGGTCACCCTGCTCACCTTCCGCCCGCGCGGCGTGCTGGAGGTGGAAGCCGAGCAGCAGCCCTTCGCCTTTCGCTCGCTACAGCGCTTCGACACGGGACTGGACTGGTTCGCTCCCGGCTTGCTGCGCGCCGCCGAGGAGGCGGCGCCCGACATCGTGCTTTGCATGGGCCGCATGGCGAATTGCTACGCCGGGTTCATCCAGCGCCGGGTGTCCCGGGCCGCCGTCATCTGCACCATGCGCACCGGCAAGCTGCTTCCCTGGCTCTTTGTCCGCTCCCTGCGCCTCTGCCGGCACATCGTGGCCAACAGCCATGTGGCCAAGCGCGTGCTGACCGACCGGTACGACATTCCCGCACACAAGATCACCGTCATCCACAACCCGGCGCTGCGCCTGGCCGACGGAACGGCACCGCGGAACATCGCCCTGCGCCGCTACCATGCGGCCGGCCAGGGCACGGTGGTCCTGCTGAACGTGGCCATGTTCCGCACTGAGAAAAACCAGCGCGAGCTCATCGAGATTTGCGCAAAACTGCCCGGCTATCTCGACTGGCAGCTCTGGCTGGCCGGCGAGGGCCCGGCCCGGAAAAAATGCGAGCGCCTCGCCCACGATCTCGGCCTCGGCGGCCGGGTGAAATTCCTCGGCTACCAGTCCGATCCCACGCCCCTGTACCAGGCTGCCGACCTGGCGGTGCTCACCTCGCAAAGCGAGTCATTGTCCAATTTTCTCATCGAAACCCAGCTCCACGGCCTGCCCGCCGTGGCTTACGACATCGTGGGTGTTGGCGAGTGCTTTGCCCCCGACCGTTCCGGCTGCCTGATCGCCAACCGCGACCAAGCCGGCTTCATTGGAGCGCTCGACCGGCTGATCCGCGAGCCGGCTTTGCGCAAACGCTTCTCCGACCACAGCCGACGGCATGCCCAGGCACATTTTGTGCCCGAACACCAGGTACAGGCGCACCTCAATCTCTTCCGGGAGCAGACAAGGACCTGATGCGCATGAACCATTGATGAACACTAAACAGGCACTGATTCAGCTACTATCGAAAATCTCCATTCTCTGTGTAGGGGCGCAGGCTTGCTGCGCCTTTTCGGTGGTTCCTGCCCTTGGGCGCAGCAAGCCCCTACAGTCGGTACGTCATTAGTGAGTCATCAGTGTGGACTGGTGGTTAAACAAGACCTCCCTCCTGACAGCGTTATGTCAGCAGGCATGGGTTGAAACGCGCGCCGGTTTGCTTTCCGCTGATTCGTCATCATTCAGTGCTTCCCGTGCC
>CAZBLQ010000070.1:0-19051 GCA_964492635.1 uncultured Oleiharenicola sp.
CGCGCCGGGCGCACTCCATCGCCGCGCAGGGCGGCATCAACGCCGCGAAGAACTATCAGAACGATGGCGATTCGGTCCACCGGCTTTTCTACGACACCCTCAAGGGCGGAGACTACCGCGCCCGCGAATCCAACGTGCACCGCCTGGCCGAGGTTTCCGTCAACATCATAGACCAGTGCGCGGCGCAGGGGGTGCCCTTTGCCCGCGAATACGGCGGTTTGCTCGCCAACCGCTCTTTTGGCGGCGCCCAGGTCTCGCGCACGTTCTACGCGCGCGGCCAGACCGGCCAGCAGCTGCTCCTCGGCGCTTATTCGGCGCTATCGCGCATGATCGGGCAGGGCGGCGTCGAGCTGCACCCCAACTCCGAAATGCTCGATCTGGTTGTCGTCGACGGCCACGCCAAGGGTATCATTGTGCGCGATCTGAACACCGGCGCCATCACCCGGCACAACGCCGACGCCGTCGTGCTCGCGACCGGAGGCTACGGCAACACCTTCAATCTTTCCACCTACGCCCGCCAGTCCAACGCCACGGCGATCTGGCGCGCCTACAAGCGCGGCGCCTGCTTCGCCAATCCCTGCTACACCCAGATTCATCCGACCTGCATTCCCGTCAGCGGCGACTACCAGTCAAAGCTCACGCTCATGTCCGAGTCGCTGCGCAACGACGGCCGCATCTGGGTGCCGAAGAAAAAGGAGGATGCGAAGAAGGACCCCGCCTCCATCCCGGAGGCCGATCGCGACTATTATCTCGAACGCATTTATCCGAGCTTCGGCAATCTCGCGCCGCGCGACGTTTCCTCCCGCGCCGCCATGCGCATGTGCGACGAGGGTCGCGGCGTCGGCGAGACGGGCCTTGGCGTCTATCTCGATTTTGCCGATGCCATCAAGCGCCTCGGCGAACCGGCGGTGCGCGAGCGTTACGGCAACCTCTTTGACATCTACCACGAGATCACGGCGGAAAACGCCTATAAGACCCCCATGCGCATCTTTCCCGCGGTGCACTATACGATGGGTGGCCTGTGGGTGGACTACAACCTGATGTCCAATGTCCCCGGGCTCTTCGTGTTGGGTGAAGCCAATTTCTCTGATCATGGCGCCAACCGCCTCGGGGCTTCCGCGCTCATGCAGGGTCTGGCGGACGGTTACTTTGTCATTCCTTACACCCTCGGTGACTATCTGGCCGGACAAAAACCCGGTTTACGCCCGGCGACCGACCGCGCCGAGTTCCAGCAGGCCGAGGAAAATGTCACGACGATGACAAGGCGCTTTCTCGCCAACAAAGGCAGGGAGCCGGTCAGCCATTTCCACAAACGCCTCGGCAAGATCATGTGGGACCATTGCGGCATGGCTCGCACCAAGGGAGGTCTGGAGGCTGCGCTCCAGAAAATCCCCGCGCTTCGCGAGGAATTCTGGGCGAATGTGAAAGTGCCCGGTTCCGCCGACACCCTCAACCAGTCGCTCGAACAGGCCGGCCGGGTCGCCGATTTCCTCGAACTTGGCGAGCTCCTCTGCCGCGATGCGCTCACCCGCGAGGAATCATGTGGCGGCCACTTCCGCGAGGAATACCAGTATCCCGATGGCGAGTGCAAGCGCGACGACGTGAATTTTGCCCATGTGGCCGCCTGGGAATACCAGGGCGAAGGCAAGACCCCGCTCCGCAACATCGAGCCGCTCAACTATGAGTTCACCAAGATGAGCGTCCGCTCCTACAAGTAAGCCCGAGGAATTCATCATGGTCGCAGAAAAATCTTCCAAGAAACTCTTTGCCGTCACCCTGCGCGTCTGGCGGCAGGCCGGCCCGGCCCAGTCCGGCAAGTTTGTCGATTACCCGGCGACGGGTATCAACCCCGACATGTCGTTCCTCGAGATGCTCGATGTCGTAAACGACGGGCTTACGATAAAAGGGGAGGAGCCGATCGCGTTTGCGCATGACTGTCGTGAAGGCATCTGCGGCACCTGCTCGTGCACCATCAACGGCAAGCCGCACGGTCCGGGCCACGGCATCGCCACCTGCCAGGTTTACATGCGCAGTTTCCGGGATGGCGACGTGATTGTGGTCGAGCCGTTCCGTGCGAAAGCCTTTCCGATCATCAAGGATCTGGTCACCGAACGTGCCGCCTTCGACAAGATCCAGCAGGCCGGGGGCTTTATTTCCGTCCGCACCGGCGCGGCGCCCGATGCCAATTCGATTCCCGTGCCGAAGGAAGATGCCGATCTGGCGATGGACGCGGCCGCCTGCATCGGCTGCGGCGCGTGCGTGGCCGCATGCAAGAACGCCAGTGCAATGCTCTTTGTCGCGGCCAAGGTTTCCCATCTTGGTCTCCTGCCACAGGGTCAACCTGAACGGGACAAGCGGGTGCTGGCGATGGTGCAGGCCATGGACGAAGCCGGTTTCGGCAACTGCACCAACCAATACGAATGCAGTGCCGTGTGCCCGAAGCTCATCACACACGATTTTATTGCGCGCCTGAATCGCGATTATGTTGCCGCGCTCTTCCGCTCAAAATTGAAGCAGGTCTCCAATACTTCGGGCAGCGCGGGCTGAAATACCCCGATGCTGTTTTGCAGGCGCGGTTTAGGCCGCGCCTTTTTGCGTTTTTATCAGGTAGTTGCGTGATTCTGTAACTTTTTCCGCCCGGCGGTGTTCTTGAGTCAACAATCAATTCCACCATGAAAACCACGCTCCTCTCCGTTCTCACCGCAACCCTTTTGGGCTTCGCCTCTCGGGCAAGCGGTCGTCCTTTCGACGCCGCTGATTTCACCGCCATCATGTTCGCCACCGGACTCGTGGCCTGGACCATCGATCAATACAGTCGCCCGGCGCGCTCTCTGACCTTGGCCCGGCCAATCCGGCTGCCAGTCAGTGTCCGTAGCCCGCAGGCGCCGTCCAGCCGGCTGGCGGCCTGAGGCGCAGACCTTTATCGCTGGCGGCACAGGATTAAGCCCGCGCCGCCTTTTTATTTTGCAGCTACCGGCACCGTACCCGAGTTGGTGAGTGCGGCTTTCTCGACGGTTTCGTCGTAGATCCGGATGACAAGCTGCGTCTCCATCCGGTAATTGCCCGAGCCTTGGGCGATTGCCCCGGCCAGCACCTGCGCGGCGGAGGCATCTCCTCCGGTCAATTTTGAGGTCCGTCCGGCGTTGGTGCTGGCCGGAACCGCGAAGGGTTCTTCATCCACGGTAGTGCCCAGGTAAGCGCCGTTCAGATAGATTTTGTGGCTTATACGAGACAGGAGATAGGCTACAATGTTGGAATTTTCCACGCGCCACGAAACCGAGACGCCCCCGTCACTGGTGCGTTCAATCTTGGTGAGCTCAACACCCAATCCCGTGGAGACAAGCCGGCTGGTATTGGCACAGCCCGCAAGGATGGCGGCCAGCAGAGCCAGCAGAAAAACAGGGGCAGATAGTTTTTTCATTGCAGTGCATTGTGCGGCCGACCCCGGTCCCGGCAAGTTTACTCGTCCGCCGGCTTGGCTTTCTTTTTTTGGGATGATCCGCCGAGTTCGAACTGGACGATCACACCCACGACCGCCAGAACGAGAATCGAGGGAAACATCCAGGCATTATTGTCGATCAACACCGGAATATGCTGCGGCTGCTGGAAATAGTAGAGCCAGTCCATCCGGCTGGTGAAATAAGACAACGCCAGTATCGTCCGGAACGAGCCCAGCAGTGCGGTGGACAGCATGATGAGCACTTTTTGCAGTTTGACGGCGAGAAACCCGCCAATGACGCCCATTACACAACCGGACAGGAGAGCCACCATGTGATTATAATGGGTGAGCAGCAAAACGCCGAGTGTAGCGCCGAACCCAAAACCCGCTACAAAGACCGCAACGATATACAAGAGAAACGCCAGGCCGGCACCCAGCAGGCCGCCTACGACCAGGCCGCCGATTTCCCCGGCGGCACCCATGCCCAGCGCCGCGGCCGCCGCCTGACCAAAGAACATGCCGAGCAATCCGCCCAGGATGGCCAAGGTGACCTTGAAAACGCGATAACCGCAAAAGCAGTCCAACAGGCCCCAGGCGATGGCCCCGGCGGAAATCCATGGATATAGTTCAACACTGGGATGCACGTCCGGCACTAAAACGCACCGTTACGGACTGGCAACCTGCTTTGCGCCTGACCGAAAACCACTCAAAAAAACGAGACCGCCCGTGTGCTCTCCAGGATGATCCAGGCAGTGGCAAACGCGGTCACCCACATCAATAACCCCTTGATGGCGCGCCGGCGGCGCAGGCTGCGCTCGTAATGGTCCATGCGGTGCATCCGGAAGCCCCCCGCCTCAAGAAAACTCGCGGTTTGCACGTGTTTCAGGTGCACGGTCCGCAAACACCGGTCGCTCCGCACGCCGAATTGGATCGGCAGATGGTTGAGAAAGCGGCGCATCGCGTAGGACATGGGGTGATTCATCCGAAAAATAGCTCTTCCTTTCAATGGGATTCCAGCTATCTCGACACAATTCACGCTCCCTTTACCACGATGCACCATTTCCGCTACTCCGGCCAGAAACTCCACTGCGAATCCGTCGATCTTGCTGCGGTTGCGCAACTCCACGGCACGCCGGCCTATGTCTATAGCGCGCAGACCATCACGGATAATTATCGCCGGCTGACCGACAGCCTGGCCGGGCTCGACGTGCAGCTCTGCTACGCGATGAAGGCGAACTCCAGTCTCGCCGTCCTGCGCCTGTTTTCCAACCTGGGCGCGGCGTTCGACCTCGTGAGCGGCGGTGAACTCCGGCGCGTGCTTGCCGCCGGGGGCAGCGTCGGCCGCAGCGTTTTTGCCGGCGTGGGCAAAACCGAGGCTGAGATCAAGCTGGCGCTTGAAACCGGTGTGTTCGGCTTCCACGTCGAGAGCGAGCCCGAGCTCGCCCGCATCAACCACATCGCCGGTCAGCTGGGCCGCAAGGCGCCCATCGCCATCCGCATCAATCCTGATGTGGACGCCAAAACCCACGCCAAGATCACCACCGGCAAGAGCGAAAACAAGTTCGGCATACCCCTCAAGGCCGCCGCCGCCGCTTATGCCGCCGCGGCAAAATATCCGCACCTTGCCATCCAGGGGGTGCAAATGCACATCGGATCCCAGCTTACTTCCGCGGCGCCTTTCATCGAGGCGGTGGAAAAGGTCATCCCGTTCGCGGAGGAATTGAAGAAACTCTATGGCATTTCCTATTTCAGCATAGGAGGTGGCATCGGCATCGTCTACCAGGATGCCCTCGCCAGCGGCGATGCCGCGTGGTGGAACGCCCGGCCCGAGGGTGAGCGCCCGCTGACCCCCGAGGCCTACGGCGCCGCGCTCCAGCCCTTGCTCGCACCACTTGGACTCAAGATTCTCCTCGAACCGGGCCGTTTCCTCGTGGGCAACGCCGGCGTGCTCCTCTCCCGCGTCGAATACCTCAAGCGCGGTTCGGGCAAGAACTTTCTCGTGCTCGACGCGGCGATGAACGACCTCGTGCGCCCGGCGATGTATGAGGCCTACCATGAACTCGTGCCGCTGCTGCGCGACACCTCGCGCCCGGCCCTGAAGGCAGACATCGTGGGCCCGATCTGCGAGTCGGGCGACTGTTTCGCCAAAGATCGTACGCTGCAGACGGTGGGCGAGGGCGAGCTGGTCGCGTTCATGAGCGCCGGGGCCTATGGCTACACCATGGCCGGCCGCTACAACACCCGGCCCATGCCCGCGGAGGTGATGGTGTCCGGCAGCCGGTTCGAGCTGGTCAATGCCCGCGAAAATTTCGATGCTATGGTCGCTGGCGAGAAAATTCCCGGCTTCCTCAAAACCTGACGGTTTTCCTCATGCCCGAGCAGCGCCCCCTTAATTTTGCAGTCATCGGTGCCGGTGCCTGGGGCACGGCGATGTCCGTTCATCTGGTCCGGCGCGGCCAGCACACCATGCTGGTCACCCGGCGGCCCGAGCACGCCGAGGGCTTGCGCGCGATACGTGAAAATCGCGACTATCTGCCCGGGATCAGGCTGCCTGATCCACTCATTGTGACCAATGACCTGCGGGCCGCGCTGGTCGAGGCCGACGTGGCGCTTATCGCCTGCCCGGCGCAATCCCTGCGGGTTTGGTGCGAGCAGATGCGCGCGGTGCTGCACGACACCTCGCGGTTGCAGCTTTTTCTCAGCCTGGTGAAAGGGCTGGAGATCGGCACACATCTGCGACCGAGCGAAATCATGGCCCAGATTCTGCCCGGCCTGAACTGCGGCACGCTCACGGGTCCGACCAATGCCGCCGAGGTGGCGCGGGGCCTGCCCGCCGCGATGGTGATGGCGGCGGTCCGCGTTGATGAATTTGTCCCGAAGGTGCAGGCGGCAATGAGCGGCTCCACGCTGCGGATCTACACGAGCGACGACCTCGCCGGTGCGGAATACGGCGCCAGCGTGAAGAACGTCTATGCCATCGCCGCGGGTTTCTGCGACGGACTCAGGCTGGGGGACAACGCCAAGGCCTCGTTGATCACCCGGGCGTTGACCGAGATGGTGCGCGTCGGCGAGTCGCTGGGCGCCGCCCGGGAGACATTTTACGGTTTGAGCGGCTTTGGCGACCTCGTGGCGACGTGCCATGGCGGCTGGAGCCGCAACCGCGACTTCGGCGAGAAAATCGGCGCGGGCAAATCCGTCGAAGAGCTGCTGGCAGGCCGCAAGACGGTCGTCGAGGGCCATCGCACCACCGAGGCGCTCTACGACCTGTGCCGGGAGCGGAACATCACCGCGCCGATCCTTGGCGAGGTTTACGCCATTCTCTACCAGCAGAAAAAACCCGCTGACGCGCTCCACGCGCTGATGACCCGCGAGCTCAAGCGCGAGACGCAGGCACCCTTGCCGAAAAAGCCGGATTTGTCCGCGACCGGTCCAACAGGATAGGCGCCATGTGTTTCAAGATGCTTTGTTGGCATGGGCTTCCACTCCCGGAACTTGCCGCCAATGCCGCCTCCTCGTAATTTCCGCCCGCCCAGTGTTTCCTTCAGCGGCAGCCGGTCCGGCTGCTTCCACCTCACTCCGTGACCTGGACTCAGAACTACACTCCCCTGTTTGACAGTCTGGCCGCCTCCACGCTCGTCGCGGTGGCACCTGCAGTGGTGTTGCTCTGCCTGTTGGCTTTCTTCCGGGTCCGCGCCCACTGGGCGGCGCTGACGGGCCTGGCCTCGGTGCTCGTTGCCGCAATTTTTGTTTACCACATGCCGGCGTCGATGGCATCGGCTGCTGCGGCGTACGGCGCGCTCTACGGCCTGCTGCCCATCGGGTGGATCGTGCTCCATGTGGTTTTTCTCTACGATATCACGGTGCAAACCGGGCAGTTCGACATTGTGAAACGATCCATCGCGGATCTTTCCGCGGACCGGCGCATTCAAGCGCTGCTGATCGCGTTCAGTTTTGGCGCCTTCATCGAAGGGGCGGCGGGCTTCGGCGCACCCGTGGCCATCTCGGCGGCGATGCTGATTGGCATCGGTTTCCGGCCGCTACTGGCCGCCTCGCTGGCCCTGATTGGGAACACTGCCCCCGTGGCTTTTGGTTCGCTTGGTATTCCCATTATTTCACTGGCGCAGGTCACCGGGCTGCCGTTGTCCGAGCTCAGCGCGATGACCGGCCGGCAGCTGCCGGTTTTCAGCCTTCTCATCCCGTTCTGGCTCGTGGCGGCGATGGCCGGCTGGCGTGCGATGCTGGAGGTCTGGCCGGCGTGCCTCGCGGGGGGCCTGAGCTTCGCGGTCGTGCAGTTTTGGATAAGTAACTATCATGGCCCGTGGCTTGTGGACACGGCGAGCGCATTGGTCTCAATCGGCGCCATGCTGCTGCTGCTGCGCTTTTGGCGGCCGCGCACGATCTGGCGTTTCCCGGACGAGGCGGCCGCGGCGCCCGGCCCGGCTCCGCAGCGGGCGGCCGTGCGACAACCGGCCCGGGTCGTCTTCCGTGCCTGGTCGCCCTGGCTGATCCTCACGGTGGTGGTCTTCTTTTGGGCCCTGCCGGTCACCAAGGCGGTGCTCAATGGCATCTGGGAGGTGAAATTTGCCATTCCCCGTCTGGATGGCGCCGTGCTCAAGGCTCCGCCGCTGGCGCCGGAATTGCGGCCCGAGAGCGCCATTTACACCGTCAACCTGCTCTCCGCCACGGGAACCGCGCCACTGCTGTCGGCGCTGGTGGCCGGCTTGTTGCTGGGCTTGCAGCCGCGGGATCTGGCGCGGACCTATCTCCACACGCTTTGGCGCGTACGGTGGTCGCTTCTCACCATTGCCGGAATGCTCGCGCTGGCCTTTACCTCACGCTACGCCGGCCTCGACTCGACGCTTGGCCTGGCTTTTGCCAGCACCGGTGTGCTGTTTCCATTTTTCTCGCCACTGCTGGGCTGGCTCGGTGTGGCGCTGACCGGCAGCGACACCGCCTCGAATGTGCTTTTTGGCAACTTGCAGCAAATCACCGCCCACCAGGTGGGGATCTCTCCGGTCCTCGCCGCTGCGGCCAACAGCACTGGCGGCGTCATGGGCAAGATGATCGATGCGCAGAGCATTGTCGTCGCGGGCGTGGCCACCAACCAGCAAGGGCAGGAGGGGCGGATTCTGCGTTCCGTGTTCGGGCACAGCCTGGCCTTGGTTGCACTCGTCGGCGTGCTGGTCCTGCTGCAGGCTTATTGCTTTCCCGGCGTGGTGCCGTGATGGGAAGAAGAACCGATCGGCGCCGGGCTTGACGTCGCGTGCCGTACCGGCGAACTGGTACCCGCATGGACCTACCCGATGATGAACAGGCTTTCCTGCGCGACCTGGTCAAAACGTCCCGCCAAAAGATCCATTCCGTGAAGTGGGTGGATCGCGACGGTACTGAGCGCCTGACCACGCTCACCCAGGCCGAAGTTGTCCGGCTCAACACCATTGCGTCCCGCCTTGGGACATCCAAGGACGAGGTGTTGCGCCGGGCCGCGCACATCCCGGTGGCAAAGCCGGGATTAAGCCAGCCGAAAACAGGCGCCTGATGGATTGGCCGGCAAGGATCGTGGCGGGGCGTTTGTTTTCGGGCTGGCGTCGCGTCCTGGTCAGCGAAAGCTGGATGGGTGAAATCTCCTGAACTCGATCGGGCCCGCCGGCTGCTCTGCCGGTTGCAGGATGCGATCCGCGATTCGCTGCGCGCGGCGCAAAGCCGCGGCACCAAGCGCCTGGTCCGGGTGGCGGCCGTGACTTCCGCGGACACCATCTATGCCATCGACAAAATCAGTGAGACGGCCGTGCTGGCCTGGTTTGAGAAAAACTGGCCGCGTAGCTGGCCGGTTGAACTGGTGATGGAAGGATTGGAGCGCTCCGGTGCGGTGACTTTCCCTCGTGGCATCCCGGTGGCGCGGACGGTTTTCAAATGCATCCTCGATCCCATCGATGGCACCCGCGGGTTGATGTATGACAAACGCAGTGCGTGGAGTCTCGCCGCGCTCGCACGGCAGCGCGGAGTGAAGACGAACCTGAGCGACATTCTCGTCGCGGCCATGACCGAGCTGCCGACTAGCAAGCAAGGGCTGGCTGATCAGCTCAGCGCCGTTCGCGGCACGGGCGTGAAGGCGGAGCGGATTGATTTGCGCACAAACCGGCGAACCCGGTTTACACCGCGTCCGTCCAAAGCGCGGGGCCTGGCGCACGGGTTCGCCTCATTTGCCAAGTTTTTTCCGCCCGGCAAGGCCTGGCTGGCGGAACGCGAGGTGAAACTCTGGCGCAAGCTTGGCGATGGGGTGGAGATCTTTGACGACCAATATCTGAGCAGTGGCGGACAGGTTTATGAGTTGTTGATGGGGCACGACCGTTTCATCGCTGATCTGCGCCCGCTGGCCTTCGCGAAGCTGCGCATTCGCGCTGCACTGGCGTGTCATCCCTACGACATTTGCACGGCGGTGATCGCGCAGGAACTCGGCTGTGTCATCACCGGCGCCGAGGGGAAACCCTTGCGCGTTCCTCTCGACACCACCACGCCGGTCGCATGGGTGGGGTATGCGAATCCCGCGCTGGCGCGCCGCATCGGTCCCAAGTTGCGAGCGCTGCTGCGCTAATCCTTCGTCTGTTCGATCACCGTCACCTTGCCCTCCTTGAAGACGACGCGGATGCGCTCCTCTTTCTCCTGAATATAGGTGTCGGCGAAAACGGGCCGGTAATACATGCGATAGGCGCCGAGGTAGGGATCAAAGTAAACACTGCGATGATAACCCCCGTAGTAACTGCCATAGTAACCGCCATCGTAGCGGGTATAATAGGTGTTATAGATCCAGGTGACGGACTTGCCGGCGGCGCTGACTGATTCGCGCTTCTGGTCCGGGGCGCCCAAGGCGAGGTAGACCATGTCCTCGGTGTAGCCAAGTTCAATGATACCTTGCTTGATCTTGTCCTTGGTGGCGGGGTCGAGCCGAGCAAAGACGTCAGGTTTCTCCTTGATGCGGGAGTCGACCGTCTGGCAACCGGTTAAAACAGCAAGCGAGACAAGCAACAGGAGGGTCAAGAAGCGGGTTTTCATGTTAAGGAATGGGACGCCGTCAACCTAGCTTGGTTTCATGGAATTGCCAATATCCGCCAGTAACAAAATGGTCGGACTCGGGCGAAGATGACGCGCCTGACAATGAGGATAGGCCAGAGGCTGAATAGCATGGAGATCTTACAACCGGACGCTGCGCAGCCGGAGGGCGTTGGTGACGACGGTTATTGAGCTCAGGCTCATGGCGACGCTGGCGAACATGGGATTCAACAGCCAGCCGGTGAAAGGATACAGCACCCCGGCAGCGAGTGGCAGTCCGGCCATATTAAAGGCGAAGGCCCAGAAAAGGTTCTGCTTGATGTTGCGCAAAACGGCCCGGCTGAGGTGAACCGCCCGCACGAGCGCGGTCAGATCGCCCTTGACCAGCACGAGACCAGCGCTGTGCATGGCGACATCGGTGCCGGTGCCCATGGCGATGCCGACTTCGGCCGCGGCGAGGGCCGGGGCGTCATTGAGACCGTCGCCGGCGAACACGACACGCTCACCGCGGGCCTGATGCTCGCGCACCAGTTCCTGCTTGCGTGCAGGTGTCACGCCGGCGTGGAAACCATCAAGTCCCAATGCCTCTGCCATGGTGCGGGCGCTGGATTCACGGTCGCCAGTGACCATGTAAATTTTAATACCTTGGTGTCTCAACTCTGCCACGGCGCCTGCCGTGGTCGCCTTGAGGGAGTCGGCCAGTGCGATGAGGCCGGCGGCCTGCCCGTCGATGGCCACGGCGACAAGAGTCGCCGCGGGGTGCCCGGGAAGAGTATTTTCCGCGGGGGCGCGGCCGACTTCGATGAGGCGGCCGGAGATTTTGGCGCGAACGCCTGCGCCAGGTTCGGCGGTGAATTCCGCTGGAGTGACGAGGACCAGATTGCGCGCCTGGGCGGCGGCGACGATGGCGCGGGCCAGCGGGTGCTCGCTGGACGATTCGGCGGATGCGGCAAGCCGCAGGAGCTCGTCCGCGGTGAAACCGCCCGTCGGTTCGACGGCCACGACCTGCGGCCGGCCCTCGGTCAGCGTGCCGGTCTTGTCAATGAGCAGGGTGTCTGCCCCGGCGAGGCGTTCGAGGGCGGCGGCATCCTTGACCAAAACACCAGCTGAGGCGCCGCGGCCGATGCCGGTGACGAGGGAGACCGGGGTGGCGAGGCCGAGAGCGCACGGGCAGGCTATCATCAGGACGGAAACGGCATTGATCAGACCGTAAAGCCAGCTGCGTTCCGGCGCCAAGAATCCCCATGCCAAAAAAGTGACAAGGGCCAGACCGAGCACAACAGGCACGAACCACGCGGAGACACGATCGGCCAGCCGGGCGATCGGAGCTTCGCTCTCCACGGCCTGCTCCACCAGCCGGATGATTTGTGCGAGCAGCGTGTCGGCTCCGATTCGCTCGGCGCGAAACACAAAAGAGCCGGTGGTGTTGAGCGTGCCGGCGCTGAGCTTGTCGTCCGCGTGCTTGGCGACTGGCAGCGGTTCGCCCGTCAGCATCGATTCGTCAATTTCCGCACTGGCATCAAGCAGCACGCCATCCACCGCCAGATTTTCGCCGGGTCGGACCCGCAGCCGGTCGCCCGGGTGCACCTGTGCCAGCGGCACGTCCTCTTCCGTGCCGTCGGGGCGCAGGCGATGAGCGGTGGCGGGTGCCAGTCTCATGAGGGCGCGGATGGCGGCGTCCGTGCGAGTGTGGGCGCGTTGCTCGAGGATCTGGCCAAGCAGCACGATCGTAGTGATGAACGCCACCGCCTCGAAATAGAGCGGCACGCCGTGTTCTCCGCGATAGGCGGCGGGAAAATACGGGGCGAAAAAAAGTGCGGCGACGCTGTAAAGGTAGGCCGCACCGGTGCCCGTGACCGTGAGCGTGAACATGTTGGTGTCGTGCTCCCGGATGGATTTCCACCACCGGCGGTTCAGCGGCGCACCGGCCCAGAAAAACACCGGCGTGGACAGCGCCAGTTGCAGCCAGCCCGACACTCCGGCGGGCAGCCAGTGAAAGGCGTGCGGCCAGAGCATTCCACCCATCGCCAGCGCGAGAACAGGCAGCGTCAGCCCCAGTGCGACGTAGAACCTTGGGCGCAGGTAGCGCTCGTGCGGCAAGCCCATGTAGACCGGTTCGTCGGGCGAGGGTACATTTTTATCGGGCAAACCGCCGGGCCTGTGTTCCGAGTGAGCCGAGGTGGCGTGCATATTACAGCCTACCGGTCAGACTGCGTGTTGCAACCTCCGCTCTCGCAGCCAGGCAAAAATGACCGGCGTCACGATGAGGATGTGCACCAGACTGGACAGCATGCCGCCGATGACGGGAGCAGCGAGCGGCTGCATGATCTCGACGCCGGTGCGGGTGCTCCAGAAAATCGGCAGCAACGAGGCCACGGTGGTTGCGACGGTCATCACTTTCGGCCGCAGCCGCAGCCGCGCGCCGGCCTTGATGGCGGTGATGAGCTCGGCGTGGTTGAGTTCGCGACCGAGCTCGGCGCGCATCTTGGCGACGGCCTCCTCCAGGTAGACGACCATCACGACGCCGGTCTGGATAGCGGTGCCGAAGAGTGCGATGTAGCCGACCCAGACAGAAACGCTGAAATTAAATCCCAGCCAGGCCTGCAGCAATACGCCGCCCGTGAGCGCGAACGGCACGGCGAGGATGACGTGGGCTGCCTCAGCGACCGAGTGAAAGGTCATGATGAGCAGGCCAAAGATGATGAGCAACACGATGGGAAAAACATAGATCAGAGTCTGTCGCGCCCGAAGCTGGTGTTCGTATTGGCCGGAGTACTCAATGGTCATGCCGGGGCCGAGCTTCACCTCGCGGGTGATGCGCTCCTTGATCTCGTCGACATAACCGCCGAGGTCGCGGTCATTCACATTGGCTTGCACAAAGACGCGCAGCCGGCCGTTTTCCGAGGCGATTTCGCTCGGACCGACGACGCGCTTGATTTCGGCCAGTTCTCGCAGCGGCACATGGGGACCGGCGGGCGTGGGAATCAGCAGATCACCCAGCTTGTCGATGTCATCGCGGTCGGCCTGTTCGAGCCGCACCTGCAACGGCCAGCGCTCGCGGCCCTTGAGGGTGGTGCTGGCAGTCGTGCCGCCAAAACCGGTCTCGACGTAGTCCAGCAACTGCTGCGCGCTCAGTCCGAAGCGCCCCATGCTGTCGCGGTTCACGGTGATCTCGAGGTAGGGTTTGCCCTGCACTCGCGAAGGGGCGACGCCGGTGGCGCCGCGGACCTGGTTGATGACCCGTTCCACCTCGAAGGCCTTTTGTTGCAGCGCGTCGAGGTTGTCGCCGAAGATTTTGACACCCACCTGCGCCCGGATGCCGGTGCTCGTCATCAGAATGCGGTTTTCGATCGGCTGGAGGAAACCCGGCACGTAGCCCGGCACGTTCATCAGCTTGGCGGAAAGGTCGGCGATGATGGACGCCTTCGTGGTGCCAGCGGGCCACTGATCGGGCGGTTTCAACATGATGGTAGTCTCGATCATCTCGACCGGTGCGGGATCGGTCGCGGTGTCGGCGCGGCCCAGTTTACCGGCGACGGAGGCGACGGCGGGGTGCTCGCTGATGACGCGGTCCTGCCACGCCATGATACGTTTGACCTCGGTGAGCGAGGTGGCGGGCAGCAACACGGGCATGAACAGCAGGCTGCCCTCTTGCAACGTAGGCATGAACTCGCTGCCGAAGCCGCGGGTGTGGCGGGCGATGCGGTCTGGCAACTGCGCGTTGACGGCCCGGGGCAAACCGAAGGCAATGACGATGCACGTCGCCAGCAGGGTGAAAGCAACGCCGAGCACGGTTTTCCGATGAGTCAGTGCCGAATTGAGCGCCGGGTCGTAAATGCGCAGCAGATATTTCATCAGCCAGTTCTCGCTCTCCGGTTTGAACGGTCCGCGCACAAGAATGGTGCAGAACACCGGTACGGCAGTGATGGCCAGCAGCACGGCCCCGAGCAGCGCGAAGGATTTGGTGTAGGCCAGCGGATGGAAGAGCTTGCCCTCCTGGCCGGTGAGCAGGAATACCGGCACGAAGGCCAGGATGATGATCGCCATCGAGAAGAACATTGGCCGGCCTACTTGCGTTGCAGCCGTCAGGGTTTCCTGAAACACCTCCGGCCCGGTCAGCCGACGCTGAAGCCGGTCCTCGGCCAGTTCGCAATGGCGGATGACATTCTCAGTCATCACAATTCCCGCGTCCACCAGTACGCCGATGGAGATGGCGATGCCGGTCAGCGACATGATGTGCGAGGGGATGCCGAACCGGTCCATGAGGATGAACGAAATCAGGATGGAAGCCGGCAGCGGCAGCGTGACGACCAGGATGCTGCGGAAGTGGAAAAGGAACAGAATGTGCATCAGCGTCACCAGGATGACCTCCTCGGTCAGCGCGTGCTTCAGGGTGTCGATGGCGCGCCCGATGAGTTCGCTGCGGTCGTAGAACGACGCCACCGTGACACCCGCCGGCAAACCGGTGCCGAGAGCGGCGATCCGGGCCTTCACATCCTGGATGACGCGGTAGGCGTTCTCGCCATAACGCATGACCACGATGCCGCCGACAACCTCGCGCCCATTGACGTCGAGCGCGCCACGGCGGAAATCACCGCCGATCTGCACGGTGGCGACGTCGCGCAGGTAGAGTGGCGTGCCGCCGCGCGGTCTTAGCGGGATTTTTTCCAGATCGGCGATGCTGGTGATCAGGCCGACGCCGCGCACGACAAACTCAGCGCCGTTCTCCTCGATGGTCTTGCCACCGACGTTGAGGTTGCTCTGGGAGACGGCTTCGACGACCTCGCCCAGCATCACGTCGTACTGCTTCAGTTTGAGTGAGGAAACCTCGATCTGATACTGGCGCACAAAGCCGCCGATGCTGGCGACCTCGGCCACACCCGGTACCGACGCGAGCTGGTAGCGAACGAAGTTGTCCTGCAGGGTGCGCAGCGAGCCTAGATCCTGCGTGCCCGAAGTGTCCTTGAGGTAATATTGGTAAATCCAGCCGAGGCCGGTGGCGTCCGGGCCGAGCCGGGCCACGACGCCTGAGGGCAGCACGTCGCCCAGGGAGTTGAGCCGTTCCAGCACACGGGTGCGGGCGAAGTAAGTGTCGACCTTGTCCTCGAAAATGACGGTCAGGAACGAGAAGCCGAACATCGAGGTGGCGCGCACGGCCTTGACGCCGGCGAGGCCCTGCAGGCTGACGGAGAGCCGGTAGGTGATCTGGTCCTCGACCTCCTGGGGCGAACGGCCCGGCCAGTCGGCGTAGACGATGACCTGGTTTTCCGACAGATCAGGTATGGCATCGATTGGTACGCGCTTGAGCGCGACCACGCCCCACGCGCAGATCGCGAGAAACGCGGCCAGCACAATGAACCGGTTTTGCAGCGACCAGCGGATGATGCCGTTAATCATGGCGGCGGAGGCTCAGTTGATCTCTTCGCCGCAATTCGGCATAGCGGAGCCGAAGAAGGGATTCTTGTGGTCGCTGGAGCGCTGCAGCCACCGGCCGGTGCCGAGGACCGGAGACATCGGGCATTGGAAGATCCAGATTTTTTCCCGGTGCTGGAGGTGATTTTCGCGGGCCAGGTCGGCCAGATCGGTGCTGAACGGCTCGAAGTCGCGGCGGGCGGTCTTGAGGTCTGAACGGTCGGGGAGTTTGTTGCCATAGCCGGCGAGCGGGCCGTGCCGGGCGGGAGCGTAACCTTCCAGATAGTTGGCGAGTGCGGTGCGCATTGCGGGCAGGATTTTCTGGTAAGCCTCGAAATCATCGGCGGCGAGGGCGGCCGAGCCATCCGCGGTGGCAAAGGCGAGCTTGGTCAGCAGGGCCTGCGCAGCTTCGCCGGCTTCCTCCGGGGCGGCGTTTTGCATGACCGGCGGCGCCGCGGCGCCATGGTCGTGTTCACCGGAGACCGCTGCATGGGCGAGTTGGGCCTGGCTGTCGAGGATGAGCGCTCCCTCTGTCACCACCCGGTCGCCCTCGGCCAGGCCGGACAGCACCTCGGCCACGTCGTCGCCGATCCGGCCAAGCCGGACCGAACGGGCGGCGTAGGTGTGATTGCCCTGCTCAAGATAAACCACCGGAGCGCCGCTGTGCTGGAGCACCGCGCTGCGGGGGACGACCAGCAGGCCCGGCTGCTCCAGGCGCACCCGGCCAAAGGCGGTTTGTTTGTGCAGCAGGGTGCGATCGGTGTTGGTGAGGACGACCCGCACGCGCACGGTGCGGGTGGCTTCGTTGAGATTCGGGTCGATGAACGCGATCGGGGCGGTGAGAACCTGGCCGGGTCGGGAAGGAGTGGTAACCTCGACACTCTGCCCGATCCGCAGCCACGGCAGGTCGCTTTCATGCGCGTCGAAGACAAACCACATCGAGGAAAAATCACCAATTTCGAAAAGCCGGTCGTTGGTCTGGACATACTGGCCCTCATACGCCGCGCGGGTGACCACCGTGCCGGTCATCGGCGCGCGCACGGTGAGCATCGCCGTCGGCTCCATGGTGTGGTCGAGAATGGTGACTTCCTCACTTGTCAGACCGAGTTCGAGCAGCCGTTCGCGGGTGGCGGCGCGCTCGGAGGCGGTGAAGGCCGTGGTGCCGGCCTTGAGCCGCTCAACGTAGATGCGCTGGGCGGTGAGCATCTCCGGGCTGTAAATGGTGGCGAGCGGCGCGCCTTCCGTCACCTCGGCTCCGACAAAGTTGACATAAAGTTTTTCCACCCGTCCCGGCACGCGGGCGGCCAGGATGCGATGGCGGGTGTCGTCGTCCTCGATGAAGCCGGCGATGCGCAGGGTGCGCACCAACGGACCGCGGACGACTTCCGCAGTTTGCACGCCGACGACAGAGACGCTGGCCGGCGTGAGCGTCACGAGATTGGGGTCGAGTTCGCGGCCCACGGTTGCGGCATTCCCATTGGCCACGACAAGTTCCATGCCGCAGATAGTGCATTTGCCGGGCTGGTTTGATTTGATCCACGGGTGCATCGGACACTGGTAGGTATGCGTGACATCGGCACGGTCGTGCGTGTCGGTTGGCGCGGAAAGCGACAAACGGGCCAGGAAAAAACCGGCGCCAACGGCAGCACAGAGGGCGAGAAAGATAAAGAAGCGTTTCATGCGGAGCGAAGAGATCCAAGGATCACAGTTTCGGTGTAAAATACAATCCAGCCCCGTCAGCGATGGCGGTGGCTGGATCGGCGTATCCGGCCTTTGGGGCGGATCAGGATTTCTTCATGCCGGCGCAATTGCAGTTGGCGCAGGCGGCAATCTGGGTGGCGGGCTGGGCTTTGACTGGTGCGTCAACCTTGGTCTGCTGTGCCTTGGTGTTGTTGGCCTGCTGGGCCCAGAATTGCGGGCCGGGGCCGGCGAAGCTGAGAGTGGCGAGGCCGGCGAATAGCGCGGTGGCGAGGAAGAGTTTGGTGGCTTTCATGGGAGTGATGTTTTCGATTTTGGGGGCCGCACGGTTTGTGCGACTTTCACTCCGTAATACGCCGCCGCGGGCCTAGCCCCTTGGAATATTTGCGCTTTAACGTCCGCTGCCAGTTGGCCGGGCCTCAGCCGCTGCCACCGCCGGCCGTAGGGGCTCTTCGGCGACGGTGACGGGCGGAGTGACGGGGGCCTTGCTGTTCTTGGCCGTGGTGATGATCGCGACGCCGGCGATGATGATCGCGGCGGCGACGAAGATGCGTGATGAAACCGATTCGTGCAGCACCATCCAGCCGAGAAAGACCGCCACGATGGGATTAACGTAGGCGTAGGTGGACACCCGCGCCGGCGTGCTGTGCTTCATCAGCCACACAAAGGTGGTAAAGCCGACCAGCGAACCGGCGACGACAAGGTAGGACCAGGCGAAGACCGAACGCGCCGTCACGACCGCGAAATCCATGTGCATCGGTTCGCCCCGCAGCAAACTGACGAGGAGCAGCCAGACACTGCCCGCGAGCATCTGCATCGCTGCGCCGGTGAAGGGCTCGGCCGGGGTGCGGGCATAGCGCGTATAGAGGGAACCGGCGCTCCACGAAAAGCAGGCGAGCACGAGACCGCCGACCCGCCACGGATCGAGGTGATTCACCCCTTCGCCGAGCTGGGGGCCAACCAGCACCACCAGTCCCGTAATGCCCAGGCCCACGCCGACGAAGGTCGCCAGGTTGGGGCGGGTGCCCTGGGATTTGTCGCGGCCGAACGAGTGCACGGCCCAGTCGAGCAGCACGATGAACAACGGCCCGAGCGAGACGACGAGCGTGGCGATGCCCGACGGAATTTTCTGCTCGGCCCACGAGACCATGCCGTTGCCACCGAGGAGCAACAGCGCGCCGATGACGGCATTGTCGAACCACTGCCGGCGCGTCGGCCTGAAGCCGCGCGTGAGGGCAATCCAGCCGGCGATCAGTCCGCCGGCCACGAGAAAGCGTGCGCCGGACATGAGGAACGGCGGCAGCGTCTCCACCGCGACCCTGATGCCAAGGTAGGTGGAACCCCAGACGAGGTAGATGGTGACAAACCCGGCGATGAGCGCGGAACGAGTGGGAGTTTTTTCGGAAGCAGTCAAGGGAGTGAAAGGGATCCGCCGTCGCCCGATGGGCTATG
>CAZBLQ010000071.1:0-19027 GCA_964492635.1 uncultured Oleiharenicola sp.
GCCTACGTCGTCGAGGGCAGCGTGCGCAAGCAGGGCGACAAGGTCCGCATCACGGCGCAGCTCATCAAGGCCGCCGACGGTTTCCATGTGTGGGGCGACACCTTCACGCGCGACCTGAAGGACATCTTCGCCGTGCAGGACGAGATCGCCGGGCTGATTGCGCGCAACATCTCGCCGGTGCTAAATCCGCCCGTGGCGTCGGTCAGCCGGGTGATGGCCCCAGAGGCGGTCCAGGAATACCTCGCCGGCCGGGCGGCCGCCGCACGGGCCGGCATGGCGGACCTGCGGGAGGCCGTGACCCATTTCAATCGGGCCGTCGCGGCGGAGCCGAAGTTCACGGCGGCGTGGGTGCAGTTGGCCATGGCGCATACGCGGCTCGGCCGCTGGGGCGGCACACCGACCCTGCAGGCGTGGCAGGCGGCGCGGGCCGCGATCGACCACGCCAGGAGCCTCGAGCCGGATTTGCCGGAAGTGCTGCTGGCGCTGGGTTGGATTCTGCGCACGGCGGACTGGGACTGGCGGGGCGCGGAGGGGGCTTTCCGCCGCACGCTCCAATTGCAGCCCAACCAACCCGATGCCCTGACAGGCGCGGCGGTTCTCCTGTTCAACATCGGCAAGACTGACGAGGCGTTTCGGCTGGGCCAGCAAGCGGCGCAACTCGATCCACTGAACGCCTCCACCCAGATCGACCTGAGCCTGATGTTTTTTTTCAGTGGAAACTGGGCCGAGGCGGAGCGTTCGGCACGACGGGCGTTGCAGCTGGCTCCCGGTGGCGCGAGCTACCACAGCATTCTGGCTTGGAGCCTTTTCAAGCAGGAACGCTATGCGGAGGCTGAGGCCGAGACTGCCTTGGAGAGCGATGACGTCGAGCAGGCCACGGCATATGGCATCCTGGCCATCGTCCGCGGCCAGGGCGCGGCGGCGCGCGAACAACTGGCCCGATTGGAGGAAATCTCACGGACCCGCGGCGACAGCGCCGATCTGCAACAGTCCATTGCGTGGATCTATGCCAGCCTGGGAGAGAAGGATCATGCCTTCGCCGCGCTGGAGAAAGCCCGGACCTCGCGCGATCCCAGCATGTCCTGGCTGCGGAACAGCTGGTTTTTGCAGCCCCTGTTCTCCGATCCGCGCTGGAACGTGCTGCTGCACCAGGTTGGCTTGGCGGACGACCAGTTGAAATGAGTCAGACAGGCAAATCACTCGATTGCACCGCGTGGTCCTGGCCTGATTCGCTCGATGCGCTCGTAGCCGCACCGCAACACCATCGAATCGTGATGGAGAATGAGCGCGTCCGGGTACTGGAAACGCGGATCGGCCCGGGCGAGACGACGGCAGTGCACACCCACCGCTGGCCGGCGGTGAATCACATCAAGCGCTGGAGTGACTTTGTGCGCCGTGATGCTGGGGGAAATGTACTCGTGGACACACGCAGCCGACGGGCACCGACTGCTTTGCCTCTTACCATCTGGTCTGAGCCGTTGCCCCCGCACACGTTGGAGAACGTCGGGTCCGGTGAGTTGCACGTTGTCAGCATTGAACTCAAGGACACCGCTGGAGCGAAACGGTAGGCAACGGCGCGAGGAATAAAGTCAGGGCTGTGGCGGTTGAAAGAATGTCCACTGGAAGCCATCGAGCATCCAGAGCCGGGGATAGAGCAAAGGACTGGTGAACAGCAGACGTCCGGCGGAATCGTGAAAAAACACCCGGCCTTTCTCGACGCCGGTGAATTCGAGCCGGCCCCACACCTGATGCTCGACCCAGTTTCCCGGGCCAGCTGCGGTGAACCGGCCCAGCCACGAGTTAAACTGGCCCTTAGTGTCTGGGGTTGCGCCGATGGCTTTCGCCAAACCGGCCTCGGGTGGCATAATGCGTCCGCCACCAACCTCCAGCACCGGTCCCCAGTACGGTATGTCGGTGGGAATATAGAGGCTCGCGGGTTGGCCGTCCTTGGCATACTGGGCTTTCAGTTGTTCGATGGCGGGAATGGCGTCCCGTAGATGGAACCACACGGTCGGTCGCGACCAGTGGATTTCGCCGGGCAAGGCGAAAATCAGGAGCGCGGCGACCAGGCCCATCGGCAGGGCAAAATAGCGCCGAGGGAAATCCGGCCAGGCGCCGCACACGACAATCCCGAGGCCGACATAGAGCAGAAGCGTTGGTGCGGTGAGGTAGCGCACATGGCGCGGCAGGGCCAGTCGGGCCAATTCCGCGACGTAGGCGGTACGCGTCAGGCTGAGCAACAGCATCAGCAGCGCGGCGCCCAACACGAGGGAAGCGTGGCGCGCAAATTCACGGGACCGATTTTTCCAAAGCAACGCCAGCAAGGCAGTGAACACACCGAAAGTAAAAAAATCGAGCACCCGCGGAATTTCGCGGGCGAAGTATCCGGCCAATTGCGGACCGAGCAAGCCGACGCCGAGCCAGCCGCGCAGGACGAGCCGGTCGACGGAGACCGCGGTATCGGCCCACGCGAACGCACCGGTTCGTTCCGCGTACTTGACCCGCATCAACGCGATCAGCAGCCCGACGACCAGAAGCAGGCCGCAGATGAGGGTGAAATGCAGGCGCTCGGATGAGTTCCGGCTGCGCATCCATGCAATGAAAGCGAAGGGCGCGAGCATGAGCGCCGAGGGGGAAGACCAGACACAGAGCAGGACAAGCGAGAGAATGGCGACCCGGGCGCCGGGATTGACCGGTGCCGGCGCGATCAGGATGAGCGTCAGGCCAAACGCCAGATACCAATGCAGACCGAGAAGCAGGCCGAGATTCTCGGCGTTGGGGGCCAGCGCGAGGAAGAAAACCACGACCAGCCGCCCCAGATCCGTTGGCATGACCTGGCGGAAGGCCGGCAGATAAAACGCGCTGAGGATGCCCGCATTGAGGGCCAGTCCGGTGGCGGCGTAGGCATAGGGTTGCCAGATCACGGGCAGGCCCGACCAGAGTGCCGCCACTAAACGGGCCAGCAGGTGGAAGTAGCCGGCATAGGAGAGAGTGAGCGATTCCAGGAGGGAGTGGTTCCAGGCATCGGCAAAATAGATCCAGCCGTCTTCGCCGACGAACTCGCCTCCGCTCCAATAGTACGGGACGCGGGCCAGCAGGATGAGCAGGACCGCGCCGGCGCAGAGCAGTTGTTTCCATCCGCGATGTTCAGCGAGTTGATCCGGGGAAATTCTCACAGTATGACGATGGCCAGGAAAACGTTGCTCCTGCAAACCGGGTCAATCCTTGGGTGTCTTGCCGGGGAACGTCGCGAGGAATTTCTCGATGTGGGCCTGCTCTTTCTCGCGGAGATGCTGGCGGAGCGTCTGGCGCTCGGTGGCCTTGGTGATGTTGACCTCGGCAAAATGGCTGGTGCGCCCGGGAGCGCGGAGAAAGTCACTGAGGCGTTGAAACGTCGCCGGTTCGGCGCTGGCGGCCGCACTAATCAGGCGGGCGGTGTATTGCGGGGGTGCCTTCGCGGCGATGGCGGGAAAATTCGCCATGATCCAGTCGACGCCGATTTCACGCCGGTCCGGATCTTCGCTGGCCGAGAGCAGGACGCCGAGAAACTCGGTGGAGTTCAGCGCAGGGGTGAGCGAATAGGCGAGGGCGCGCCCGGTGAGCGCTGGGTCGTGGAAACTGCCAAGGGCGGAGATGAGGGCCGAGCGTGCGGCGGGGGTCTTGGCGGTGCCGAGTGCCGCCTGAAA
Source organism: uncultured Oleiharenicola sp. (assembly GCA_964492635.1). GTDB lineage: Bacteria > Verrucomicrobiota > Verrucomicrobiia > Opitutales > Opitutaceae > Lacunisphaera. The sequence continues at coordinate 3,687 of CAZBLQ010000071.1, forward strand.
GGAGTCAAACACCGTGGCGTCGCCGTGGTAAGCGGCGACTTTGAGCGAGACCTCGAGCAAGCCCGGGTCGACGCTGCCGGGATCCTGCAGGAACCCGGCGGCCAGGCGGCGGCACTCGCCGACGACTGCGGGATCACCGGCTTCGTAGCCAAGCGCATCGTACAGGGCCTGACGCAACGGACTCAAATCGGCCGGTTCACCCTTAACCGGCTGCAAACCGATGCGGTCGAGCACCGGACGGAGAATGGCGGCTTGGAACGCGTAATACGCGGACCGCGACTTGGGAGTGATAAACGTGTCGCGCAGACCGCCGATGCTCTGGGCGACGCTGGTGTTGACATCGGAATCCCCGTCGCGACCGAAGGCGGTGACATAGGCCAGGAAATCGTTCCCGTCGATCAGACCGGCGTTGAAAAGAGCCGACACATTGTCCAGCAGGCCGACCCGCTCGATGGGGCTGAGGCCGGCTGACCTGGTGGCAAGGCGGGCGTTCAACTCGGGTGAGAGATTCCAGCGGTAATATCCGGCTTCATGCTCGTTCGGATAAATCCAGTCGGCTTGCGCGATCCCCGGAATTTCGGCCAGCTGGGTTTTGTCCTTCAGCAGGATGCGCTCGCGGTGGAGCTGGCCGCCCTTGCTCCAGACGAGTACGATGGGCACCTGCCACTGGCCCGGGCCGGCCGCGGCGCCCAGATTGGCGAAACGCTGCTGGCTGACGCGCAGCCGGTCACTGGCGTCCAACGCGAAGCTGACGAGCGGGACACCGGGCTTCTCGATGAAGGCGGAGAGCATCTGCGCGACGTCATCGCCGGAGACCGTGGCGAAGGCGGCCCAGAGATCCTCGGCGGTGGTGCTGCCCCAGCGGTGCCGGACGAAATAAACCTGCATGGCGGCGCGGAAATTTTCGGGGCCGATCCAGTTTTCGACCATGTTCAGGATGCCCTTGCCCTTGCTGTAGGTGAGCTCGTCGGCGAGCTCCGACAGGTCGGAGGCGGCCGTGACGTGGCGCCGGATGGGAGTGACGGAAGGAAGCGCGTCGGTGCGCATCGCATTGTGGATGGCCCGGCTTTGCTGGATCATGATGCGGAACCCGGGGTACTCCTCCTGCACGATCTTGGCGCAAATCCAGTCGGCGAAGGATTCGTTGAGCCAGAGATCGTCCCACCATTTCATCGTGACCAAATCACCGAACCACATGTGGGACATCTCGTGGGCCATGACGTCGGCCAGGCGGCGGCGGCGATCGAACGGCGGATTGGCCGGATCCATCAGCAAGAGCCGGTCGGTGTAGGTGATGAAGCCGGCGTTCTCCATCGCGCCGTAGACGTATTCCGGCACGGCGATCTGATCGAGTTTGTCGTAGGGGTAGGGAATGTTGAAATACTGCTCGAGGCGGGCGAGGAGCGGCGGGGCGAAGCGCACGGCCTCGGCGGCGAGCGCGGCCTGGCCGCGCGGGGTGATGATGCGACCGGGCACGTTGAGCCCCGGCACCGGCACGAGTTCGAACGGGCCGACGGCAATGGCGACGAGATAGGCCGGCATCGGCGGCGTCCGGCCGAAGGAGACGGTCTTCCACCCGCCATCGGCGTTCTCAACGGCGGGGGAGGAATTGGTGATGACCTCAAGGCTGGCGGGCACCTTGAGGCTGAGCTGCCAGTTGATCTTGAAGGCCGGTTCGTCCCAGCAGGGATACGCCTTGCGGGCCTGGCGGTCCTCGAACTGGGTGAAAAGATAGTTGTCGCCGCGGCTGACGGTCTTGTAGAGCCCGAGGCCGTCGTGCTGGTATTTCGCGATGAAATCGATCGCGAGACGATAGTTGCCGGCAACCAGCGGCGCCGGAGCGGTGAGCGTGACCAGGCCCAGATCCTTGTTCGTCAGGGCGGCGGTCAGCGTTGTCGCATGGCCGTCCGGATCGGTCAGGGTCGCGGTGGTGAACGCCGGCCCCTGGGCGTGAATCCGGAAGGAGGAGAAACCCTCGTGCGCGACGAGGTCAATCATCACCCGGCCGGAGTAGTCGTCCTTGGCGGGGTCAAGGGTAAGCTCGACGGCCTGCGCGAGCGGTTCGACGTCACGGGTGAGACGAAGCGGGTCGGTGGTTTCGTCCGCGCGGGCCATGGTCGAGAGAAACGCGCTGCAGAGCAAAGCTGTCCAACAATGGCGGGGTTTGAACATGAAGGATAGTCCGCCCGCCGGGTATTTCGAGGCAAGCAAAACGCCGGCGGAGCGGCGGAAGCTGTGGGTAGGGGCGGTTGCCCCTTGTCGTGCCGTAGCCTCGGCGAAGGCTGATCAACCGCCCGGGCCGTTGAGGGCAACGGCCCCTACCTTTACGCCCACCCTTGCTTATTTCGCGGCCGGAGCCTCGAGGACTGTGCCGGCCTTGATGAGCACCATCTCGTCGGGATTGATGTGCTTCTTGATGGCGTTGTTCACGTCGGCGACCGTAAGCGCGCTGATTTTGGCCGGATACTGGTCGACCCAGGCGAGGTCCATGCCGCGGTTCAGCATAAGGAGAATCGTGCTGGACATGCCCTCGGTGGTGGCAAGCCCCACCTTGTAAGCGCCGGCGATGTTGGTCTTGGTCCGGGTTAATTCCTCGGCGGTTACACCCTTGGCCTGCCACTCGGCGAGCTGGTGCCGGGTGGAGGCGAGGCCTTTTTCCAGCAGGGTCGGCGCAAATTCGCCAACGATGCTGAAGTCGCCGTCGTTGAAGGTGTCGCCCTGCACGGCCGAGTAGATGCCGTAGGTCAGGCCTTCCTTGTCGCGAACATTGGCCATCAGCCGGCAGGTGAAACCGCCGCTGCCAAGAATGTAATTGCCGATCCGCAGGGGGAGAAAGTCGGGATCGCCGTATTTCAGCCCGGTCGTCTGGCCCCAGGTGATGGAGACGCTGGCCTTCTCGGGCATGAACACGGTCTGGCTGCGCGGCACGTCCATCGCGCCGGCCTTGCCGGCGCGGGGCGCGACCAAGCCGCCGGTCCAGTTGGCGAACTCCTGGGCCAGCTCCGTTTTCACGGCCGCCGGATCGATGTCACCGACGATGACGAGACGCATGGCGGCGGGGCCGTAAAATTTCGCGTGAAACGCCTTGACCTCGTCGAGGGTGGCCTTGTCCACGGCGGCAAGCATTTCCTCGACCGGCGGCTGGCGGTTGGGATGGCCGGCGGGATAGACGGCGCGGGTGAACGCATCGCGTGAACGGAAGCCGGTGTCGTCCGATGAACGTTTGTAGAAACCCACCACCTGCTTCTTCAGCTTGGCAAATTCCTCGGCGGCGAAGGCGGGGGTGCGCAACTGTTCGGCGATGAGCGAGAGGACCAGCGGCACATCCTGCCGGAGGCATTTGGCGTTGATCGACAGCACATCGGCATTAACGGAAAACGAAATCGTGGCGCCGACGCGCTCGAGTTTCTGGGCGAGAGCGTATTTGTCCTGCTTGACCGTGCCCTTGTCGAGCATGCCGGCGGTGAGGCGGGCGAGGGCGGGGTTGGATTCAGGACTGAGGGAGTTGCCCGCCGGCAGACTGCCCCGGATGGTGACAACGTCCTTCACGCCGGTCTTCAAGGCGATGACGTCGATGCCGGCGACGGTGGAGCGCACCGCGTTGGCCGCCACCTGGGCGGAAGCGGAAGAGGTCAGAAAACAGAGGACAGAGAACAGAAGGGTGAGGCGTTTCATAAAGAGTATTTCAGTTTGTCATTCTGAACGAAGTGAAGTCTAGCCAGCAGGCTGGTATTACATCCATCGGGAGCGACGAGTCGTTTCAGGTGGGGGAGTCCAACTGGATTCTTCGCTCCGCTCAGAATGACAGGTTTCGGGTAAGTTAAGTGTTTTGGTTTTATTTGGCGGCTTCCTGCGGCACGATGGGGATGAACCAGCCGGTCGTGCTCTTGTTGGTGTCCAGATAGAGGTTGGCGACGCGCTTCACCTCGGCGGCGGTGACCTTGCGGGTGCCTTCCTCGACGCTGAAGTAGAGCGTCCAGTCCCCCGCGGCGATATCCTCGTTGATCCGCGCGGCGATGTTGAACGACCCGTCACGGGCGTAGGCCATGTCCGCGAGCAGTTTGCCGGTCGCGGCGCTGACCTCGGCCTCGGTCACCCCGTCCTTTTTCAACCGTTCGACTTCCGCGAGGATGATCTTTTCGACGGCTTCGTGCCCGGCGCCCGGGGCGAGATAGGCATAGATTTGAAAGAGCGACGGGTCGTGAAAATAACCGGCGCTCGCGTCCACATTGGTCGTCAGGCTTTTGTCCGTGAGGGCGCGGTAGAAGCGGCTGTTCTTGCCGCTGCCCAGAATGGCGCCGAGCACGCTCAGCGCGGGGTAGTCGGGGTGTGAGCCGGCGGCGCTCTTGTAGCTGATGCCGACCACGCCGAGCTGGCCGGCGCGCTGCAGGACCACACGGCGCGGGCCGGATTGCTCCGGTTCCTCGGTGTAAAGCTGCGGGATGGGCTGCGGGGCGCGCGGATAGCCGCCATAATATTTCCTGACCAGGTTGAGCGCATTCACCGGATCGAAGTCGCCGATGAAGGTGGCGGTGGCGTTGTCGGGCCAGTAGAAGGTGTCGTAGAAGACGCGGAGTTTCCCGATCGGCACATTCTCGATGTCGCTGCGCCAGCCGATGGTACTGTGGTGGTAAGGATGGGCCTGGAAGGCGGCGGCGAAGATTTCCTTGTCCAGCGCCTGGACGGGATCATTTTCGCCCTGCTCGTACTCGTTGCGCACCACGGTCATCTCGGGCCGGCGGTCGTCCTCGCGCAGCCAGAGGTTGCGCATGCGGTCGGCCTCGATGGCCACATAACCCTCGAGGTGCTCGCTGCCGGTTTCGGCGAAATAGGCGGTGCGGTCGAGGTAGGTGTTGGCGTTGAAGTTTCCGCCGACGGTTTCGAGATACTGCTTGATGCTGTTGCCCTTGGCGTCGTTGTAGGCCGGCGAGCCCTTGAACATCAGGTGCTCCAGCAGATGCGTGGCGCCGGTGGTGCCGGTGACCTCATTGCGCGAACCCACATGATAGGTCACCATGTAGGTGACGACCGGGGCGGAATGCTCGGGCATGAGCAGCACCTGCAGGCCGTTGGAGTCGAGGCGGTACTCGTCGATACCGCCGAGGGTCTTGACGTAAGTGAAGCCTGCGACGGTCACGGGCGCAGCGTTCAGGCCGTTCGAAAGGCTCAGGGCAAACGGCAGGACGGCGAAAAGGATGGGAAGGACAAGGAATCGTTTCATAGGGGAATTCTGGGAAGAGATTTCGAAGCTAGCACACCGCTTCGTTGCTGCCAACTGGACAATCGGTGAAAAACGCCCGCCGGGCGGCATTCATGGAACAAACCGGGGCCTGGCACATGTCGGTGAACGAGAGTAGGCAGCTCTTCACTGCGTTGCAGTGCAGGGCGTGCCGCCGAAACTGCTTCTGTTTCCGGACGAAGGCCACCGGGTGCCCCGGCCCGGCAACAGCGAATTCTGGCACCAGGCCGTCTTCGCCTAGCTTGCCGACTACCTGAAGAAGTGAAAAGACTCTGGACCGCGTAAATGACAAGGCGGGGTCATGTGACCCCGCCTTGTTGTTGATCGCCCCCAAGTCTGGCTCAGCTGACCATGGTGTTGAACGTGGCGAAGGTGGCGAATTCGACGCCGGCCTCGGCGTGGCGGGAGTGCTTGCGGGTGCGGGCCAGGGCTTGCTCGGTCTCAAGATTATAGTTCGGGATGCGGCTGTAATCGCTGACGAACATGCCGACGAGGCTGGCGGCGGCGGCGATCGAGAGGATCACGGCGCCGTCGAAGGCGAAACCGCTGGCGGCGATGGCCACGGTGAGGACGGCGGCGGTGGAGAGGATGGTGATGATTGATTTCATGGCAGTGGTGAGTTGATGGGTTGTTTGAAGTGGAGGGCCTCGGGTCGCACAGGGCGGCAGTTGGCTTCACCTGCATACTAAAGTAGACTTTGCCAAAGGTTACACCGGGGGTTAAGTTTCCTCGTCCGGAGGGAATAAAAAACCCGTCCGACAGGGACGGGTTGGAAATCTGGGAACGATGCGGCCGTTCAACCGCCAAAGGCGAACGGTGCAGCTTCCTGTTGCGTTCGCGGGATTTCTGCTACGGGTCTATTGATCTCAATGGCCTCAGTCCCTGTCCTGGTCGGAGCCATCGGAATCGCGACCGTCGCAGTGACGATCATGGTCAGGCAGCGTGATCTTCACCACCTGTCCCAATCCGATGGGCGGAGGGCCGAAGCCCACGTTGGAGACATACAGGTTGCCATCCGGCCCGAACGTCATGGCGGTGGGCAGGAAGAGTCCTGTGGCGATTTCTTCGACCTGACCCGAATGGTCTATGCGCAGGACCTTTCCGGTGCCCGGCGTCGGGAAAAGATTCCCGGTGGTGTTCTCCAGCACATATAACCGGTGCCGGCAGTCGAACGCCAGGCCCAGGACGGTCGTGAAGCCGGTGGCGAAAACGGTGACATTGCCGGAAGGAGTGATTTTAAGAATCTTGGAGGAACCATCCACGATGGGAAACGTGTTAAGATTCCCCACATAGAAGTCCCCGTCGTAGGCGAGCGCCGTCGGGACAATGTGGCCTTGGGTCGCGGAAATGTCCGCGATGCGCCGGATGTGCCCGTTGGCCGGGTCGATCTTGTCCAGTTCCCCGTGGTTTGGCTCGACCGCAAACAAGTTCCCGTCCACGGCGAGCATGCTGTACCAGGTGCCGTCCGGCTCGAAGTCATCCGGTTCCGGATTCGCCACCGGATGGTTCTCCTGGAAGATCGAGAGATCGGCCACGACCAAAACATCACCGTCCGGCTTCACTCTTAGCACAGCGTTGTCGGTATGGGCCAGTCCATGGGAAGCACCGGCTCCGCTGAGGATAGCATAGAGTTTATGGTCGATAAACGCCACATCGGCCACCCCGCTGATCAAGCTGCCCTGAGTAGGGGCGGTCTGGCTGGAGGGCAGACCGTCCGACACCGTGGTGCGCGTCCCGTCTGGCGCGATCTTGGAAATGCGGGCGGTAAAATCCCCGGTATAGGGACCAACCGGAACGGGAACCTGGGTGACGCTGGGGTCTGACAGGGTTGAAAGGCTTCCGCCTTTGCCACCCTCGGCCACATACAGGTTCCCATCGGGACCGAATTTCAATCCGCGGGGATTGTTCAGTCCGGTGGCAAACACCGAGACATTGGCCGACTGGGCCAAAGCCGGGACGGTCAGGCCCAGGAGGCACCCAAGGAGAAGCAACCGGCTCTTCGCCGTGGAGCGACGTGCGGTTTTCGAAAAAGCGCTCGGAAGCGCGAATGACCCGGACCGGGCAGAACGGTCGAAACCGTCCGGCGTGGATGAGTTGATCATGGTAGTATGCGTTGCGTCTCCCGGGAGTTGATGGCCGGACGAACGATGCCGCGGGAAGACAGATTTCCGTCCGGAGCGTTCTAACCAAAGCATCCGACAAGGTTACCGGATTGCGGCTGGCGATGGTTACACCTTCAGCTTGTTCCCTTGTTCAGTGCGGACAAAAACCCGTCCGGGAAACGGACGGGTTGGGAGGCCGGGAATGAAATAGCCCTTCAACCGCCAACGACAAACGGCACGGCGACGGTGGCCTTCCGCCGCATCTATTGCATATAATCAAACTAAGTGACTTGAGCGCGGCCAGTCCGGCGGCGCAGTGCAATCAACACTGCGAGCGAAATGATCGTCTGCACAAGGGTGCTGGTTGCATCAGGCACAGAATCGCTCGTGACGTGAGCCAGGGCACCGAGGTCGCTTATTGAACCGTTGAATCGGTCCAAGTCAGTCGCGAAGCCAATGCCAGCAACCGAACCGCTGATGGAATACTGCCAGAATTGCCAGTCATGCCATCCCAAAGGGAGACTGGTCGGTGTCGGCAGAGAAATTCCCCATGCGGCATACCAAAGCGGATCCGCCGAAAAATTCGCGCTGACAACGTCACTGTTCCAGAAATTTTTCCCCGTATAAATCATGGGAGCCTCGCCCGTGGCCTGTTCCACCGTGGTCACCCAGGTTTGGATTTCACCGGCCAAGGCAGCCGGAGACTTGCCACCCGTCACTTCCACATCGAGGACCGGGGCCAGGTCGCCCGACATCAAAGGGCCGATTTCCGCCAGAAGCAGGTCGGCCTGCGCGACCGGATCCTGGCCCGGTTCAAAAAACTGATAGGCACCGCGAATCATGCCAGCCGTCTGGATTCCTGCATAATTGCTGTCAAAGTTGGAGTCGACCCCCAGGCCATCACTAACCCTCGCGAAGGCGAACACCCGACCGGATCCGGCTACTTGGTTCCAGTCCACATTGCCGTTGTAAGAACTGACATCCACTCCCTCCAACCAGGGATCGCCATAGGCACTTATGACCAGCGTCAGAAGCAGGGTGCTGCCCGATAACAGCCGACGGGAAAGAGTCGGGATAATAACCGCGGAGCACGGGACGGAGACCAGTGGGGCTTTCATAATGGCATGCCTTGGGGTTTGTTGGTTAAATATCCACTTGGCGGTGGACAGGGGAAACTCGGACCATGGCCGGGTGGCTCCGCCGATCATGGCACGGAAAATGGCAAAGATGGGGGATGCGATGCGTATGATTGATTTCATGGCATGACTTAACCAATGATTGGCTTTGGAGTGGAATGACACGTGACGTTGGCGGATGGCTTCAACGCATTCTAAATGATTCACCGCCCAAGGTTACACCAATGGTTGAAAATCAACCCATGGAACCTCCGGATTCGCGGCGAAGGGCGGCGTAAAATGCCGTGCTCTTTTCGGAACGGACCGACCAGGGCGGCCTGCAATCATTCACGCCTTGCCCCGGCCCGGCCTGGCGGCAGTCTTTCCGCCCAACGCCATGACCGAACCGGGCAAAGCGGTATTCCTCAGCTATGCGTCCCAGGACGCCGAAGCCGCCAAACGGATCTGCGAGGCATTGCGCCACGCGGGTGTGGAGGTGTGGTTCGACCAGAGTGAATTGCGGGGCGGCGATGCGTGGGACACAAACATCCGCAAGCAGATCAAGGAGTGCGCTCTCTTCATGCCGGTCATCTCGGCGGCGACCCAGGCGCGGCTCGAAGGTTATTTCCGCCTCGAATGGCGGCTGGCCGACCAGCGCACACATCACATGGCAAAGGGGAAAATGTTCCTGCTGCCGGTCGTCGCGGATGACACGAAGGACGCCGGAGCGCACGTGCCTGACTCGTTCCTTGAGGTGCAGTGGACGCGTCTGCCGGATGGCGAGACGACGCCGGCTTTTGCCGAACGGGTGAAAAAGCTGCTGACGGGGGAGGGGAAGATCGAACGCGATTTTTCCGGCCCCATCTACCAAAAGAAGTCGCGTATTCCCGGCTGGGCGTGGGCGGCGGTCGCCGCGGTGGCGGTGGGGGTGGTCGTGGCCGTTGTCGCGCTGCGCAAGCCCGCGGTGCCACCCGCCGCACCGGCCGTGCCGCCCATTGCGACGGCCGGGAGCAAATCCATCGCCGTGCTGCCGTTCACCAACATGAGCGAGGACAAGGGCAACGCCATCTTCGCCGACGGGGTGCAGGAGGACATTCTCACCGGTCTCGCCCTGGTCGGCGACATGCAGGTCATCTCGCGCACCTCGGTGATGGGCTATCGCGACACCACGAAGTCGATTCACCAGATCGGGCAGGAACTTGGCGTGGCCTACGTTCTCGAAGGCAGCGTGCGTCGCATCGGCAACAAGGTCCGCGTGACCGGCCAGCTCATCAATGTCCGGACCGACCAGCATCTGTGGGCGCAGGCCTATGACCGCGAGCTGGATGACATCTTTGCGATCCAGGCCGCGCTGGCGAAAGACATCGCCGGCGCGTTGCACGCCGTGCTGACACCGGCAGACGTGGCGCGGCTCGATGCCCGGCCGACCGGCAGCATCGAAGCTTACGAACTTTACCTCCAGGCCCGCGCCAGTTGGAACAGCGGTGAAGGCACCCCCGAGATATTGGCCCGGATGCAGCCGTTGCTCGAGCGCGCGGTGCGGCTCGATCCGCGCTTTGCGCTCGCCTGGCTGGAACTGGCGAACGTCCATTGGCGGGCGGCGGAATATCTTGACCGCACTGCCGCACGCTTCGACCAGGCGAAGGCGGCGTTCGACACGGCGGTGCAACTCGCACCCGACACCTTGGAGGTAATCATGGCCAAGGCGGGCTATCTCGGAATGACCGGTGACCAAGCGGGCCACGCCGCAGAGATGCAGCGTCTGCTCAGGCTGTATCCCAATCACCCGGCGGTGTTGATGATGCTCGCCCGGGAGGCGCCCGACGCGCGGGAAAGACTGGACTATTTCCAGCGGGCGAGGCGGCTCGACCCGCGCAATCCCGAGTTGCTCGACAACATGAGCGGACATTTTCTCGGTGGACGCCGTTACGACGAGGCGCTCGCACTGGCGGCCGAAGCCAACGCGCTGCTTCCCGTCAGTACGCTGCGCGCCGCCCATGTCGCCCTCATTCCCTTCCTGGCACGGGGCACGACCGGGCCGATGGAATCGTTCCTCGCGCAAATTCCGCTCGAGGCGCGGCGCACGGACCCGAACGCGATCATGGCGCTGGCACACTGGGCCTATACGACAGGAGACGCGGCCGGGCTCATCCGGCTGTGGGAGGAGAGCGGCGGGCACTGGCGGTTTGCTCCGGAAACCGGACGCTTCGACACCATTGTCGTCGCGCAGGCGCTGATCGTTTTGGGCCAGCGGGAACGCGCGCTACCTTTGCTGGAGAAAAACCGTGACCAACTGACCGTCGCGCTTGCCACCGACCCCGGCAATGACCGGAAGTGGGCGGATTTGGCGCTGATCCAGGCCATGCTGGGAAACAAGCCGGACGCAAAAGCGGCCGAAGACAAAGCGCGCCAGCTCGCGTCCTGGATGAGTTTTGCGATGATTGATGCCTGGAACGGCGACAAGAACGCCGCGCTCGACGAGCTTGCGAGGACGATCCCCGGTTCGGGCAATTACCACGAGGCCAACGTCCATGAGTTGCGCCACCAGATCGGCCTGTGGCCGCTTCAGGGCGATCCGCGCTTTGAATCGCTGCTGAGTGACCCGAAGAACAACGCACCGTTGTTTTGACCAAGAGCGAACATTCACCGCCCAAGAAAATATTACACTGGCGGGCACCAATCCGGCTTCAAGCTGGCGAAGATTTAAAATCAGCCTTTTCCCCTCCACGCTGTAACCTTCGCCTCGAAACCGGTTAGCAGGCATGGACAGCCCCGCTGGCCCGGGGCCAGTCCTCATTCTCCAACCATGCCCCCTTCTTCCCCGTCTTTCCTCGCAAGCCGCTGGCCTTTCCCCGGCCACAGGGCTGCATGCGCTCTCGTCATCACCGCCGCCCTGTTTGCTCTGTGGCCTCTGCCGGCATTTTCCCAGACAGTGGCGCCCGTCCCGCCGTCGGCCCCGGCGGCGGTGGTGCCTCTCGATGAGGAGATACTCCATCTTGACAAGTTCGTCATCTCGGCGGCGGAAGATGGCGGCAGCTACGAGGCCACCGCCACCATGGCGGCCACCCGTATCCGCACGGAATTGAAGGACGTTGGCTCCGCCATCTCGGTGGTGACAGCGCAGTTTCTCAAGGATACCGGCGCACGCAACTCGCAGGACCTGCTCGTCTACACGACCAACACCGAGGTCGGAGGCATCGGAGGGAATTTCGCCGGTCTGGGCGACGGTGCCTCGCTGGACGATCTGGAGGCCCGGCTTTCGCCTCTGACCAACACCCGCATCCGCGGCCTCGGCGCCGCCGACAACACGCGCGACTTTTTCCTCACCGACATTCCCTGGGATTCCTTCAACACCGGCCGCGTCGACATCCAGCGCGGACCCAACGCCATACTCTTCGGTCTCGGCAGCCCGGCCGGGATCATCAACGCGAGCATCAACACCGCCGCCTTCAAGAACGAAGGTTCGGTCGAGCTGCGCACCGGCAGTTACGGCAGCCACCGGGCCACCCTTGATTTCAATCACGTCCTGTTGCCGCAGGAACTGGCGCTCCGCTTCGACGCGCTCGACGACCGGACCGAATACGAACAGAGGCCCGCCTTCAACCACGACCGGCGCGACTTTGGCGCGTTGCGCTGGGACCCAAAATTCCTCAGCCGCGGTTCAGCGCACACCTCCCTGCGGCTGAATTTCGAACACGGCCAGATCGACGCCAACCGTCCGCACATCCTGCCGCCCACCGATCAGATCACGCCGTGGTTCACGGCGCTGAACCGGCTCGCGGTGGACCCGGCCACCTGGCAGGGTGATCCCAATGTAAACCAACTGCTGAACAAACTAAGTACCGGTCCCATCCTGGCGATTTTTGGTGATCCGGCTTCAGGCGCGGGGAACTTGGGCACGGCCGTTGGTGCTCCCGGCACCGCCCTGGCCGTCGTGAAGAACCCGTCGGACTACGCCCCAAAGTCATTCTCGCCGGCCGAACAATTCAAGGTTTACCGGGCCAGTGTGCTGCAGGATCCTTCAATCTTCGATTATGTCCACCAGCTGATCGATGGCCCGAATAAAGGCGAGTGGTCCAGTCACAACATCGCCAACGTGACGCTGGCGCAGACCTTTTTTAACGACCGCCTGGGCATCGAGGCGGCCTACGATCACCAGCAGACCAAGCGTGGTGCGACCACTGCGGGGGGCGAATCCACGCTGACCGTGGACATCAACACGCGCCTGCCCGACGGCAGCCCCAATCCCAACTTTGGCCGGGCTTACGTGACGGGGGACGCCTTTGGCAACGCGGCCTTTGCGTCGACCCGCGACGCTCGGCGGCTGACAGGATTCGGCGAATTGCGGTTTGCGGATTTCATGCAGAAATCCCTCCTGACCCAACTGCTCGGGCGGCATGTCTTCACCGGCTTCTGGAGTCGCGAGCAGGCGGACGGCGAAAATTTTGACTGGGAAGCTCAGGTGGCGGCTCCGTCATTTGCCCCGCATACCGGCGATATCTCGATCTACAACCGCCTGATCGGCGAGGTCAATTACCTCGGACTGTCGCTGGCCGGCCGTACCTCGGCGGTGGGGGCGAATCTGCCCGGCCTGAGCGCGGTGCACCGCGCGGCCTCGGGCACGGTCCGCTACTTTGATGTGCCTACGGCGGGTTGGGCCAGCCTCCCGGTCACAGTGATCGGCAATTTCGACGGCGCTCGTGTCAACGGCAACCATGCGCAACTAACCCGTGATGATGTCGAGTCCCGGGGCATCGTGTGGCAGGGTTTTCTGCTGGACGGTCTCATAGTGCCCATGGTCGGTCTCCGCCATGATCGCGACCGGAGCTACGCCCTCGACCGGGCGCCGGTGAATCCGGATGGGACCATCGATTTTGCGAGCCCCGATTACCAACTGTCCTCCACCCCGAACAATGTGGTCGCGGGAGATTCCACGAGCTGGAGCGTCGTGGTGCACGCGCCGCCGGTCGTTCGAGAGAAACTGCCAGGTCATGCCGACATAAGCCTCTTCTACAACTGCTCGGAAAACTTCCAACCCCAAGCGGGTCGCATCGATGTGCTCGGGAGCCCGCTGCCGCCACCCGTCGGCCGGACGAACGACTACGGCATTCGTCTCGGCCTGTTCGACGACCGGGTCACCCTGAAAATGAACTGGTATCAGACCAAGGTGACGAACGATGCGCTGCCCGGCTTCGAGGGCCTGTATGCGCTGCCCAACGCGGAGGCCTGGGGTTACATGTTCGCCCGGCAAACCCTCGCGAACGACGGCAATGGATTTGGCGGCTACACGGGCGGCTACCAGCCCGTGAATGGACAGACCGCCGCGGACGCCAGGGCCGATGGTATCGCCATTGCGACTGCCTTTCTGGACCCGCACAACCAGCCGACGGATTCATTCTACACGCTCTATGGCATCGACCGCTCGGGCTGGCAGGGCTTTATCCAGGGCGGTATTCCCCCTGGATTCACGATCACGGGCGACACCAGGTCGAAGGGTGTGGAGTATGAAATCACGGCGCAACCGGCGGCCAACTGGAACATTTCCTTCAACGCCTCGAGAACGGATGCGCAGAGCCACAATCTTGCGGGCTCGGTCAGTGCCTGGATCGAACAGCGCTGGGCGGTCTTCAACACCCCGGTCGCCGGCACCAGCCGGCCGTCTGTCATCGGCGACGTGCGCCTGTTCGGTCCCTATCCGGGCTTCACCGTGCGGGATCTCTATCGCGACAATATCTGGGTGCCCTACTTGATCTACAAGTTGAAGGATGGAGCCAATGTGAACGAACTGCGTCCGTGGCGTTTTAATTTCGTAAGCGATTACACTTTCAAACTGGGCCGGCTCAAAGGCGCGCACTTTGGTGGCGCCTATCGCTGGCAGGACAAGGAGGTCGTTGGCTACCCCGTCCTCCCGACGGCCAGCGCCACGTCGACCGCCGCCTTCGACCTGGCCCATCCCTACCGGGGTCCGGCCGAGACGAACGTCGATCTGTGGCTCGGTTACGAGCGGAAAATCACCAAAAAATACACCTGGCACATCCAGCTCAATGTGAACAACGCTTTCGCCAAACGGGATCTGATCCCGGTCACCGTGCAACCTGACGGCACACTGGCGGCAGGCCGCATTCCGGAGGCGACGACCTGGACGGTGACGAACTCGATTTCGTTCTGATGGGGGGATCTTCTCTGAATGGTGGAACCCGGCCGCTGGACGGGTTTGTGAAGCGCGTTGACCTCAACGCGCTTTGACTCGGTGGCCTTCCACCCAGCGCCTGGGGGTCAGCTCCACCTGCGATGCTGGCTTTGCTGCTCAGCGCAGCGCCTCGAGCTTCGCCTTCAGCTCGCGGTCGCCGGCATTCATCTGCGTTTCAGCGCCGGCGGCGGTGAACAAGTCCGCGGCGCGATTGAGCAGTGCCTGGCGGCGCGCGCCCTCGGCGGGGTTCGCCGGATTCAACACCTCCGCCAGTCGTATCGCCGCTTGTATGACCGCTCGACCTACCGCCCACCGACCGGGTCGCTTCACGAGCTCGGCCTCAACGTCGGCCAGGTCTTTCTCCAGCAGGCTTCGCGCCTGGCCCTGGTCGCCGGCGAGCCGCAGCGCTTCCGGCAAGTCTTCATGGTTCAAGAGCGCCAAATCTTTCTCTGCATCGCCGAGGAAAGTCCAGTCGCCTCCGGGCTGCAAGCCGGCCGCGGCTTGCTGAAGCAAGACCACGGCCTCCTTGGGATGGCCTTGCCGAAGCCGGGCTTTGCCGAGAAACGCCTGGGCGTCGGCGCGGCGCGGCCGGAGCCGGCTTTCGCCGCCCGGCTGGGCGGACAAGGCGGCTTCCATCTCAGCAATCATTTCCTGGCCGAGGCGTGCGAGCTCCGGCCAGTCCTGCAGCGCGACGA
>CAZBLQ010000072.1:0-19012 GCA_964492635.1 uncultured Oleiharenicola sp.
ACGAGTAGTTGCTGCAATAGAGACTGTAGAGGCCGGGCGTGCGGCGGATCTGGTGGGCGGCGCGGAGGATGCGCTGTCCGTGACTCCAATACATGTCCTTGAACGTCGGCATGCACGTGACCACCGGATAGCAGTCCAGCGGGATTGCGATGGCGCCCTGCTCGCGCAGGATTGCCGGTACGTTGGAATTGAGGACCGTGTTATAGATCGTGTAGGGCCGTCCCAGCACGATGACCGGGACGATCCGGTGCTGCGTGCAGAATTCGAGCGCGCGCTGCCCCAAGGCAAGGCACTCCCCTTCAAACCGTCCCTGGACTTCGGCGGCCGCCTGGTGCGCAGCTACCCAGCCGGACACGCCCAGCTCTTGGGCGAGACGGCGGCAGAAATCGAGAAATGGCGCAGAGTGAAGATTGCCCTCGCCGACATCGATGACGGGCGAAAGCACGCGGCCCGGCCGCGTGGCGCGCAAGTCCCACTTTACGATGTCCGGGCCCGCCTGGGCAATCGGGCAGGCGACCGCGAACGGTTCGCCGTTGATTTTCGGCAGGCTGCGGATCATCGGCAGAAACAGGAAATCAGCGCCGGTCTCGGCCATGCGGCTGACGAGGCCGTGGAATTGCTGCATGGGTGCGCAAAACGGCACGTTCGCTTCCTGGATGCCGCGCTTGAGCGTGGCATGGTCGCCGCCATTGACGACCACGAAGTCGAGTCCGAGTTCGTGCAGGAATGCGGCCACGAAGGGGAACAGGCCCTTGAGCATGAACTCGTCGCTCACGGCGACCGTCCGCCCGCCGCGTCGGGCGCTGCGGGCCGCGACAATCCGCTGCACGAGTTCCTCGCGCTCGCGGAACGGGTCCGGGGCGAGGTCGGGCAGCTTTTTTTTCCGCGTGCCTTTGTCATGCAGGGCGCAACCGCCGCCCCAGGTGAAACACTGCCGGCGGGCCTCGACCAGCGTGCGGAGGCGCTCGATGCGGCAGCGGTTGCCGGTCCCGCAGCCCGTGGTCGCCTTGCAGAGGAAGTTGTCCTTGGTCTCGACCCGTGCGCCGAGAAAGCGCGTCAGATCGAGAGCAGTGCGTTCCGTCCACGCGATCTCGCGGAGCGTGAGCAGGGCGATGCCCAGCGCCCCCACGGTGCCGGGGTTGGGCGGGATCACGATTTCGCTGCCGGTCTGGCGTGCGACCGCCGCGGCGAGGGCGTCGGACGAGAACGGCATCCCCTGGCAGAAGATGACCTTGCCGACGGAGCGGTTGCCTTTGACGCGGTGAAGGTAGTTTTGGATGATCGAATCGTAAAGCCCGGCGATGATGGTGCGCTGTTCGACGCCGGCGGCGACGGCTTCGTCGATGATCTCCGCCATGAACACGGAGCAATGCTGCCCGAGCGAGACACCCTCGCCAGCGGCCAGCGCCTCCTCGCCGAAATGGATGACATCACGGATGCCGGAAAACTTGCGGCCCTGCTCCTCGATGAAAGAGCCGGTGCCAGCACTGCACGCCTCGTTCATCGCACAATCGACGACCCGGCCCTCCGCCAGACGGATGTATTTGGCGTCCTGGCCGCCGATTTCAAAGATGGTGTCGACGCGGGCGTCGTAGCTCAGCGCGCCGGCGGCGTGCGCGGCGATTTCGTTGAGGATGAACACCGCCTCCTTGCCGTAACAAGTGGCCAGCAGCGAGCCCACGATCTCCCGGCCGCTGCCGGTAGCGCCCACGGCGAGCACGGGACAGTGCGCCGCGGAACCACCGGTGAACTTTTCCACCAGCGCCTGCGCCGCGCCCACGGGGTCGCCGAGTGTGGGCCGGTAGCCTTCCCAGACCATCTCGTGAGTGCGGGCATCAAGGGCAACGGCTTTCGAACCAGTTGAGCCGATGTCAAAGCCGAGAATCAACGAGTGCGTTTCGCCCGCCACGACGGGCGTCAGCGGCCGCGCCGGCATCCGCCGCACTTTGCCCAGGGATGCGGCCAAGGGCGGGAGTTTCTCCAGTTTCGCGGTATGCGCATCGGTGAAAAGCTGTGCGAGCGAAGGCCGGCTGGCCGCCCCGGATTCGCCGGTGGGCGCGGTCGCCGCCACGAGCGCACTGCCCAGTGCCTCGAAAAACAGGCCGTCGTTCCCCTCGGACGGAACCAGCGTCATGTCGTGCCCGCGCAGGAATTCGTCGAAGGAGCGTCGAATCCGCGGCGCGCGACTGACGCCGCCGATCAGCGCCACGCGGCGGGGCGAGACCGCCGGCTTGATCAGCACCTGCACGTTCTCTGAGACGGCGTCAAACAGCCCGGCCAGAATGCGGGCGCGATCTTCGCCTTTGTTGGCGAGGTGCGTCATGTCGCTTTTGAGGATGACCGGGCAGCGGCCGGACAGGGCCGCGGGCTGGTCCACCGCCGCCGCCTGCGCGCTCGCCGCCTCGATCGTCAGCGAGAAGCGTTCGACGAGCTGGCGGAGAAAATTGCCCGTGCCCTGGGAGCAGCGGCTATTCTCCCGGAAGACCGCGAGGCCGCTGGCACGGAGCTCGAGAACGGAGAAACCGTGGCTGCCGATGGAGACGATGGTGGCGGGCTGATCATCGCCGAGATGCCGCCAGGCCCGGGCCTGCGCCTGCTGGATGGGAACGTGAGGCAGGTTGATCTGTCGGCTGAACCGGCCGCAGACGGCTACACCACCGATCGTGGCCCAATCCCATTCCTCCAGCAATTCCCGCAACACCGGCTCCGGCTTCTTACAGTGTTCGACGATCCGGCGCCGGGTCTGCCGGAGGGCTGCACCGTCCGTGTCGCGGACCAGTTCGACGATTTTGATCGTCTCGGCGCCGACATCGATGCCGAGGAAACGCCCCGGCTTGGCCTGTTGCCCGGATCCATTGGATGAAGTTGCGGGGTGAGATTTGAATTTCATGGTTGGGAAAAATTTCCACTGGAAGCCGGCATGAATTGATTCTTCCGTGGTTGATAAGTCGGTGTGTCCGGTTCCGTCATCGGAAATGATCGGCCTCCGGGGCGGTTGTGCCGACGTTGCAGCCGGCGGCCGGATCTGGTTTCTTGACGTGGAGGCCGTGCAGAAATTCAAGGGACAGCACACTTTCACCGGTGGCTGGGCCGGTGGACCAGCGCAGGCCGAGCGAGCGGGGATTGGGCACCATGGGGAAAAACAAGCAGCCGACCCGGGTTTGTCCCGGGGCAAGCGTGAGCGGGAGGGCGAGGCGGCGGAGGCGGAATTCGTCCTCGATGTCGCCCCGGTCCTCGTGGTTGGCGATCACTCGCCCGATCAGGTAGGTGGGGATGGTGACGGCCGCGAGGGGACCTTGCAGGACGGTTACAGTGACGGCACTGGTGGAGGTGGCCGCGGCCAGCGCGGCCGAGCCGGCCGCGATGCCGCCGATGGTAAGAACGGCCGGCGTGGCGCTTTTGACAAAATCCAGGCCCATGCGGTCGTATTCCCTGCACAGGGCCTTGCTCTCGTCCTCCAGCTGCCACGGATCAATGCCGGGAGCGCGGGCGATGCCCGTGCGATCCATGAGCCCGGCGGTGGTCACCGTGAGTGGTTGACCACCGGGGTTGTGGAGCGTGACCACATATTCGTCCCACAGTGCCTCGCGCTTCCAGGAGCCGGGGCCACCATAGACAATCAGCGTGGTGAGGGTGGCCTGCAGTGGCGCGGACGGGAAGGCCACATTGAGCAACTGCGCGCGAGGCGTGTCGTCACGCGCCATTTTGTATTTGGTGGCGGAAACACAGCCGGCCAGGCAAAGGCCGGCCAGCAGAGCGGCGGGTCGTCTCCACGCAAGCGGGCAAACAGTGCGGGTGCCGGCAGGGTCCATGATGACTCAGGGCTTGGTGGTGCCGGCGGCCGCCCCCTCGGTCAGTTGCTTCAACAGGTGCAGCCCGGCCAACGGCGTGAGATCAAGGGTGACGGGTTGCGTCACACCGTTTGTCCGACAGCGCAGCACCAGTCGCTGCGGCCCTGGTGAAATTGGGAAGAAAAGGCTGCCTTGTTTTGTTTCACCGGGTCTCAGTTCGAGCGGCACGGCGATCCGGCGGTGATTGAATTCATCGGTGATCGCACTTCGGGCGACGAGAATCCGCACCCCGCTGCCCAGGGCCCAGACGGGTAAGGCCACAAAAACGGCGCCCGCTACCGTAACCAATGCTGCGTCACCGGCCCAGGCTCCGGCTGCAACGAGGCCACCGGAGAGGACCCACCCCGTGGTCAGCCCGGCGCCAATCATGATCTTCCGGCCATAATGCTCGAATTTTTTCAGGTTTTCTCGACTGAGGTCCTCGAGCTCCCACGGGTTGCTGCCGCACAGTTGCTCGGCATTGAGGGCGTCAACCAGCAGGGCCGATTCGATGATAAAGGGCTCCGGGCCTTGGTTGGTGATCGAGACGACATACTCGTCCCAATAAGCCGCTTTTTTCCACGAGCCCGGCCCCTTGTAAACGATGACGGTGTGAAGCACGGTGGCGACCGGCGGTTGCACGGTGGCGAGATTGAGTGCGATGGGCGGCGGCGTGTTTTTTGGCGCCATTTTATATTTCGTCGAGACGCAGCCGGTGAGGAGGAGGGCGGCACCGAGCAACAACGCGGCGGTGGACATGAAGCGTGGGGCACGCGGCGAGGGAGTGGGAGGTCTTTTCATGGGGTAACTTTATTCTTTGCGGGCAGACCGGGGTTCGTCGGGAAACGAGGCGGCGGGTGCATCCGTGGAGTGGTGGGCATGCGTGGTCACGGCGCCTTGCGGAGCTCATCCAACCGCCCTTTGGCCCGGGCGGCAGATTCAGTATCGGGATAGGTTTTGATGAGATATTCATAGAGGCTGGCGGCTTCGCCACGGTTGCCCATGCCCTCCAAGCAGCGGCCTTTGAGTAGCAGGACTTCTGCGTGCTGTTGCGCGGGCATTTCGTTGTGCAATGACTCGGCAAATGACAGCTTTCTCAGCGCAGTGGCATAGTCGCCTTTGCCATACGCTTTGTAAGCCAGACCCACGGAGCCGCTTTGGGCCATGCTGGTGCAGGAGCAGAGCACGGGGGAAAGGGCGAGCAGCAGAGCAAGCACCGGCAGGGTGTGGCGTTTCTGAGTCGTTTCAGTTCTCATGGGCAATCTTGGATTTTAGACCGGTACAGGATGATACATCCGCGCGGGTTGAATTTTTGACAGGGGTATTTGTCTTCATAGCCGGATTCTAATTTTCCGAACGGGCCGGTGCCGGGAGGTTCAAAAAATCCCAGCGATGGACCGGGCGAGCTGCTGTTCGAGGTGCGGCAGCGCCGCCTCGAACTTCAGGTTGACCTTGTTGGCGGAGGAAACGACGCGCGTCCGGTATTTCTTGCGATCGATCACGTGGTCACTGGATTGAGCGATCTGCGTGTCCGTCCCTTGCTGAAAGGTGGACTGCAGTTTTTGCGCCACCGGCTCATTGCTCCGCTCCGTGATCTGAATGTCGGTGATGATCGAGTAGGTGACATTCTTGACCAGGGAGCTGGCGACCAGTTCCACCGCGCTTCCGATCAGCGCACCTTTCAAATTTCCGTTGGGGCTGGAGGTAGTGGCGCCGATCGCGGCGCCCGCCAGGCCGCCGGCGAGAGGTCCGCCCCAGCCGGATTGGAGTGAACTGTACAGGGCGGAAGGATTGGATGTGCCGACGTGGAGCACATTTACCTGCAGGATATAGAAAGCCTCGAGCGGATCCGGTTGAATCCGGTATCCGGCCTGTTCAAGGCGGGACTTGATCAGAGGTTCGATTGCGAGATCGGAACTGGAGGTATTTTTGACATCGAGATAGACGGTCTTTTGCACCCGGTTTTCCAGATCCAGAAAGACCGTGGCGGACATCTGGGTCTGCACACTGAGGTCTTTATGCTCCAAAGCGACTTGGGTCGCGGCACAGCCGCCGAGCCCAAGCAACAGGCAGGGCAACAGTATGCCGGCCAGAATGACGGTGTTGAATGAGATTTTCATGGTCGAGGAGAGAATTGGCGAGTGACGAGAATTTCGCTCGCACGGGATGTCGTGGAGTGCGGATGGGTCGCGGCGGTGGCATCCGTTTTTGAGGCAGAGGAAGCGGCATCGCTGGGGCCGGGGTCGGTGGCGACGAGGACGGTGAGCAAGGCGAGAACGATAACTACGGCGAGCATGGCGGAGCAGAGTTTATCGCTCGAAGCAGGCCCGGCCTATCATTGGCCGACGTAAGAATTCGGCCAAGAAGAACGGCACGTACGAAAAAAATATCGATTGCGGCACCAGCCATAACATGGCGGATGCATCAGACGGGATCGGGCAGAGTGGTTGCATAGCGGCGGATTTATACGCCGCCGAGCATAACGCACCAGACATCGGAGCGTTATTTGATAAATACGATGCAACCCATCACCTGAATCGATGGGCGATGCAGTGCGCAGCCAGATTGCCGGCTGAAGACATCAGACCATACTGACGCCTTGCCGAAGTCATCCCCGGTAGAGGCCAGGCGTGAAATTGGACCGGCTCCATTCCGGTCAGCTTGGGATTGGCGGTGCTTTGGTGCCGCACCGCCAATTGTTATCAGTCCTGGGTGATACTAGTTTTCGTGGATGATGCCTGGGTCGATGACCCCTACCTTGCCATTGTGTGCAGACTGGATAATCACGTAGAATTCATACTTGGCGTGCTTGTTCCAATAACGATAGTTATCGGTGACATAGAGATCGCGCCCGCCTCCAAGCAAGTGCATCTGACTCGCGAGGAAAGTTTTCCTAGCTGCGATATCAGTCCGGGTGTAGATACGACTCTCGCGTTTGCCCTTCCGCACAAAAGCAATCCCGATGGGGTAATAGGCATCTCGCTTGCCTGCGATATCCTCGATGCTGAATCTGATCAATACTGGACCGCCTCCGTCTTTGCTATTAATTATCAGCCGGGAGTTAACGATTTTCGGGTTTTCCACCCGAACCCGGGCATTTGCCGGGCTCATTTTCATTCTGGCTGGCGTGTTGGGAATGCCCTTGTGGGTGTGGAGAACCTCTTTGAAGTTAACTACAGTGAGAATCACGTGGGCCGTTCCGACGGCTTTTCTCACGGCCCTGGCCAGTTGCACCTCTTTGACCTTAACATCTTTCAGGCTGCGTTTTCTTGCGTTTCTTTGTTCTGCTACTTTGCGCGTTGGCATGGATTGAATTTCCTTATTTGGGTTGCGGTTGTGTGGCTGAACTAATGGCTGCGTCGGGCTGTATTGTGTCGGGCCACGGGTCGAGCGGGACGTAACCAAGCAAATTGAGTTGGGCGACTATCGCGTGCGCTTCTTTGGCGCGGTCCAGCCGGGCCGCCAGGCGCGCGGCGGGATCGAGCAACCGCCAGTCGTGCGTGCCGGGCAGTCGCGGTGCGAGCAACTCGGCGGCGTGCAACCAATGGTGGCGGGCCCCCTCGGCATCGCCCGAATGGGCCTCAATTTCGCCAGTGACGACATACGCCGTGATGAATTCTCCGGCATCGGTATTGGTCGCCCGGCCCTCGCGGGAAAGTTCTTCGCCGATTCCGACCGCGTGCATCGCGGAGGCCAACGCGTCCGCTTGGCCGGTGGAAGCCTGGAGCTGGGCTTTAAGCCTCCAGCCTGTTGCCAGCCGCAAGGTGAATTTTCGGTCCGAAGGCTCCGCCGCACACAGGGCTTCAAGCTGGGGCAGCGCTTCATCGACCAAGCGGCCTGCCTCGGCTGAATCGCCCCGATGGCGCGCCAGCATGGCCTCTTTCAGACGGGCGTTGAGGGAGGCGGCCCGCCAATTGAAGTTTGAGGCGTCGTGGGCCACAAGCGCATCAAGCAGCTTTTGTGCCTGTCTCAATCGGCCGTCGGCGGCTGCGAACTGGCCGGTGGCCATGCTGATGTCGACTTGATACAAAAGGGCATTGGCTTGGTTACTCCGCCAGCGCGCCGTGCCCGGATCCGCCAGCACCAGTTCTTCGAGCCGTGTCGTCTGCGCAGCATATTGTCTGGTCGCTTCTGCAAACTCCCCCTGCTGCTCAGCCAGGCCTCCGAGCCAGGAATGCGCATCCGCAATCCGGAAGCGTAAATCGGTATCACCCGGATTCGGCGCCAGCAATTTTTCCAATGTCGTCACTTCCGCACGAAAATCGGCACGGGCCGCCGCGAACTCGCCGCGCTCCTGCCGCAGGGCCGCGAGGTTGTGCTGCCCGTAGGCAAGTTCGCTCTGCCAGGCTGGCCGCGACGGGTCGAGCGCCACGAGTGCCGTGCACGTGTCATGATAGCGCGTCAGCCAGTCGGCGGCCGCGGCAAGTTCACCGCGTTTCCAATGCACAAAACCATTCCAATATTCCGCCTGGCCGCGTTCGAAAAGCATGTCGCCGTCCTGCGGATGTCGCGTGGCCAAGGCAGCGGCGCGGCCGTATGCATCGGAAAAAGCGGCGGCCGCCTCCGCGTAGCGGGCCTGATCCATCCGAACCTCGCCGAACTGCGTGAGGGCTTTCGCTTGGCGCGCGAGCGCGATGTCGGTCAAATCTTGCGGATTGATCGACGCGAAATAGGCCATGGCCTTGTCGCCGACAGACTCGAGCACGTCGAGCCGGCCGACCTTTGCGAGTTGAGCGCGCAGGTCGCCGAGCATGAAGGTGAGCAGATCCTCCGCCCGGGAACGGGCTTCAACCGCCTTGCTGCGTTCCAGGCTGGCTGCTTGCTCGGCGCGCTTGGCCAGCACCGCTTCCCAGGTGCTGGCGACTGTTCCTGCAATAAGGGCGATCGCCACTGCGGCGGCGGCCGCAAAAGCGAATCGGTTGCGCCGGACAAACTTGTTGATGCGATAAAGATTACTCGGTGGACGCGCTACAACCGGTTCGTTGTGCAGGTGGCGCAGGATGTCCGCGGCCAGTTCATTGGCCGTCTCATAGCGGCGGGTGCGGTCCTTCTCCAGGCAGCGCATGACAATCCAGTCGAGGTCACCGCGCAGCAACAACGGATGTCTGGCTGGAGCGGTGCCGCGGAATTTCGCGACGGTGGCGCGATCAGCGTCGGTAAGGGTGGAGAGGCAAGTGGAGGGCCGGGGCGGCTCGACCTCGCGGATGATCCGGCGGATTTCATTAAGGCCGGCCTGCAGAAGGGATTTGGGGTCGAACGGCGGCCGGCCGGTCAGGAGTTCGTAGAGAAGGACGCCGAGCGAGTAGATGTCGCTGCGGGTGTCGATATCGATCCCCGTCATCTCCGCCTGCTCGGGGCTCATGTAGGCGGGCGTGCCGATGAACTGCTCGAAGGCGGTGAACAGGGTGCGGTCGGTCAGCCGGCCCTGCGCGGCTTTGGCGATGCCGAAATCGATAACCTTGGGGATCGGCACGCCGTCGTGGAGGGTGACGAGGATGTTGGACGGCTTGAGATCGCGGTGGATGATGCCTTTTTGATGCGCGTGTTGGACCGCGTGGCAGACCCGGGAAAAAAGCACCAGGCGCTGCGCCATGGACAGATTGTGCTGGTCGCAGTAATCGGTGATTTTGATGCCATGCACCAATTCCATCACAAAGAACGGCCGGCCCGTCTCGGTCGCGCCCGCATCGAGAACTTTGGCGATGTTGGGATGGTCCATCATCGCCAGCGCCTGGCGCTCGGCTTCGAATCGGGCGACGACTTCCAACGTATCCATGCCGAGCTTGATGACCTTCAGCGCGACCCGGCGCCGCACGGGCTCCTCCTGCTCGGCCATCCAGACGGCACCACAGCCGCCTTCGCCGAGTTTTTGCAGAAGCTTGTAGCGGCCGATCCGGTCTCCCCGCTTTTCCCCCGGTCTAAGCGGAGGCGAAGACAGGTGCGCGGCATCCGGCGCCGCCATGAACCCTCCCGCTGAATCATACGCCCGCAGGAGTTCTTCGACCCGTTGGCGCAGGCCGGCATCTCCCCGGCAGGCGTCATCGAGAAAGCGCTGGCGTTCCCCCGTGGGGAGCGCCAGGGCTTCGGCGAAAACCTGTTCTTCTCGTTCGCGGGATTCGTTCACGATGGTTTAGGCAATTATTTCGAGACCAAGACGGGGAAGGGCACGATTACGTCAGCGAGAGAGTCGCCGGATCGTTGCACATGCTGAGCGTGGCCATCGCTTCATCGGTGAGGGCGCCAAAAGGATGATCGGTTGAAATAACCATGCCACATTGACGAACAACGGGTAGCGCAACCGGTTTGACTTTGCGCTCGGTTTGCGCGGCTGGAACTTCGGCGTCACACGAGCGCGGGGCATAGTCGGCGAGGAAGAGCGAGAGCAACCCGGCACCTCCGGAGAAACCGATGATATGTGTAACGACAAGCACGTACGGGATGGAATCGATCAGGGAGGCGGCGATGGTGACAAGCACGAGGCTGACGAGGGCGGAGCAGGCGATGATGCAGGGCAGGTTTTTCATGGGTGGAGCTGGCTGAGGGTTGGAGAGGTGAGTGGGTTCAACTCTCAAAGCGCAATTTGCCCCGAAAAAGGATCATCTGATTTTGCGAAATTCCGCCGTGCGATAACTTGGGCGCTTCCGGCGGTGGCTGTCAGCTGCGCCTGCGGTCGTTAATCTCCTTGAAGAGCCAGGCCCGGGCGTAAGCCCAGTCACGCTTGGCGGTTGGCACCGCGACTCCCAGCACGCCGGCTGCCTCTTCCAGCGTAAGACCGGCGAAGTAGCGGAGTTTGACGAGCTCTGCCTTGCGGGCGTCGTGACTGGCCAGGCGATCGAGTGCCTCATTGACGGCCAGCAGCTCACCATCGGTGCCCGTGGGCGCCGCAATGCCGATGGCGGAGTCGTTGACATCGACCCGCTGCAACCCGCCACCATGGCGCAGCGCTTGGCGTCGGCGGGCTCGTTCAATCAGGATGCGACGCATCGACTCGGCGGCGGCGGCGAAAAAGTGTGCACGGTTCTGCCAGTCGGGCTGCTGGTCGCCGCCGAGTCGTAGCCACGCCTCATGCACCAGCGCGGTGGCCTGCAGAGTCTGGCCGGCGGATTCGCGGGCCATTTTGGCTGCCGCCAGCTTGCGCAATTCATCATAGACCAAGGGCAGGAGTTGGTCGGCCGCCTGAGAGTCGCCGTGCTCAAGACGATTCAAGATGACGGTTATCTCGTGCACGGCGGAGCGGATATCACGGGAGAGAGGGAGAATGAAGCCTGAATGCGGAGGTTTTCCCTCAGTGGGAAAGCGCGTGCGTCATATCCAGTTGACGCAAATGGACGGCGTTTGAACCATGAAGCCCGGCGCCAGTATTGGCCTTTGCCAACGCCTCGGCCGCCCGAGATCGGCGGAAACAATGGACGTCGGTATTAATCCGACTCCTGCTAGGCCGCTGCGATCAATGGCGGCATCGGGCAGCCAAGGGCATCGGATACGGCGCGAAGCAGCTCCGCTTCGGCTGGAAGGATAATGCCATCTTGGCCGACGGCATGTGCTGCCGCGAACAGCAGCTGCTGTTTGAGCGGATCGGAGGCGGTGCCAAGCTTGGTGAGTGCGTTGTCCAACGCGGTGAAGTCCCACGTGTCTGCGCCAGCGAAGACGAGTTGGGCCCTGATCTGTGGCAACTGGCTGACGCCAGCGGCAAAGGCGGCCACTTGCACCCGGCGTTCGTCGCCCGCGGCACTGGCGAGGATGGAGAGCACAAGACCGGTTTCGCGGGCGATCTCAGGCAGCGAAAAAACGGATGGTTTCACATGCTGGTCGGGCTGGCGGGCGCGCACCACATGACAGAGAAGCGCTTTCTGGATCATGAACTCGAAAACCGAGATGGTGTTGTCGGCCATGATGAGCGCATCGGTTGTCCGGGTGAACCGGGCCAGCGCCTCATCCGTCAGGTTGCGCAGGACCGGCAGGGTGAGGTTGACCAGCGGGAGGCGGGTCTCGGCCGGAGCCGCCGTGACGGCCGGCAGCAGTTCGCGGGTTGCCTGCAAAGCGAGGTTGCTGTCGAGTGAGTCGATCAGTCCGAGTTGTTTCTCCCGTACGGCGGAATTGGCGTCGAGCAACAGGGCGTAAATCAGCGCGATTCCCTCGGTGGCGCTGTGGGCGGCATCACGCAGTCGCGGTGGCACCTTGCCGAGCAGGGCTTGGGCGTAGTCCACATGTTGCGGGGTCAGACTGCCGATGGCGGCAATGGCGGCGGCGGGCCCAAAAGTTGCGGGCGGCACGGCGTGTTTGGGCGCGAGACCGGCGGAAACAAAGGACTCGTGCTCCACATCAACGAGCTCGGGCGGGTCGATTAATTTACCGTCCCATTGCGGATCGACCGCGCGGATACGTTCGTCGAGTGGCGGGTGCGTGGCCCAGAGGCCGCCGAAATTGGACCGGAAGCCCTGGGCAAAAAAGAAATGGCCAAACTGCGCGGCTTCATGATTCTCCAGGCTTGAGCCGATGGCGTAGCCGCCGATCTTCTTCAATGCCCCGGTGATGCCGCCGGGGTTGCGCGTGAACTGCACGGCGGAGGCATCCGCGAGGAATTCACGCTGGCGTGACACCGCGGCCTGGATGAGCCGGCCGAAAAAATAACCGACGTAGCCAATGATCATCAGGGCGAGACCGATGGCGAGGATGGCGGCGATGCCGCCGCCTTTCTTGCCCCCGCCACTCACCCGGCCACGCCCGAGGGAGTAAAGAATGCCGCGTCCCATCAGCCCGATGACAAGGATGCCGAAAACGATGGCGGTGAGCTTCACGTTGAGCCGCATGTCGCCGTTGAGAATGTGGCTGAACTCATGGCCGATGACGCCCTGCAGTTCGTCGCGGTTGAGCTTTTCCAGGGTACCGCGCGTGACGGTGACGACCGCATCGCTGGTGGTGAGGCCGGCGGCGAAGGCGTTGATGCCCGGCTCCCCGTCGATCACGTAGACCGCGGGCACGGGGAGGCCCGAGGCAATGGCCATTTCCTCGACGACGTTCAGCAGGCGGCGTTCCCGCAGGTCGGTGGTGTGCGGCTCGAGGCGGCGGCCGCCGACCATCTCGGCGACGGCCGAGCCGCCCTCACGCATTTGGGACCACTTGAAAAGCGAAGCCACGCCCACCACCAGCAAGGTGCCGGCGGCGACGCCAGCGAAGATTTGTGGATCCCAATAACCGGTCCGGGCAGGTTCACTGGAAATGTAAGCGGTGTAGCGGCCATGACGCCCGGTGCGGCCCGGAGCCTGTTGCAGAAGTATAATTGCCGCCGCGTAGCTGATGAGGATCGTGCCGAGCACCGCGAGCGCGAAAAGAAAGACGAGCCGGTTGGTTCGCTTCTTCGCAC
This sequence comes from uncultured Oleiharenicola sp., assembly GCA_964492635.1. GTDB lineage: Bacteria > Verrucomicrobiota > Verrucomicrobiia > Opitutales > Opitutaceae > Lacunisphaera. The sequence continues at coordinate 13,195 of CAZBLQ010000072.1, forward strand.
GCGCCTGTGCTTCAAAGAAGTCCATTCACTTGCCCGGTCTAGGCGGAAGCTTCGCCCGACGGAAGCACCACGACCGCGGTGCCGTAGCAGAGGACTTCGGTGACGCCGGGCGACACCTCGGTGGCATCGTAACGCAGGCCGATGATGGCGTTGGCCCCGCGCTCGGTCGCGTGGGCGCACATCCGCTCAAAGGCATCCTGCCGGGCATGTTCGCAGAGTTCAGTGAAGAGGGTGATGTCGCCACCGAACAAAGTCTGCAAATTGGCTCCGATACTGCCGACAATCGAGCGGGAGCGGACGACGATGCCGCGCACCGTGCCGAGTTCCTTGGTCACACGAAATCCTGACAGGGTGACGGCGGTCGTGTTATACATGGCGGGCAGGGCTGAAGATGGCGGTCAGGTGAAGCTGACCTTGGGCGCGGCGCGTTCGGCGGCATCCTCGATCTGGAAGAGCTGGGCTTCGGTGAAGTTGAACATGCCGGCAAGGACGTTGGTCGGGAAAGACTCGCGGGTCGTGTTATAAGTCATGACCGAGTCGTTGTAGGCCTGGCGGGCGAAGGAGATTTTGTTTTCGGTGGACGTCATTTCCTCGGTGAGCTGCATCATGTTCTGGTTGGCCTTGAGGTCGGGGTATTGCTCGGAGACGACCATCAGGCGCGACATGGCGCCGGCGAGGCCGGTCTCGGCCCCGAGGAGGTTTTTCATGGCGCCCGCGTCGGCCGGGTTGGCGGCGGCGGTCTGGGAAGCGGCGTACGCGATGTTGCGGGCCTTGATGACTGCCTCAAGCGTGCCGCTTTCATGCTTCATATAACCCTTGGCGACCTCGACCAGGTTGGGGATGAGGTCATACCGGCGCTTCAACTGGACGTCGATCTGGGCGAAGGCGTTTTTGAAACGGTTGCGCAAGGTGACGAGCGAGTTGTAGATGCCCGCGATCCACAGGCCGACGACAACAACGACGAGGAGGAGAACTCCGAGGACAATCAGGACAGCACTCATAAGATGTAGTTGGGTTGAACGAAACTCCCGCCAGCTTGTCCTACTGCAGGAGAAGGCGCGAGAAATTTCATGTTACACGGAAGAGGCATTTTTGGAGGCGGGAGCTGGTTTAACCTGAGTCCCGTCCGGTCCGGCGAACAAGGCGGCGCTTGCCACACGCGGCACGTGACTGCACTATGATCCCGTCCATGATGAAGTTTGCGCGGATTATTTTGTATCCTTTGTTGCTGGCGGCCGGTCGTCTGGGAGCGCAGGTGGCGAGCCCCAGCCCGCTGGTTGAACCGCAGGCGATGGCGGCGACCGTGCCGGGTGGCTGGATTGTGGCGGAAGAACGGGCCAATGATGCGCTGCACGCCGGTTTCCCGGGGACGGCGGCAGCAATCTACCGGGAGATTGCCCGTGACTCCGCCCTCCCCGCAGAAACGCGTCAGCGTGTGACTCTCGGCCTTGTGACCGCTCTGCTGGATGCCGGCGAGCTGGCGGAGGCGGAAAAGGGAATGCAGGCATATGACGGGCCGCGCAATGCGGCCTACCAACTGCGCGCGGGGCTGATCGCCGCCAATGCCCGCCGGATTCCACAGGCCAGGGCCGCATTGGCAGCGACCAAGGGAGAGGAGCTTTCCCCCGCGGATAGAGGCTGGTGGTACCTTCTCCAAGCCATGGTCGCTGATGCGGAAAACGACACGAACCGGCGAAACAATGCGTATGAGCAGGCCAATGCGGCCGCCGTGTCGGATTTGCAGCGTGCGCGTATCCTGCTCAGTCAGGAGCAGGCCTTGTTGAGGAATGCCCCGCTGGATGAGGCTCATCTGGCCAATCTACACCGGACCATGGACAATTTTCCGGGCCAACGCACAGGTTATGATGCATTGCGCACCTATGCCGCGGCGCTGAAAGGCCTCGGCCGCGCTCCGGAGGCGCAGGCATTGTTGCAACGCCAGCTGGCGGTGATGCCCGTTTCCGAGCGTAATGCCGCTGACCAGCTGAGACTGATGCTGGGCTTGATCGCGGGGGAGGGCAGCATTGCCGGCCAACAGGCTTTCCGCCAGCTCCTGCGCGACGGCCAAAAACCCGAGACCCAGCGGCTGGCCTTACAGCTGCTGGCGCGTGGCGCCCGGACTGCGGCGGAACGAGAGCAGTTGCGCCTCGATTTGAGCGCGCTTATCGGAGCGCCGGTCCCGTATCCGATCGTCGAGGATTTGCTGCTGGTACGCGCCCAGGCCGCGCTGACGGACAAGCTCTATGCCCAGGCCGAGGAAGATGCGCGCGCCCTGCTGGAGCGTTATCCAAAATCAACACTGCAGGCCGCGGCTTTGGGGGTGCGGCTGTCGGTGGCCTGGGATCTGAAACGCTACCGGACGGCGGCGGATGTGATTGTGCAGTTGCGAGCGGTCATGGCGGAAGGGCGGGAACGGGCCGAGCTGGGCGTGTTGCTGGCCGAGGCGTTTTTCCGCTCCGAGGATTACAAGAATGCCGCCGACGCCTACGATGCCGCCTTGCGGGAACTGCCGGCAGTCGTGCCGGCGGGCGTTTTGATCTTTCAGCGGGTGTTATCGGATATACGCGCCGACCAGCTGGCCGCGGCGGCAAAACAACTGGATGAAGCGGCAGGCAGCACGGTGTTTGATCCGGTCAGCCGCTGGCAGGCGGAGTGGAACCTGGTTAGAGCGATGCAGGTCCGCGGACAGACTCAGGCGGCTTATGGACGGGTGGACCAGCTCCTGCAAAGCGGAACCCTGGGCGTGACGGAGGAACTGCGCATCAGGTTGATGTGGTTGCGGGCAAAATTGGCTTTCGACAACGGTCAGCCCGAGACGACCCTGCGACAGACGGACGAGCTACTGGCGTTGCTCCAGCCCGGCAGGCAGCTGGAAGCGGGATTGCGAGCCGATGTCACCGGCACGACCCAATTGCTCAGGGCCCAGGCGCTCCTGGCGCTTAACCGGGAAAGCGAAGGCTTTGCCATGCTGGAGAAGCTGCGAACCGATTTCCGTGCGACAAAGGCCGCGCAATATTCGTACCTGGTGCAGGCCGGGCACCTCACGCAGAAGGGCGATCTGGCTGGTGCCCAGGGGGTGTTGATCAGTTTTGTGGACAGCAAGGCATATAAAAACAGCGAATATGCGCCGCTGGCATTATATGACGCGGCGCTCAACCTGGAACGGCAGGGGCTCGACCGGCAATTGCAGGAGGCCTACCAGCGGCTCGAACGCCTGATCCAGGATTATCCGCAGGACGATCTGGTATTCTATGCCCGGCTCAAACAAGGGGACTTGCTGCGAAAATTGAATGACTTTGCGACGGCCCGGCAGGTCTACGAATACCTGGTGAACAATTATGCGGGGCATCCCGACGAATTGGTGGCGCAACTTGCCCTGGCCGACAGCCTTTTTGCGCAGGGCGGAAACAGCGTGGTGAACTACGAGAGTGCCGCGACCATCTATGAGCGTTTGCGTGATCTGCCCTCGGCTCCGGTCGACTTGCGCGCTGAAGCGGGTTTTAAATGGGGCTATGGGCTGGTGAAACGCGGGCAAGCCGCAAAGGCGCAGGAGGTTTTCTGGTCGGTCATCGACGCGTTCCTGCTTGACTCGACGCTGGCGGCGAAGCTGGGCGCGAAGGGCCGTTATTGGGTTTCACGATCCCTGCTCGAACTCGGACAGATTCACGAAGACGCGGGCAATCTTGATGAGGCGCAGCGAGCATATCAACTCATCGTGGATAACAAACTCGGTGGCGTGGCCCAGGCTCAAGCCAAGCTGGCGCGCTATCGTACCAGCGGAGGCGCCAAGCCGTGAGCTTTGGCATTTACGACCCGGTCACGCCGCGCATGATACGCGGAACTTCATGACCTCTTTCAGCTACAGTGTCTTCGCCAAAGGCGGCCCGGCGATGTTGCTGCTGGTCCTGCTTGGACTGGCCGCAGTGGTGATTTTCATCGAGCGCGCGCTGTTTCTCCATCGCGGGCAGATTCATTCCACCGAGTTCCTCAGCGGTATCAAGAACCTGCTGGAAAAGAACCGGCTGATGGAGGCCCTGACCTTGAGCGAGGAGACGCCCGGGCCGGTGGCAAAAGTGGTCAAGGCGGGGTTGCGGCATGCCGGGGAGAACGAACAGGCGATGCGCTTCGCCGTGCAGGAGGCGGCGTTGGTGGAGATTCCCGTGCTGGAGCGGCGCATCAGTGCGCTTGCCGCCATTGCGCAGATCGCGCCCCTGCTGGGATTGCTCGGCACGCTGCTGGGCATGATCAAGACTTTCTGGCTCTTCAATCACGGCGGCAACTATGCCACGCCCGTGGTGCTGGCCGGCGGGATGTGGGAGGCGTTGCTTACGGCGGCCGCGGGTCTCGCGGTCGCGATTCCCGCGCATCTCGCCCGGCATTTTCTTACGGGGCGGGTGAAGGTTTTGGTGCAGGACATGGAGTGGGCGGGCAACGAACTGATGCGCTTCCTGCTGCGGGATTATCGTAACGGCGCGGAGGGAGGGAAATGATCACGAGACCGCTCGACCTGGAGTCCCGGTTGAGCCCGGCCCCGCGGGATCTCGATTGTTTCGCCTGGGTGAATGTCGGCCTGATCGCACTTTTCTTCGGTTTGCTGGGGTCGCCGTTTGTGTTGACCCCCGGGGTGCCCATTGGCGTGGCGGAAGACACGAACCAACTGGTATTGCCGCAAGGCGATGGAACCCCGGAAAGTACGGGTGCGGAGTCCGTGGTGGTGAGCTACAGACGCGACAATGTAATCCTGTTCGAGGGCGGCATGTATTCGCTGGCTGATTTGAAGAAGCAAGTGGCTGGCTACGCTAAAAAACACCCCGGCGCGGTCATGCTCGTGCGCGCGGACCGGCAGGTGTCATTGCAGGCAGGGCTCGAGCTCGCGAATATGGCAAAGTCGGTCGGGTTCGCCAATGTCGTGCTGGCGGTGGAGCCGCCGGGGCCAGAGAGTCTGTTGAAATAGGAGTTTTGGATGCGCATCGGATCCATCGAGGTGAAGCGGCGCGTATGGATCGGGCTGGTCTTTGCGCTGGCAGTGACCGGCGCCTGGCTTGCTTGGACGCGCGCAAGGCTGCCGGTCGTGACGATGGCGGCACCCGGCAGGCAGCCTTTCGTGCGCCTGGCTGGAGCGGGCACCGGAGCGGGTGATCAAGTCTTGCGCGAGCGCACTAAATACTTTGACCCGACGCCCTTGTTTTTTCCCACGGAGTGGAATTTTGGCCAAAACGCCCTGCGAGGAAGCATGCGGCGGCAACCGGGGGATGTCTTCGGCAGTTTTGAACCAAAACTCACTTTTGCCGAACAGAACATCAAGCCCTACAGCGCTGAGGCAACAGCGGCACCAGAGCGGCTGGTGGACGTGTTAGCCCAAGGCAACGATATCCCTTTCGGTGGCATGGGACAAATCGACACGCAAAGGCCGTCTTTGCCCGCACGAAGCGGATTTCTAGAAGTAATAAATTTCGCTGATGGAAAAACCATTATAGAACAAGCACTTAATGGAATAACACCGCCTCGCCTGGATTTTGCGCCATTGGAATTTTTAGTCGTTGTCAGCAGTGTGGGGATCGTAGGTGAGCCGATTATTGTACAATGGATTTCACCTGATGCGGGAGCCGCTAGGGATACCGAGGAGGTGGACACGTTCTTCCGTGCCTACCTTGTTAAAAGCTTCCGGTTGGGCGAACGATTAAGTCCGGGACGTTATCGCGTTTTGGTTGGTCCGTAGGTTTTTTGGGGAATTTGCGAGAATCTAGTTGACGGCGAATTTTACGGGCTATTCTCTGGCCATTCTTTTCTATTTTGGTCTGTGCCTTGGTCTGCCCAG
>CAZBLQ010000073.1:0-5302 GCA_964492635.1 uncultured Oleiharenicola sp.
CCGCGGCCGTGAACGTGACCGAGTGACTGATGGTCACGGTCTGGCTCAGGGGCTGCATCGTGACAGCCGGCGTGGCATTGACCGTGAGGATTGCGGCACTGCTGGTGGCCAAGCCGGCGACGTTGGTGGCGACCACAGTGTAGCTGCCGGCGTCCGACAACTGTACATTGGGGAGGGTCAGGCTTGCGCTCGTGGCACCAGGGATAGTGACGCTGTTCTTCTGCCATTGAAAAGCGGATGCGGGGGTGCCACTGGCGGTTGCGGTAAAAGTGACCGGACTGCCGGCCGTCACAGTCTGGCTGACCGGCTGCAGGGTGATCGCCGGAGCAACGTTGACCGTGAGAGTGGCGGCATTACTGGTGACAGAAGTGACGGAGTTGGTGGCCACGACCTTGTAGGAACCGGCATCACCTGCCACAGTGCTGGCAATGGTGAAGGTACTGCTGGTGGCCCCGCCGATCGGGGATCCGTTCTTCTGCCACTGGTAGGTCGGGGTGGGCGTGCCGGTGGCCGCGGCAGTGAACGTGACCGGGTTGCCCGCTGTCACCGTCTGGCTGGTGGGATGGACGCTGAAAACCGGAGCGGTGTTGGCGGCGTTGACAGTGAGGGTAGCGGCGTTGCTGGTGACAGAAGTGACGGAGTTGGTGGCTACGACCGTGTAGGAACCGGCATCACCTGCCACAGTGCTGGCGATGGTGAAGGTACTGCTGGTGGCGCCGCCGATCGGGGATCCGTTCTTCTGCCACTGGTAGGTCGGGGTGGGCGTGCCGGTGGCCGCGGCAGTGAACGTGACCGGGTTGCCCGCTGTCACCGTCTGGCTGGTGGGATGGACGCTGAAAACCGGAGCGGTGTTGGCGGCGTTGACAGTGAGGGTAGCGGCGTTGCTGGTGACAGAAGTGACGGAGTTGGTGGCTACGACCGTGTAGGAACCGGCATCACCTGCCACAGTGCTGGCGATGGTATACGAGCTGCTGGTGGCGCCACCAATCGGTGATCCGTTTTTCTGCCACTGGTAGGTGGGAGTAGGCGTGCCGTTAGCAGCGGCAGTGAAGGTTACCGGACTGCCGGCCGTCACTGCCTGGCTGGCGGGATGGACGCTGAAAACCGGAGCGGTGTTGGCGGCGTTGACCGTGAGGGTTGCAATATTGCTGGTGACAGAGGTGACGGAGTTTGTGGCCACGACCGTGTAGTTGCCGGCGTCACCCAACACGGTAGTGGCAATGGTGAAGGTGCTACTGGTGGCGCCGCCGATGTCCACCCCGCCTTTCTTCCACTGGAAGGTGGGCGTGGGAGTGCCGCTGGCCGTGGCAGTAAACGAGACCATGCTGCCGACCGTCACAGATTGACTCACAGGCTGGAGAGTGAATGACGGAGCGGTGTTGGATGAACCTGTAACCGTGATGATGGAAAAAAATGTGCCCGAGCCGCTGCCTGGTAATTGGGATCCACTCGCGTCCAGTTGCAGAGTATAGGTACCAGCCGTCGTTGGGGTGCCCGATAGAGTCAACGTATTTGAAGTCATGCTCCCAAAACTCAATCCAGGCGGAATGGGTCCACTGGGGCTCCAGTTACTCACGAAAACGTTACTGCCGGTCACATCATAGACAATCGAAGCAGGCGTGCCGGCGGCGACAGTTACGTTAGGCGTGCCGGGAGTGACCGTTCCGCCCGTCGCACCGGCGTTAAGCTGCGTGGCCCCGACTAGGGTGTTGACCGCGCCAAGCGCCGCAATCGCCGCGACCGCTGCTTTGAGAACGGCACCAACCGGTGAGGCGATGATGATCTCCTCGGTGGCGGCGGCGACGTTCAGCATGGGCGTGCGCTGCAGTAGCAGCATGAGCATGGCCCCGGGAAATTGGATCGTGCGGAAACGGCGGTAGAATGTGGTGGATAGTTGCATGGCTGGAAGAAATCGCTGGCTCGTTGGTCTGTCTGTATCTGAAATTTCTGTCCCAATAGTCCTTCCCGACTTCCCTTGGGGAAAGCGGGTTACCGTAACAGGGTTGTTACCGGTCCTTTTCCAGAATGATAAAACGCAATTCAGCGGGGCGAGTCGGCCCATGAATCACTTGGGATCACGATGATTTCATCCGGAGGATGGCTGACTGTCGCGCACCCTCGAAACGTCCGCCCCAAAGTCGGGTTGCCAAGTGACGTCGAAATCAAAACCGCATGACAAGCTGCCCGGCGAGCTGCTGTGAGTAATCACGCCGGCCGGTATCCTCATTCTGCAGGCTGAATTGCAGCTTGAACTGGATGTGTGGCGTGAAGCGGTAGGCGGGGGCGAAGTCGAGACGCCAGACATTGCGGCCCCAGCGGACGCGTCCGCTCGCGCCATCGGGCACCGAACCATAGAGCTGTTGATTCCAGCGCACGGCGCCGGAAAATTGCGGCGTGAACTTGTATTTGGCCTCGAGATAATAGGCGGTTGTTTCCGCCTGGCCCACCAGGGGAATTTCAAAGCGCGTCTCATAGCACTCGGCCCAGAATTGAAAGTGATGCCAGGCAAAGCTGAGATCCTGCCCGAGGAGAACCTCCCGGTAGTCGCCAAGTTTGTAGCCGGCAGCCAGCGTGGGGCCGGCCGACGGACGCAGATACGATCCGGTGCTGGCGGAGAACCCCATGCTCCAGCTTTCGTCGGGGCGATAACCGAGGCGGCCGCTGAAAGTCGGGTTCTGCCACTGAGTCTGGTCCGGCGCCCAGCTATCAGGCCGGGAGGATAACGCGGCGTTTTTCATTTCAACGGCATAGACGAATTTTCCAACCGCCCCGGTAACGGCGGCGCCACTGCCATAGCTTGGTCCCCAGATGATCGGCACCCGGAATTGATGGAAATATCCATCCCCGCCAAAAGGGCTGGGTCTGACATTAGCCCACCGCAGCAGCACATCCGCTGAACCGGCGGCCGCCGTGTCAAATATCCCCGTGAGATTTTCGTACGGCAGCGGTGCGGTGATAAACGGATTGTCCCATGTATAGTGTCGCGACACCCAATTGCCGATTACTGTCGCGAATTTTCCTGCCTGGAAGTTCAATACTCCACTGTCTCCCGGAGTGAGGCGCAGGGCATATTCGTCGAGCCGCAGTTGCAGACGACCTTCACCCGGATCAAACCCGTGATCCACCCGTGACTGGGCGAAGACGTAGATTCGTGAACCAATTTGCGCGTCGAGAAAGAGCGTGAAACGCGGGTTGAGGAGGGTGCTTTTGTCCGTGTAGATCAGGCCGGGTGCGGGTTGTTGAAAATAATAGCCCTCGAGTTCAAGGGAACCGCTGAGCCGCGCCCGCAGCTGGTCCTGAAAGGCCGTCATGGTGAGCGCTGCATCAACCTGATCAAGCAGGTCGTCCGCCCCGGACGCGGCGGTCAGGCCCGACAACAAGGCGCTGCAGACAAGACGGGAAAGTTTCATGCGGTTTTCAGGGTCGTGCCGGATGTTTGCCCGGCCAGGCGGAAGCGGACCTCAAACTCCGTCCAGTCATCAGCCGAACGGACCAATCGCAGCTCACCGCGATGCAATCGCGTCAGTTCGCGGGCGAGGTTCAACCCCAAGCCATGCCCCGGAACATTTTCCCCGGCGGTGCCGCGGTGAAAGCGCTCAAAAATGTGCTCCTGGGCCGCAGGCGGAATGGTGGGCCCGGTGTTACCGATGGTCAGGATGCCCCAGATGCCCGCCTCGTGCGTGGAGATGCGAAGGCGGCCGCCGGAACGGTTGTACTTGCGCGCGTTTTCCATCAGGTTTTGCAGTATGAGGGTCGTGAATCGCTTCTCCCCCTCGATGTACAGGGCGGAGGAGATGTCCGTCTCGACCTGCAGGTTGAGACCATCCGGCAGTGCGCCCAGATCGTCGAGCCAGGCTTCGATGAGTGGAGTCAGATTCACGGGGCTGAAATCAAGCTTCAACCGCCCGGCGTCCATCCGCGAGAGCAGGAGCAGGTCCTCGATCACGCTCGTGAGCCGGAAGGTCTGGTGCACGAGGGTGGAGATTTCCTCGCGAACCTCGGGCGCGAGATTTTCCCCCGCCAGAAGTTCCTCCAGGCCGGCGCGGAGGACGGTCACCGGGGTCTTGAGCTGGTGGGAGGCGTCGGCGGAAAAGCGGGCGGAGCGTTGCAACTCCTCATGAGTCAGTTCCAGGGCGGACTCCGCGCGTTCCCGCTGGGTGCGGTTTTTCTCCGAGTCCACCGCGAGCTTCTCAACCGGAACCGCGAGACGGACCGAAAGAAAATGACTGGCCAGAAAAGCGCCGCCGAGCAGCAGGACTCCAGCGCCGACAAACTCCCATAGCAGGCGGCGCTGCCGGGCGATCGAGTCACTCAGCTGGTAGATGCAGATCTCATAAGCCGGGGGAAAGGCCGAGTCGGGATTGAGCAGCTTGTAAAACAGCAGGCATGGCGCGCCACCAACCTGCACGGTGAAACTGCCTTCAGTCATACCGGATGTGGTCATGCCGCGGGAGACCTGACTGGCCAGAGCCCTCCGGGCGGACTCGGTGAGCGAGGGCAGATGCAGCCGGCCGTCCAACCAGATGCCGCGATTGATTCCGGGGTCGGTCCGCGTGCTGCCGAGATCGATCGGCTTGAATCCCAGCACCAGTGCGGCAATGGCCTCTCCCCGCTCCGTGGAAACGATGGGCATGGCAATGACTTCGTCGATCGTTTCGCCGCTGCCGCCTGCCTGCCTTGCCAGATAACCGGTTTGCGACCTGGCGGGCACGGCCGGCAGCGTAAGACGGGCTTCATCTCCCGGCGGCAGCGGGCCCACATTCTGGGTGTTGGGTGGCGAGATCACGGCGCCTTTGCCATCAAGAAAGCGGTAATACCGCGCGTGAATGGCATACGCCGCCTCCAGGGGTGATCCGTCACCATCGTCCATCACGTCCCGCAATTCATCGTTGGCGCTGGGGTAGAGCAGATCGAGGGCATTGTCTTCCAAGGCGGCGTGAATCCTCGGCCGTCGGGCAAGGGCACGGCAGCGTTCGGCGAGGACGGCATGCCGCACTTCCTGGATGGCATGCAACGAGGCCAGTTCGCTTTGAAACTGCCCCTGCAAATCACGCCGGACATTGGCCGCCAGGTTGCGCTGGGTGATGAAGAGTACCAAGGCCGTGACGGCGGTCACAACCAACATCATTGCGACCAGCAGCTTCGTGCGAAAACTCGCGAAGCGGGGTGGCTTCGTGTCGGGCGGAGCAGTCACGGGAAATCAGCCTGGAGCGTCGCACCGTTCTGCAGGTCCACCGCACGTTCCAGCGTGGTCCTGCTGTCCAGCCAGACCTTGAGGACATGATGCCCCGGGGGAAGTCCG
>CAZBLQ010000073.1:5402-18991 GCA_964492635.1 uncultured Oleiharenicola sp.
AATTCCACCCGCGTGCCGGCCTGCACCGGGAGCAGCATCGGAACAAAGGCCATGTCCTTCTGGGCCATCCGTTCAGTTGGCGCCGGGGTCGGCGGCGCAAAGGAGCCCTCCAGATAGACGACGGCAATCGGCGGATTGGTGGAGAGGACGCCGCCCTTCGTGACAATCTCGTAGCGTTTATTTTGTACGGGGGCGGAATGTGACTTGGGCAGTGCCACCTGTCCTTCCACCGTCGCCTGGGCGAAAGCAAACCGGGTTGGCCAGACGATCAACAGGGCGACCAATAGCATGCGGCGGAATTTCATGGCCCGCCGGGTTCCGTCGTGGTGGGTTCGGACAGAAAATGGCCAAGCGGATCCAAGGATGCTTCCGGGGCGGTGAGAGTTCGGTGCATTCATCGGGCAGGCTGCCGGCGGCTTCAGGCGGACGTTGATAGCAAAAAGAAGCGGGGCCAAGAGGCAAGAGCGATGGCGGACGCGCTTGGTCAGGCGGGCGCGCGTACCGAATAGCCCACCAGCCGGAGCGTGTGAATAAGCGGAACGGTGAAACCTGCGTCCACTTTCTTGCGCAGGCGGGTGATGAAAATCTCCACCGTACGTGTGTCGTATTCGTGATCGCGCTGCCAGATCCGCTCGCAGAGTTCCGTGCGGGAAAAAACCCGGCCCGGTTCCTGCATCAGGACCTGCAGCACGTCGAACTCGCGCGGGGAAAGGGCGATGATCCGGCCCGCCCGGGTGACCCGGCGGTGCTGCACATCCATGTGCAAATCGGCGACTTTGAGCAGGTCGGCTGCATTCGGCGTGGCGCCGCGCCGCCCCAGGGCCTCAACCCGCGCGACCAGTTCGTCCAGGGAAAAGGGTTTGGCCAGGTAATCATCCGCTCCGGCCTTCAGCCCCTTGACCCGATGTTCCACCTCGCTGCGGGCCGTGAGAATAAGAATCCGGGCCGGGCAGTTGGCCTGACGCAGCCGGGCCAGCACCGAGAGGCCATCGAGGCCGGGCAGATTGAGATCCAGGACCACCAGATCGGGTGGATCGTCCAGTGCCGCCTGCAAACCCTCGACCCCGTTATTGTTTGCGGTGGCGCTGTGTCCGCCGCGGGTCAGCGCCCGGCAGACATGCCGGGCGAGCTGGGTTTCATCTTCAATCACCAGGATGCGCATTCGGGGTAGTTCTAGCCGGGACCGTGGTAGTGTCCATTGCTGTTTGGGCTGCCCGCCGGCCGGTCCCGCTTTCCTTTCGTGGCGGGCCGGTTTAATTGCAGCCGCACCCACTGCCGCCAACCCCGCGGCCGCCGGCCGCGGATTCCCGCGAGAAAAAAACATGCTCTCTCATCGCGTTGGCCAGGGGATCGCGATCGGGGTTCATCGTGTAGTCCGACAGGGTGGCGCGTTCCCATGGTTTGACGTGCGCCGTGCTGCAGCCGGTGAACGCGGCGGTCAGCAGCAGGCCAAGCAGCAGAAGTGAAATGGATCGAGGTGCCCCGGTTTTCATAAGGTGGTCATTCTGTCCCGGCAATGAGTGCCTCGATTTGCCGGCGCATTTCCAACTCGGTATCCTGGCCATGAAAACCCACCTGGACGAAGCGCACCCGGCCGTGGCGATCGATCAGGAAGGTGGTGGGCATCGCGGGCACATCGACCGCATTCACCAGTTTATGCGCCTGATCGTGCAGGGCGGCAAACGGCGGGTTGAATTTCCTGACAAAACTGGCGTAGGCCGCCGGCTTTTCATCCACACTCACCGCGACAAGGACCAGTCCGCGGGGACTGAAGTCCTGATGCAGCCGGGCCAGGGCCGGGAACGAGGCCTTGCAGGGAGCACACCATGAAGCCCAAAAATCCACCAGCAACACCTTGCCGGTCGTCACCGGCAATTCACCGCCGGCCAGACCGGCGTCGCTCAACGACGGGAACACATCTCCGACGCGTACTTCAGCCCGCCCCGAGGACAGAAAGGCGAGAAGCAGCAGACCGGACGCCCAGGCTCTATGGTGCGACAACATAATTGAAGAACCCCCGGGTCTGGGCGCGACTGGATTCGTTGACCAGGATGCCTTCCGCCCGGGGGAAGGCCTGGATGAAATCAATCCCCTCCTTGAGTCCCAAAACGAAGGCAGTCGTGCAGAGCACCCCCGCATGCAGGCAGGTGTCGGCAATGACCGTGGCTTGGGAGCAACCGTTGGCCACGGGCCAGCCGGTGCGCGGGTCGATGATGTGCCCATAGCGCTGGCCGGCGATTTTGAAGCAGCGGACATAGTCCCCGGAAGAGGCCACGCCCTTGCCCGTGACCCCGATGCTGCCGACGGGTTTGCCGGGATTTTTCGGATCTTCGAGCCCGATGTGCCAGGCCGGTCGTCCTGGTGGCGTGCCGAGAGCGCGAATATCATGCCCGAAATCCACCAGAACGTTGGCGATGCCGTTTTCCCCCGCAATCTGCGCGACAATATCCACGGCGTACTCTTTTCCGAAACCGCCGAAGTCGAGCGCCATGCCCGGCACCGGAAGGAAAATCCTGCCCGGTGTACGTTGCACCTTGGTCCAGCCGACGAGCTGGCGGGCCGCGGCGATCTGTCCGGCCGTCGGGATGACCGGGTGCTCGGCTTTCCAGTTCCAAAGCTGGATCAAGGGCAGCGCCGTCGGATCGAGCACGCCCTTCGTCATGGAATACAGGGCATCGCACAGGGCAAGCAACTGGTCCATATCCTCATCGACTTCGACCCAGGCCCGCCCGGCCGAGGCATTGATGCGGCTCACCAGGCTGGTTGACCGGAAGCGCGAGTACTTGGCCTCGAACGCCTCCACCCAGGCGACCGCCATGCGCTCAAAACCAGCGGCCTGCGTGTCGCCACTGGGTGCGGTATACTGAACTTCGCACGTGGTGCCGAGCGCGGGGAAATTCAGTTTGCGCAACGGACCAGTCGCCGCCGTTGTGGCGGGGGCGGCCGGCGGCATGCGCTGGGACTGGGCGATGAAGGCCATGAAGCAAGTTTGGCTGCGTCGGTGCGTTTTACCACGATATCTTCAGGCCGGCGGTCACAATGGCCGCACGAGGATACGCACTCTGCGGTGTCACTCCGTCCTTCCCGCGCATGTCGTATTGCGCGAAGGAAACATCCACCTGCCATCTCGCCGATGGTGTCCAGACGACCTTGAGCCCGTAAGTGTAGGTGTGAAGGGCGGACAACCGATAGTCCGATGAGTAAAACGGACCCTGCGTGCGCGGGGGCCCGAACGCCGGTACAATCGAGGTCTGGTCGAGTTTATAATAATAGAAAGCAGCCGCACTTTGATCGTAAAGACGCAGTTCCGGTTTCAAAATGAGGTTTTTGCCGATGCGCTGTAACCAGGTTAGTTCAAGCGTGTGGGCGTCTGTGCCGAAGGTGTCATGGTAGAAGCGATAGCTGCCTTCCAGAGCACCATCCAAGTTGGGGAACGCGTGGTTCAACGAGGTGAACAAAGTCAATTTGTTGCGCTGATCAGGGCGGTTTTCCCCATAAGTAAATGGCAGGAAAATACCCGGAGCGACTTCAACATCCTTCTGCACAAGCTTGTATTGATCGCTCAGAAAACCATCGGCGCGCCCCCAAGTGAGGTCGAAACTGACGGATGTGCAGGAATCTAGCAGCTGGGTGACACCAACGATCAGATCATTGGTGCGTTTTTTTGCCCAGACCGGCTGGTAATATACCTTTACGTCATCGTCGGTGCCGGCGACACCGGCGAGCAGCGTGGTATTCTTCTGGTTGAAATCAGTGAGGGTGTTGATTGACCAGCCGGTGGAAACATAATCGCTTTCGCGGCTGTTGGCGAGGCCCAGGGCTAGGTTCAGCGCAGGCAACTGGCGGGAGAAATCCAGGCTCCACGCCTTGCGGCGGTCATGCAACTGTGCGAGGACGACCTGGTCGCTGCCGGCCGGGGCAGGCTGGCCGTTGGGGGTGGCTCCGGCGATGGCGTCGATCACCCCCTGTAGTTTTAAGTGCATCTCGGTGCCCAGATCCTGCTCAATGAGCGCGCTCTCAGTTTGCACGGCCATACGTCCGCCCGCCTCACGGTAGTCCTCGTATTTGTAGCTGAGGAAATCCTCGGCGCGGGCCAGGCGCGGACTCAGAAAAACCAGACAGCCGGCGAGCCCTGCCCCGAGGCAAAGAGGCTTGGAGCGGGACAGCAGCGTCATGCGGACTGTTTCCAGCGGGTTCATCACGCCAAAAGAATCGGCTGACTCGAACATGTCAAAAATGGCGATGGCGGCGATGATTCAGGAGACATGGGTGTTGATTTGCGGGATTGCAGACAAATCGTGGACTTGCATCGAAACCATCGGCATTGCCAGTTGTTTGGGAAAGTAGGCTAGAGTAACAGGGTTGTTACCTTCTTGGAAAATCAGTGAATCCATCCCCGACTGGCGTGCCATGCCATGATTGCGCTTCGGACTGGAAATCATTCTGGCGGACGCGGTCGGCGGCCAGGTTTCATTCCGAATTGCAACGAGACTGCCCGCCACGAGGTTGGTGCAGGCGGACGTTTTTTTCGCGCATTACTTCAACGCGACTTCGCGATACTGGCCGAGCTCGCGGTAGCGCTCGTAACGCTCGTCGAGCAATTGCTCGGTGGTCCTGGTCGCAAGTTCGCTGAAATGGTGGAGCAACGCGGCCTTGAGCGCGTTGGCTGCGGCGGCGGGATCGTTGTGCGCGCCGCCGAGCGGTTCGGCTATCACTTCGTCAACGACCTCGAACTCCTTCAGGTTGGCGGCATTGAGCTTGAGGGCTTCGGCCGCCTGGGGCGCGTTGGCGCGGTCCTTCCAGAGGATGGCGGCGCAGCCCTCGGGTGAGATGACCGAGTAGTAGGCGTTTTCAAAGACCAGCACGCGGTCGGTGACGCCGATGCCGAGCGCGCCACCCGAGCCGCCTTCGCCGATGATGACCGCAATGGAGGGAACGCGCAGCATGGCCATCTCGCGCAGGTTGACGGCGATGGCCTCGGATACGTGCCGGGCCTCGGACTCGACCCCGGGATACGCGCCGGGGGTGTCGATGAGGGAGAGGACGGGCAGGCCGAATTTTTCGGCGAGCTTCATCAGGCGGAGGGCCTTGCGGTAGCCTTCGGGCTGGGGCATGCCGAAGTTGCGGATGATGTTCTCCTTGGTGTCGCGCCCCTTCTGCTGGGCGATGATCATGAGGGCGCGGCCCTCAAAGAAGGCGGTGCCACCGATGAGGGCGCGGTCGTCGTTGAACTGGCGGTCGCCGTGCAGCTCCTGAAAATCCACGCACAGGGCGCCGATATAATCGAGGGCGTAAGGCCGCTTCGGGTGGCGGGCCACCTGCACACGCTGCCACGGCGTGAGGTTGGTATAGATCTCGCGCTTGGTTGTCTCGATCTTGGCTTCGATGGTCGCCAGCTCGGCCGACATCTCGATGTTGTTTTCCAGTGACTGCTGGTGCAGGGCTTCGAGCTGTTTTTCGAGTTCGCGCAACGGTTTCTCAAACTCCAGCAGGTAGACAGGGCGATCCATAGACTGGCGAGGTTACCCGGCCGGATTGGCGGCTGTCAACGGGCCAGCTGGATGGGCCGGGTTTCCAATTTGCCGCGGTTTTCCTTGCCGGACCTCGGATTGGGCGCAAAAGCCGCCGGTCGATGCAATCAGTTGCAGGGACTGAACTCAGATCTTTGCGCCCGCCAGGAGAAACCGCAGATAATAGTAGATATCGTAGAAAAATTCCCCGGTCTTAAGGCCATGCCGCAGCCGCCGGTAATAAAACGAGGGGTTGGTCAGAACCATCCGGTGATAGGCAAGTTTATAAAACTTCTCGATGGTCTCCCAGGAGAGCGTGGGATGCTTGTACAGCCGCTGCGGATTATAGACGTTATATTTGTCCCAATCAAACTGGTTGAGCAGCCCCTTGGACTTCAACTCGGCATACATGGGGGTGCCGGGGAAGGGGACGGAGATGCTGATCTTGAGCACGTCGGTTTCGAGTTCGCGGCCCAGTTCGATCGTCTTGGCCATGGACTCCTCCGTGTCCTGCAACAGCCCGACCATGAAAAATCCGAAGACGTCGATGCCGGCTTTGCGGGCCAGCTTGACCGTGCCGCGGGCGGCTTCGACCGTGGCGTGTCCGCCCTTGCCGAACTCCTTCAGCACCCGGTCGTCACCTGACTCAAAACCGAAGGCGACCTTGTAGCACCCGGCGCGCTGCATGAGGGTGAACATCTCCTGGTCGCCGGAATCGACGCGGATGCCGTTGGCACAGCTCCAGGCGATGTCGAGGTTTTCGCGGATGATGGCCTCGCAAATCTCCTTCACGCGTGGGACATCGGTGGTGAAAATGTCGTCGACGATGAAGAATTCCCGGAATCCATGCCGCTTGCTGTATTTCAGCTCGTCGATGACCCGGCCGACGGATTTTTTCCGGAAGCCGCGGCCGACCGTGTTCTTGGAACCGCAGTAATTGCAGGAAAAGACGCAGCCCCGCGTGGTCTCGAAGAAGGCGACGGGCTTGCGCCGCGCGATGAGCCGGGACCAGTAGCGTTCATACTGGGGGAGGTTGAATTCATCCCAACTGGGGTAGGGCAGGTCGTCCAGATCCTTGAGCCAGACGCTGGGCGGATTCTTGACGATGTTGCCACCGCCATCACGCCGGACGATACCGAGGATGTCCGCGGGGTTGTGGCCGTTGACGATTTGCGCCAGGTTGAAATCGCCCTCGCCGTAGCAGACATAATCAAAGCCCGCCTCCTCGAGGGACAGTTCCGGCAGGGCCGAGCAGTGGGCGCCACCGCCCACGGTGATGATGTTCGGGGAAATCTCCTTGACGGTCTGCGCGATGGTCCGGATTTGGGAAAAAAGCGGAGTGGTGCCGGTGAGACCAACCACGTCCGGCTTCCAGTTTTTGATCCGTTCCCGGATCAACGGGAGGTCGAAATCCTCGTAGCATAGATCGATCACCTGCACCTCGTGCCCCGATTCCTTTATTTTCGGAATGACCGTGGCGAGCGAGAGCACGGGATAAAACGGCACCCCGAAACGGGCCATGGTGCTCGCATAGGTAACCTTATAGGATGGGTTGATCAGGAGGACGCGAGACATGACAGCGTGGGAAGTCCTACCACCCATGCGCAAAAGCGCGTGGCTGGGCAAGGTGATTCACCTCCCTCAGCAGCCTGCGACCGTCTTTCAGATGTTTTTATCGCCCGGGACGGTCGGGTTGCGGAGTTCTTCCTTCCAACTGAGGATTTTCGCCTGGGCGCCGAATTTCTCGGCCATGGGTTTGTCGCCCTTTTCCATCCAGACCCGCGAAAGGGTGGTGTTGATGAAGAGATCCTCCGGGCGCAACTCGTGGGCTTTCTGCGCCGCCGCAAGTGCGTCGTCAAAGCGGCGCAGATGGAAGTTGATCTCGGCCAGCGCATGCCAGGCCTCGAACGCCGCCGGGGCGACCGCCGCGGCCTGGTGCAGCTTGGCCAGCGCCGCGTCGTTGTCGCCCATCGTGTAGTCGAAGGTGGCTTCCTCGATCAGGGACTGGACTTTATCGGGCGTCACGGGTGTGACGGTAGCAGGGTTCGGCCAAAAAGAAAGGACGGCCTTGGCGGGCCGTCCTTTGGTGGAAAATTTCAACCGACTCAGCCTTTCTTAAAGCCCGCCTCAATGTTGATCGTCAGGGCGACGTCATCGCCGAGTGCCTTCGAGAGCATGGCCGGGCCAGCCATATTGAAGTCGGATTTCTTGATGGTGGCCGTTGCCTCCCAGCCCGAGAGGAAGGTACCCGGACGCATGCCGGGGCCGAAGCCGAGGAGCGAAGCCTTGAGCACGACTTCCTTGGTGACGTCCTTGATCGTGAGGTCGCCGGTGATATCAAAGCTGTTCTCGCCGGTTTTCTTCCAGGATTTGCTCCTGAAGGTGGCGGCGGGAAACTTGGCGACGTCGAAGAAATCCGGACCCTTGATGTGCTTGTCACGGCCCTCGTTGTCAGTGGTGAGTGCGGACACGTCGATGGTCGCCACCACGCTGCTCTTTTCCAGGTTTTCGCGATCAACTGTGATGTCACCATTTACTTTGGTGAAGCTGCTGGTGAATTTGGAAAGGACATGGCGCAGGCTGTAGCCGACCGAGGAGTGGACGGGGTCGATCTTGTAGACCTCAACATCGGCGCGGGCGCTGGCGAAGAGGGCGAGGACGGCAAACAGGGCAAGGAGACGTTTCATAAGTGTGGGATGTTTTGAATGAGAGTTCACCGTCACGGATAGGCAGAATTTTCTTCCACGCAACTGCGGACTGATTTGTGGCGGCGTTTTCACAGGATCAGCATGGCATCACCATAGCTGAAGAACCGGTATTCGCGAGCGATAGCGTCGGAGTAGATTTCTTTTAGCCACGCAATGCCTTCGATTGAACCGGGGGTCAGAAATGCCGCCACCAGGCAGAGCAGGGTCGAGCGGGGTTGGTGGAAATTGGTGATGAGGGCATCCACTCCACGAAACTGCGTGGGCGGGTAGATGAAAATGCCGGCCTCCTCCTTCGCCAAGGCTACGGAGGACAGGTCGCCGGGCTTGAGGAAGCTGCCCTGTTTTTCCATAAAGTCCTCGATGGTGCGGACGGACGTTGTGCCGACGGCAATCCGGCGGCCCGGGATGGCAAACAGGGCACGCTGGGTTGCGGCACCGATTTCGTAGACCTCGCAGTGGATCGCGTGGTCCTCAATGTTCGTGGTTGCTATCGGGCGGAAGGTGCCAAGCCCGACGTGCAGGGTCAGGTCGGCGAAGGCGATTCCCTGGGCCGCCAGTTGCCCGAGCAACTCCTCGGTGAAGTGCAGCCCGGCGGTCGGCGCCGCGACGGCGACTTGCTGACTGTGGTCAGCGTAGACGGTCTGGTACCGTTGACGGTCAAGTTTGTGGTCCTCGTCGCCTTGTCTCCCGGCAATGTAGGGCGGCAGTGGCATCTCGCCGATGCGGTTGGCGACGGCGAGGATGTCGCCAGCTTTCGTCGCAAAGGCCACCCGCACGAGGCCATCGCCGGTTTTCTCCCGGACGGTGGCGGTGAAGAACCCCTCCAGACCAAAGGTCGCGCCGACGGGAAGTTTTTTGCCCGGGCGCAGCAGGCACCACCATTCATCCTTCACCGAGGTTTCGGATGACAGGTCGGCCGCCGCTGCGGCAGGACGCAGCAACAGACATTCAACCTGACCACCCGTGGGCCGGGTGGCGTGCAGGCGGGCGGGTATGACCGCGGCGTTGTTGCGAAACAGACAGTCGCCTTTGCGCAGATAGCCGGGCAGATCGCGAAAATGGCGGTGCTCGATGCCGCGGGTCTTCCGGTCCACGACCAGCAACCGCGACTCATCCCGCCGGTCGGCCGGTTTCTGGGCGATGAGCCGGTCGGGCAGGAGATAGTCGAAAAGCTCGGTCTTCAAGTGGAAGCTGGAGCGAAATATCAGTCCGGCAAATTGTCAGCACCAAGATGGCGGACCCGGCAGACGGTCAGGCTTGTCGGCTTTGGCCCCGCTGGATCGGCGCAAAAAAACGGGCTTGCCTCACCCGGGGCAAATGCGCCGAATGCCGCTTCCATTTGCGCCGCTTTAGCTCAGTTGGTAGAGCGACTCATTCGTAATGAGTAGGTCGTCGGTTCGAGTCCGACAAGCGGCTCCAGCCTTCGCTCGCTGTGCGAGCTACGTCTCGGCAAGCCAGCGAAGGCTGCCGCGTCGTAGTTCGCCGGGCGGACGCAGGCGGGCTCTCCGGCACAGAGCAAGGGATCGCGACAATTCAATTGTCCGCGATGTTATCGTCGGGCAGACGGCCTTGCAGCTTGCGGCGGAGGCGCTGGGTCTCGATCTCGCCCTTGAGCGAGGCGGCGAAGAGCTGGAGCCGGCGACGCGTCTCGAGGGTTTCGAGCAGCTGTTGTTTGATGGCGCTGTCGTCACAAAGGTTGAAGACGGCGATGTCGGCAAACGTGTCGATGTCGTCGATGCTCTCGAGAAAGCGGGTCATGCCCTTGGGCGCGGGCGTGCCGAGCCGGCGGCGGAGATTGAGCAGCCGCATCACCTCGAGGCGGAGCACCTCCAACTCGGCCTGGTGCGTGCCGGCGATGGTCGTGATCGGTTGCACGGCGATGACGCGGTACGGCCGTTCGCGCACGATCTCCTTCACCTCCACCCGGCAGAGGCCCTGGAGCAGAAGATTCGAGGTGTCGTTGTCGCCTTTCTGGCAGGCCCGGATGATGCCGACCGAAGCGATGTGGTGCAGCGGCTCGGGTCGCTTGGAATTGGGCGGACGGGCGTTGTTGAGCCGGGCGACCGCAAACAGCCGGTCGCTGGCGAGCACATCGCGCAGCATTTCCTGGTAACGCGGTTCGAAGATGTGGAGCGGCAGCAGGGCTTGCGGAAAGAAAACCGTGTCGGGCAGCGTCATCACCGGCACAGTCTCGGGCACATGCAATGTCTCCATGCTGAAAGGGTAGGCCTGTTCGCGTGAAAAACAACCGTCAGGTTTGGGTGGGCCGGCAGGCTTGTCCGCGCCAAAAGGACAGGCGGACGCGCGCAAGCCGGCTGTTGCTCCCTTGGCACAGTGGGACATTGGCTGGAAATTGGTGTGCCATGATGGCGTAGAAAAGCCGTACTCACCGATTCCGGTCTGCGAAGAAATTTATTAACTATCAGGTAATCAATTGTTAATAAAGTGTCGCTGCCGGCGGCACGGCCATTGCTGGTATACGCGCATGAGCAGAATTCTAGGCATTGATCTAGGCACAACCAACTCGTGTATGTCAGTCATGGAAGGCGGCGAACCAGTCGTCATTCCGAACGCCGAGGGTGCCCGCACCACTCCTTCAGTCGTCGCGTTTACGAAAACCGGCGAACGAGTCGTCGGTCAGGCCGCCAAGCGCCAGGCGGTGACCAATCCGAAGAATACCGTTTTCTCCGCGAAGCGCCTCATCGGCCGCAAATTCACCGAGGTCACCGAGGAAGCCAAGAATCTCCCCTACAAAGTGGTCTCAGGCAAAAACGGCGACGCTTACATCGAGGTGCAGGTCGGCGACAAGACCGAACAGTTCGCCCCGCAGCAGATTGCCGCCTTCGTGCTCGGCAAAATGAAGGCCGACGCCGAGGCCTACCTGGGCGACAAGATCACGCAGGCCGTCATCACCGTGCCCGCCTATTTCAACGACGCCCAGCGCCAGGCCACCAAGGACGCCGGCAAAATCGCCGGTCTCGAGGTGCTCCGCATCATCAACGAGCCCACCGCCGCCTCGCTCGCCTACGGCCTCGACAAGAAGAAGGACGAGAAGATCGCGGTGTTCGATCTCGGCGGCGGCACGTTCGACGTGTCGGTCCTCGAGATCGGCGACGGCGTGTTCGAGGTCAAAGCCACCAATGGCGACACCCATCTCGGCGGCGACAACTGGGACGACGCCATCATCGGCTGGCTCGTGGAAACTTTTAAGAAGGAGAACGGCATCGACCTTCGCAAGGACCCGATGGCGCTCCAGCGCCTGAAGGAAGAGGCCGAGAAGGCCAAGATCGCGCTCTCCTCGGCGACCACCTACGACATCAACCTGCCGTTCATCACGGCGGACGCCTCGGGCCCGAAGCACCTCAATGTGCAGCTCTCCCGCGCGAAAATGGAGCAGATTTGCGACGCGCTTTTCGAGCGCTGCCTGCAGCCGTTCAAGAACTGCATCAAGGACGCCGGCGTCACCGCCGCCAACATCGACGAGCTGGTCCTCGTCGGCGGCATGACCCGCATGCCGAAGGTCGTGGAGATCGCCCATACGCTTGGCGGCAAACCCCCGCACCAGGGCGTCAATCCCGACGAGGTCGTCGCCATCGGCGCGGCCATCCAGGGCGGCGTGCTCAAGGGCGACGTGCGCGACGTGCTCCTGCTCGACGTGACCCCGCTCACGCTGGGCATCATGACGGCGGGCGACATCGCCACGGCGATGATCCCGCGCAACACCACCATTCCCACCAAGAAGACGCAGACGTTCTCCACCTACAGCGACAACCAGCCGGGGGTTGAGATCGTCGTCCTCCAGGGCGAGCGCCCGATGGCGCGCGACAACAAGACGCTCGGCACGTTCAAGCTCGACGGCATCCCGCCGGCCCCGCGCGGCGCGCCGCAGATCGAAGTCACCTTCGACATCGACGCCAACGGTATCCTCCACGTCACGGCGAAGGATCTTGGCACCGGCAAGGACCAGAAGATCACCATCCAGGGTTCGTCCGGCCTGTCCAAGGACGAGGTCGAGAAGATGACCAAGGAGGCCGAACTCAACGCCGAGTCCGACCGCAAACGCAAGGAGGCCGTCGAGGCCAAGAACCAGCTCGACACAACCATCTACCAGCTCGAGAAGACCCTCAAGGACGCAGGCGACAAGATCCCCGCCGAGTTGAAGGGCAAGTTCGAGGCTGCCATCACCGACGCGAAGAAGGATCTCGAAAGCAACGACACGGACCGCATGAAGGCCGCGCTCGAAAAACTCACGAAGATTGGCGCCGAGCTTTACCAGCAGGCGCAGGCTGCGGGCGCGGCTGGTGCCGCCCCGGAGGGAACGCCCGGTCCGGCTGACAGCGGCACCGCATCCGAGCCGAAGGCGGCGAAGAAGGCCGGCGCCCAGGAAGGCAAGGTCGTCGATGCCGATGTCGAGATCGTCGACGACGAGAAGAAATAAACTTTACCGTGGACCCGTTTCCGTGCGGAACGGGTTCGCGTCTTTAATCCCAAAACACGTCCAACTCAACCCACACAAAACCAATATGGCTAAAGTAAATATCAAACCCATCGGTGATCGCGTGCTTGTGCAGCACATCGAGGAAAAAGAACAGGTCCGCGGCGGGATCATCATCCCGGACAGCGCCAAGGAAAAACCGCAGGAGGCCAAGGTCATCGCCCTCGGCACCGGCAAGCGGAATGAGGACGGCAAGGTGCAGCCCTTCGAGGTGAAGGTCGGCGACCGCGTGCTCATCTCCAAATACGGCGGCACCGAGGTGAAAATCGAGGAACAGAAATTCACCCTGGTCCGCGAGGACGACATTCTCGGCGTCATCGCCTGAGCCGTCGCCTGACTCCCAACTCTCAACCAAAACTTCAAACTAGTTTATCATTATGGCAGCCAAACAACTCCTCTTCGACGAGACCGCTCGTCAGAAAATTCTTCGCGGCGTCGAGCTTCTCTCCCGCGCCGTCAAGGTCACGCTGGGGCCCAAGGGCCGCAACGTCGTGATCGATAAAAAATTCGGGTCGCCGACCGTCACCAAGGACGGCGTCACCGTCGCCAAGGAAATCGAGCTTCCCGATCCCTACGAGAACATGGGCGCCCAGATGGTCAAGGAGGTCGCCTCCAAGACCAGCGACAGCGCGGGCGACGGCACCACCACCGCTACCCTGCTCGCCGAGGGCATCTATCGCGAGGGCCTGAAGAACGTCACCGCCGGCGCCAACCCGGTTTATCTCAAGCGCGGCATCGACAAGGCCGTCGAGGCCGCCGTCGCCGAGCTGGCGCGTGTTTCCAAGAAGGTCAATGACCGCGAGGAAATCCGCCAGGTCGCCACCGTCTCCGCCAACTGGGACGAGACGATCGGCAACATCATCGCCGACGCCATGG
>CAZBLQ010000074.1:0-18964 GCA_964492635.1 uncultured Oleiharenicola sp.
AGAAATGGCCAGAAGACATGGAACGACGGGAAGGCACAGAAGATCGTATCGTGGGCCCGGTCGAATTCCAGCAGACGGCCGGACAGATTCATGGCGCCAAAGGGGCGCGGAGTGGCGGTCAACGGCAGCACAAGAAAACACCAGAAAATAAACGCCGAACCGGTCCATCCGTCGCGGACAAAGCGCCGCAGCGCCGACTGGGAGGTCGCGGCCAGTGGTGCCAGCACCACCCAGACATAGGCGCCGGCGTAAAATAGGGTGGACCAAGCAAGCGGCGGCCAGGCCTGCTCGAACGGCAGATAGGTTTCCCCTCCGGTCCGACCGTGCATTATCCGCGCGATGCTTTCATAGGCAAGCAGCCATGGCCCGAGCACGAGCACATACGCTGAGGCGCGATGCCACCAGCGCGGCGGTGCAGCCGCGTCGGGCGACAAGCCCAGCCGGGGTGAAGGCAGACTGCGGCCAAACCGGCGCTGGAGATCCAGTCGTTCATGCCCGACGACGAGGGTGATTGTACCGAGCCACAACACGGGCGAAACGATCCATACGCCGGCCGGCATTTGCGCGGTTGCAAAGACACCGAGCATGAGGAGGGCAAAGCCGAGGTAGATCGGGTGGGGGAGCCAGCCGTAAAGTCCACGGGCGACATACCGATCCGGGGGAAACGCATTCATCGGGAGGCCACCTCCGATGGACCAAAGTTCCCATATTGCCCGCAGCATCAGGCCGCCGCCGGACGCAACCAGCGGCAATCCAACGGCCGGTACGCCAACGGGCGGCAGGATTGGGAAATTGTCTTCAAGCGCATAGGCCCAGAGGAGGAGCAGGACCGGCAGGGCGATACAAAAAGCTAATCCGTAGAGCAATTTGCCCGCGAGGTTCTTCACTGTCTTATTGGTTTTCCGGGAATATCACCACTTCGTGGACGGCCCAGCCCGGATGTTCCTTGCCGTCGGCATCCGTCAGCACGCCCCGGCTGCACCACTTGGTTTCTTCCAGATCAAGCACGGTCGCGGGCAGCAATCGACGCAGCAGCCTGCTGTCCGGGAGTGCCGTGTCGCCAATGCGTCCGGATCGCAGCGTCGTGCCGAAATCCAAATGCAACCGGTGTCCGGTCCACGAGAGTTCATATCGATCCCGTATCAGGGCTTCCACCGGCCGGCCGTTGTGAAAACACCAGTTGCGTTCGACCCGACCCTGCCACCGGATCCAGACGCAACTGTGCCCGCCGGCAATAAAACGACCCCAACGCAATTCACGTATCGGCAGTCGGGCGGGCGGCAACGTCAGGACAATTCGCTCGGCATAACCCAGCCCCTCCAACAAATGGCCGCCGACATTCACCGTGGCTTGTGCGGCGGGACAGAGGCACGTCCATTCGATCCACCCGGCGGTTTCCCGATGCAGAAGTGTGGCTGGTATTCCACGATTGAGCTGGCGCCAGCGGCCCGGAGCACCGAGTACCGGGCTGTGCCAGATGATGTCCCCGTTTGTTGCCACCGGCAGTCTGCCACCCAACACGGTCCGCTGGGTGATCGCGGGTTCACCCGTCCGCCAAAACATGGTTTCCGCGACCCGTACCGCCAGCGGACCCCAACTGAGCCGGGCCGCATAACCGATCATGCCTGCCCCGTCGGAGTTCACACAGTCGAGATACCATTTTTCGACTCGCACGATACTTCCCGATAACCGCTGCCGCCAGTGAAGTCGAGTACGGGCACGCACTCATGGTCAAGGCTGCGCTTCCTACCCTCTCGAGGAAAACGCGCAAGCGCCTGGATAATGCCGGCTGGTGCTAAAAATCCCGACCTAGGCCGCAGCGGAGTCCGGGCCAGTCAGAACACGCTGGACCGCACCCATGAGTTCTTCCAATGTCATCGGCTTGGGCAGAAAAGTCAGCCGGCCGGGCTCCTCCGGGATATGATCGTTTTCACCAAGCACACCACTCATCGCCACAATGCGCACGTCCGGATTGATCATCCGCAACTCCCGAATGAGTTCCGTCCCCTGCACACCGGGCATCCTCATGTCGGTCAGCACGAGGCACACTTCATCCGAGTGTTGGCGGTAAATGACCAGGCCATCGGCTCCATTCTCCGCCGTAAGGGTGCGGTAGCCGCGAACCTCCAGGAGTCGGCGAACGATTTCTCTCACCCCGGACTCGTCCTCGATGACGAGTATGGTTTCCCCATTGCCTCGCGGAGAGGCCGCCGAAAGCAAATGTTTGGTGTAATCATTCATCTGATGCTGCCCGATTCCATGGGCACGAAATGTAACTTACTTACGACAATTTAACTCTGCGTAAAAACCGCCTGTATTAAGGCAGTCGAGGCATGCCCTCGGTAGGGCCGAAGACTTAACGGATGCGGCCGTTGGCTACGCTCAGGCAAGGGGCCAAATAGGCGGCGTTTTTATTTTGCGCTGAGCCACGAGTGCTCACCAGTGTTTATCAAGTGGTTACCTCTAATTACGACCTGGTGATTCTTGCCGCGGGCATGGGCAGCCGTTTCGGTGGGCTCAAGCAGATGCAGCCTGTCGGCCCGGCGGGCGAACTCATCATCGAATACTCCATTTACGACGCCCTTCGCGCCGGCTTCAACCGGCTCGTGCTGGTAATCCGCAAGGACATTGAGCCCGAATTTCGTGCGACAATCGGCCGGCGTCTGGAGGCTCACATGGATGTGCATTACGTTTTTCAGGAAATGACTGCGCTGCCGGCTGGCCACAAAGCACCGGCGGGCCGGAGCAAACCCTGGGGTACGGGGCACGCTGTACTCGTTGCCCACGAGGCCGTGCAACGCCCGTTCGCCGTCATCAATGCCGATGATTTCTACGGTGCCTCGGGGTATGCGGCATTGGCCACGCATTTCGCGATGACCACCGCCCGTGCCCAGCCGGGTTACGCACTGGTCGGCTACCCCTTGAGGCAGACGCTGTCAGAGCATGGCACGGTCAGCCGCGGTTTGTGCACGACGGATGACCTGGGCCGGCTTCGGCACATCACGGAGTTGACGAGGATCGAGAAGACTGCAACCGGAGCAAAATACCTCGATGCGACAGGGGCGGCAAAACACCTCACCGGCAACGAAATTGTCTCGATGAATTTCTGGGGTTTCACCCCGGCCGTGTTTCCCCAATTGGAAAAATTATTTACTGATTTTCTCATCCGGGGCACGGAGGACCCCAAGAGCGAGTTCTATCTGCCCACGGCCGTCAGTGCGTTGAATGAACAGGAGCAAGCCGCGGTGACATTGCTCAGCAGCACCGATTCGTGGTTTGGAATTACATACCGTGAGGACTGCGTTACTGCGCAAACCGCGATTAAATCCCTCGTGGCAGCTGGAAAGTATCCCGCGCCGCTGTGGACAAAATAGGAATTTCCCCAATCGTCCGAGCCGGTGGGGCAGCGACATCACTCAAGCTTCTCCAAGAGGTACCGCTACTTCCGGGCGAAATCTCTGTTATTCTCACTCTCGCGGCAGGGTGACAGTGAACGTCGTGCCGCCCGGCCCGGTCGATTGCAGCAAGAGTTCCGCGCCGATCTGTCGGGCCAGCAGTTGGCTGATGGCCAGGCCCAGGCCCGAACCGCCGGGCCGGCTGCTTCGGCCAGGTTTGAAAAGATGCTCGCGCATGGCGTCCGGAATTCCAGCCCCCTCGTCCTGCACCGTCAGCACAATGGCACGCCCCGCCTCTTGGAGGGAAACGACTACGCGCCGGCCGGAGCCGGTGGCGATGATCGCATTTTGCACCAGATTGCTGGCAATCAGGCAAAGCAGGCTGCCGCGATGGCTGTCGATCACCGCCGCAAAACCATCGTTCACCTCGAGGAGGATCCCTTTCTCCGCGGCGGCTGGTTTGTTGCGGTCGCGGATGGTCGCCGCGAGTTCATGGCCGGTGAGTTCGTAGCTGGTGTGGGCACTGGCGTCACCCAGCAGCGCGACGGTTTCCTGAATCATGTTTTGCAGCCGCTCCGTATAGCCGGCGGCGGATTCCCACGCGGGGCTTGACTGGTCGGCTTCACGGCTTGCGACGACAGCGCGCAATCCTTCCACGGACCCCTGCAGCCCGTGGATGAGATGCGATGTGATCTGCCCGATCGCCGAAGCCTTGGCCACCAGGGTGAGCTCGAAATTGGCGCGGGCCAGCCGGTCGTTGCGCTCGGCAATGACGCGCTGGGCCCGTTGGACGCTGAAGGCTGCCCCGGTCATCACGACGGCGACCAGGACAGCACCGACCAACAAGGTGACCGCAGTCTGGCGGTTGATCCGGCTGTCAATCAGGTCAAGTTCGCGTGACAGCGGCCGGGCATCAATGTAGTAGCGGACAAATCCGCGCACCTCGGCGGGATTGGGACCGGGCAACGGGAGCAGCACTTCCAGCACCGGTGCCTGCGGTTGTTCGCGGGACACCCCGGCGAAATATTGATCGAGCGGGAAAAGCGGATGATACCGGGTGATCGGCCCGCCATTTTGCAGCCGCCAATAATCATCCATGGGCAGTTCCACGAACAACTGGGTGGCTGGCACGGCTTCAATGGTATTGCCGTCACGGTCGAAGACCGCGATGGCCAGCATGCCCTGCTGGCGGGCACTCTTCAACACGGCGGTGAGAGGGCCCAACGGATTGGAGGCATTGGCCGCCTCGCTGTCGTTCACCTGCTGCAGGGCCATGGGATAAAGCACGGCCGCACTTCGCTCGAATATTTTCTGATGGATCTCCCGGCGCAAATCGGAACGGAACCAGATCACGAGGGTGGCGAAAATGGCCACGAGCAGAATGCCCGTGCAGAGGGCCGTGGTGGCAGGGCGTAAGGAGAGGCGGGACATTGGCGGCAGGTCAAATGATCCCACATTCAATTCGCCCGCTCCCCGGCGGGCAGCGGCAGGGCGAGTTGCTCGACGGCAGCGCTGAAAAGCAGGCGGCGTTGCTCTGGTGAAAGCCCCGGGACGAGCACCGCCGTCTGATAGTCGCGGT
This sequence comes from uncultured Oleiharenicola sp., assembly GCA_964492635.1. Classification (GTDB taxonomy): domain Bacteria; phylum Verrucomicrobiota; class Verrucomicrobiia; order Opitutales; family Opitutaceae; genus Lacunisphaera. The sequence continues at coordinate 4,975 of CAZBLQ010000074.1, forward strand.
ATTTGTCCCAGACCTCCTGCTGCTGCCGGGCGTTCTCAAAGTCCTTCAGCAGATCGTTGATCGATTTGCGATCCACGGGCTGATTCGCGGCGCGCACGTAGTCAGCAAGCGCCTCGCGAATGCCCGCCAGCTCCCGGTTCAGTTCCCCGACGAGCTCGGTCTGCCGGCGGGTGAATTCCTCGGCCGGCACTCGCAAATTTCCCGGCGGCACCGCGGTGGGTATCGCACTGTCATGCATCCACGACATCGAACGCTCGACGGGATCGCCCGTTTGCGCGCTTCCATTCGACGAGGGAGGATGGCCGGACCTGGCGGGGCCGGTCAGCATGGCATAGAGGGTTTTCAAAAGTTCGAGCTTGTGCGTGCGGTAGGAGGAAATGCGCACCGTCAATTCCGGGGGGAGAGCGGGCGGAGCCGGCGGGCCGGGGGGATTGGGCAGGGCGGCCAGTTCGCGACGGATTTCCTCAGCGACTGTTTCCAAGGCGGTGATGCGCGGCGCCTGGATGACGGCCAGTTGTTTCAAGGACTCCAGACGCGCGTTGCTGGCCGAGTCCCCCGGATTTTGGAGGGCGTCGCGAAGCTCCGCCTGGAGCGCTTTTTTGGCCGAGACATATTCGCTGATCTTTTTGGCCAGGGGCGCAGGCAGATTGGCCTGAATACGGATCCTTGCCGGTTCCGGGGAGAAATGCAGCAGCCACCCCTCGGGTACGGGTTGAGGGTTCAACAGCGCCGGGTGGGCTGCGGTTTCAAGTTCGATCGCCTCCTCCCGCAACAGCCGTCGCTGTGCCGGGGAGAGCCCTTCCTGGTAATAGGCGGCGCCCCGCAGGGCCTCAGACTCCAGCTGCAGATCATCCGGCGGCACGGGGGTGTCGGGCCCGGCGGACCGGTGCCAGCCGGGTTTACTGGTCCAATCAGCGCCGTCTCCTCGCAGTCCGAAAATGCCGGTCCGGCGCAAATCACTGCGGAGCTTGTCAGCCTTGGCCTCCAATGCGGCAATTCGGGGTGTCTGCGACACGGCGAAGACTGCCAGCTGCTGCTCGCGCTCGGGCAGAGCGGTGCCCTTCAGTCCGGTGATTACTGCCCGCAGCTCGTTTTGCAGACCTGTCTTTTCGTTCCGGTAGGCTTGGAGCCGAGCTTGCAACGCCGCGGGCAGTTCGCCTTCGGACAGACGCGTACCCAGCATGGGATAGAAAGGCTCGTCCACAAACGCCGCGAGTTCGGGTGGCGCCGCCGCGCCGCGCACCAGCGGACCAAGCAGAGGAAATTCCGCGTTCAATGGCGGAGGTACCGGCGGAAAGAAATAATAGGAGGCTTCGGAGGGTAGCGGGAGGGAATAATAGTAGTGAGATGCGGATTCATTGGTGAAACGAACACGATCAGTCCGCTCGTTGACCAGCGAATGATCCGTGTCCGGATCGAGTGATTGATGCTCCTCAGTCGTGGGGGATGTCGGAGCGGTGGCGGGCTGGGCCCTGGCCGGCTGGTGCAAAAAAACACCCGTCAGCAAAGTCAGGAACAGAGATCGCTGGAGCCGCGGCAGGATATTCGTATGAGGGGTAGCGGTCGTCATGAGGATATGCCAGAGGGCAGAAGGGCGACTATTTTGAGTCGTGTCCTGCCCACTTTGCATCTGCGGTGCCAACTCGCTCACGAAAATCACAAGCTTCTTCAATCCAGAGCCTTATTTTGTGGCAGCGGGTTTTGTGCGTCACAAGACAATCCCGTGTTGGTTGAAGGCAACCATTGCCTATTCGCGAGACTTGTCGCCGCTCAGGCGATAACGCAAAAACTCCCGCGTCACTCCCAGTCGGCGGGCAGCGGCGGAGGTGTTGTGGTTCGTTTCGAGGAGGGCTTCGTCAACCAGATCATTGATGACGGTTTCAATGGAGAACCCGGTGTCGGGCAGGCGCCAGTTTGGATTGCGCCATCCGGCCGGCGCCGTCGGCGGTGGTCCGCCGAGATGGGCAAAATCAAGCTGCGGGCCGCGGCCGAAGATCACCTCGCGTTCAATTTCATGGGCGAGCTCGCGGGCATTGCCGGGCCAGCGTTGGGCCTGCAGGCGCGCGGCGCCCGCCGGTGAAAGCGAAACACCCTTCAGCCGGTGGCGCCGGGAGATCCGCTCCAGCAGGTGGCCGGCGAGAGCGAGAACATCCGTACCCCTTTCACGCAGGGGCGGCAGGGTGAGATGGATCAAATGAAGCCGGTGGTATAAATCCTCCCGGAACGTTCCTTTTTCCACCAAATCCAGCAAGGGCCGGTTGGTCGCGGCAATCAACCGCACATCGGTGCGAACCTCCTTCGAGGCGCCGATCCGCCGGATGGCGCGGTCCTCCACCGCCGTGAGCACCTTGGCCTGGGTCGCGGCAGACAACGCCCCGATTTCATCCAGAAAGAGCGTGCCACCATCTGCCGCCTCAAAAAGACCGATCCGCGCGGCCTTCGCGTCGGTGAATGCGCCGCGCTCGTGTCCGAACAACTCGGACTCGGCCAGCGTCTCCGGCAGTGCCGCGCAGTTGATCGTGACGAAAGGGCGCGAACTCCGCGGCCCCTGCCGGTGCAGCCAGCGGGCCAGAAGACTCTTTCCGGTCCCGGTTTCACCTTCGATCAGGATGGGGGGCAGGCCGTGTTCGAGCCGGCGTTCCGTGGCGAGAATCCGGTCGAGCTGCTCGCGAACCTGGGCCAGACTCTCCCCGAACAAAAGTTCCTCCCCGTTTCCGGTGGAGAGTTCACTGGCGCGGAACTCGTCCCGCCGCGCCCCGCCGCGCTTCTCGCGACAGCGGAGAAAAACCAGCGGCAGTTCATCCGGCTCAAACGGTTTCGAGAGATAGTCCCCGGCGCCGAGGCGCATGGCTTCCACGGCTTTTTTGATGCCGCCGAAAGCTGTCATGACGACCACGCCGGTGTTTTCCGAGAACGCCCCGGTGCGCAACAATTCGAGGGCCTCGCCGTCGGGCAAATGAAGGTCGATCAGGGCATAGTCGAAGCGCAGTTCCTCCAGGGCCCGGCGGGCTTTCTCGATGGTCGAAGTCTCCGTCACCTCGGCCCCGAGATTGCGCAGATGGGCGGCCAGCCGGCGGCGGAGCAGGGAATCGTCCTCCAGCAGGAGTATTTCGCACCCGGCGGGGAGCGCGGTGTCTATGACCATGGTGCCCGCAATGCGAGCGATGGACGGACGGGCTTCAACACAATTCTCCAACGCGAGTTTCGACTGCAGCGGAGCACAGTGGTTGACTGCAGCCAATTGATCGTTCCCGTCACAGGGAAAATGGTTGCGGACAACCATTCCCCGGATCGCCCAGACAGATGCTTCCGAGTGCAGTCGTTGTTAGACTCTTTTCTTGAACACGTTGGAGTGGAACGAGCGGGTGGCACGGTGCGTGCAATGATGCTCCGGTTACCCGTTGCAGTGTCAGTTGATCTTACCTTTGATCCATCCCTTCCAATCATTCCGACCCGCTGCTTCGTTTGGACGGCGCCATTCCGCTCGTTTCACTCCGCCTCCTTCCGGCTGCGGGACCGGGCTGAACAAACTCCTGGCGGCATTTCCAGGTTACCTCTGGTTACATTGGCGAATTGCCGCCGCCCGGTTTCAATCTTGCAGACGCGGGCATTTGGGCGCCAGATTTTCAATCCCCTCGCTCATCGCGTGCCTTCAGGTCTCCTATCCGGCCCAGCAACCCTGTTCTGCGACCTGGTCCGGCTACGGGTGAGCAGCTCATGCCTTGTCCGTTACCGCCCCCCCTTGCACATGAATGTATCCCCGTTCCCCAACCATTATCGGCTCTGGCTTGCTGCGCTTCTCGGCGCAGTGACACTCCACGCGGAGACCAACCCAATAGAGTCGGTGGAAAAAGCCGCGGGAGACTGGGTCAAGGTCAGGGCGGAGACGTCGCGCATTCAAATTGAATGGACCACGCAGCGCCAGCTTCTTGAGTCGACGGTGAACGGACTCACCGAGCGCGCGCAGACCCTGGAAGCCAAGCGGGACTTCCTGCAGGTAAAAACCGCGAAGGATCGCGACGAGTTCGCGAAACTGGAGTCCGCAAACAATGCCTCTGCCGCGGGGATGCAAGCGACGGAAGCGCAGTTGAAGGCCATGGGAGTCCGCTTGCTCCAGTTGCGGCCGTTTCTTCCTCCACGCCTTTCGGCGGCCCTTGCGCTGCCCTACAAGACGCTGGCCGAAACGGATCTGAAGGTGAGCGAACGCTTGCAGGCGACCATGACGGTGCTCAATCGCTGCACCCAGTTCAACCGGAGCATCAACTTCGAGGAGGAGTTGCTCAACCCGGGCGGGGACAAGAACGCGCAACTCCTCGAGGTGATTTATTGGGGTCTGAGCCATGGCTATGCCCTGGATCGCGCGAAGGGCGGTGCCTGGTTCGGCTCGCCGGGCGCCGCCGGGTGGCAATGGGAATCGGTGCCGGATGGCGCGAAACCGGTGGCGGCACTCATTGCGATTTACCAGAGCAAGGGCGAGCCGGAGTTTGTCGAGGTTCCCGCCCGGTTGAAAAACGCCCCGTCCGATTCATTTAAAAATTAACCGCTCATGAAAAACCGTTTTTCCGCCTGTATGGCGGTTCTGCTCCTGTCGGTCACGGCCCTGCTGCACGGGGAGGAAACCGTCGACGACGCCCTGAAGCGGGCCACCCTGGAATATGGCCAGCGGCTCCGCCTGGCCAACGAGGAACTGACGCAGACCCGGGAGCGGGTCGCTCGGGAGAAGGCGCCATTGCTCAAGGCGATGCGGGACGCCGAGGATCGGATCATCGCCGCCCAGGCGCTGATCACCCGGCTGGAAACGGGTCAGGAACAGTCGGCCGAAAACAGCCGCAGGCTCGGGAAAGAGGCGGACGCGTTGCGGAAAAACGAGAGTTACCTCAACACCCTGGCCCATGACAGTCTCAATGCCTATGACGAGGGACTCCTGCCCGGCGAACGGCAGTTTTTTTCCGAGGCCGTGCAGGTCCATCAGGAGCAGTTTGGGGATCCCGCCAAACTTGCCGGCGGACAGAAGGCGATGGATGTCGCCAATTTCATGCTGGAACGGGTGCGGCAATCCCTGGGCGGATACACGATGGCGGGAAGTTCGCTGATCGAGGGCGACAACACGATGATCCGGGGCACGTTCGCTTTCGCGGGGCCCGAGACTTTTTTCCGGCCCGAGCAAGGCGGGGTGGCCGGCACGGTGCGGGTGCGCGAAGGGATCGGTCACCCGGTCACCTATCTGTTGCGCGAATGGAAACCGGCCGCGGCCGAGGCGTTTTTTCAGGGCCGGATGGGAACCATCTACGCCGACGCCTCCGCGGGAAAATCCCTCCGCCTGAAAGAGACGAAAGGCACCGTGTGGCAGCATATCAACAAAGGCGGCGTGGTGTCTTATGCCATTATTTGCGTCGGGCTGCTCGCCCTCGTCATGATTCTGCTCAAGGTGCGCGATTTGGCGAGGATGGCCGTGGACAAACCGGACGCAGTGCAGCAATGCCTGGTGGCCGTTGCCGCGGATGACCGGCCGGTCGCGGAACAGTGCGTGCGGTCGCTGAAAGGGACGACCCGCGAATTGCTCGACGCGGGCTTGTTTCATCTGGACGAGTCGAAAACGTTGCTGGAAGACGCGCTCAACGCCGTGCTGCTCCGCCAGCGGCTGCACTATGAGCGCCGGCTGCCGCTGCTGGCGGTCATTGCCACGGCCGCGCCCTTAATGGGCTTGCTGGGCACGGTGACTGGCATGGTGCGAACCTTCGCCCTGATCACGGTCTTCGGGACGGGCAACGCAGGCAAGCTCGCCAGTGGCATCTCCGAAGTTCTGGTGTCGACCGAATTGGGTCTCGTTGTCGCCATCCCGACGCTGATCGCCCATGGTTTTCTCTCCCACCGCATCCAGAAGAACCTCTCCTTGCTGGAGTGCTACGCGGTGGAGTTTGTCAACGCGGTCCAGCGGAACAAATCCGCGGTGGAACCCAAGGAGTCGATTCCGGCATGAAGGCGCTGCTCGACCTGTTCGAAAAAGGGGGACCGGTGATGTTCGCCATCGTCGGCCTTTCGGTGGTGCTGTACACGCGCTGTTTCCATCTGCTCTTGTGGCTTCGCCGGGAGCGCCGGCAGATCGATGCGCTGCCGGTGTTGCAGCCCGGACAACTGGAGACACTGCACCGCCGGCAGCTCCAGGTGCAGGAGACCTTCCGGCAACAGCGCATCGTGCTCGCGGCCATGATCGCCGCCGCGCCATTGCTCGGCCTGCTGGGCACCGTCAGCGGATTGGTCAGGACCTTTGAAAGCCTGGCGAACCACGTTGGGCAGAAATCCATGGAGGGGCTGGCGCAGGGTATTTCCGAAGTGCTGGTGGCGACGGAATCGGGCCTGGCGGTGGCGTTGCCCGCCCTCCTGTTCGTCTACCTGACCCACCGGTCGGTCCAAAAGAACCGGCAGCGGGTGAGCCGCCTGGAAGCAGCCGGACGGGGAGGATCATTATCATGATCGGGCGCGGACTCAGGCAAAGCCGGTTTGAAAGCACGCACATCGACATGGTGCCGATGGTGGACTGCATCATGGTGCTGTTGATTTTTCTGATGATCAGCAGCGCCTTCGTGAACGATCCCGGCATTGAAGTGCAGAAGCCGGATGTCGGGGGCACCCAGCTCAACGAGCAGAACTCGCTGCTGATCGCGATTGCTGCGGACAATCGAATATTCTTTGACGGGCAGCAGATCAGCACCGATCAAGTCGCCGGTCTGGTCAAGCAGGCGGCGATTGGCCGCTCACCGGCCCTCATTATCCGGGCAGACCGGGCGTGCAACCACGGGGTATTCGCGGAAGTTTATGCCGAGGCCAAGCGGGCGGGCATCCAGCATGTGCAGTTTGCCACCACCCGGATGGGCGGACCGTAAGATGAGCAGCAAAACTATCACCGCCGACTGGACACTGACGGCCGCCACGGATGAAGGCGGCGGGGTGGGGCATAGCGTGCTCAGCCTCCTGCTGGGGACGGGATTTACCTTGGGGTTGTTCCTCGGCATTGCGCATTACGAAAAGGCGGCGCCCGAGAGCCTGCCACCAGACCTCGACGATCTCCGGGTCGCTATGTTGCCGATCGAGCCGCCTCCGCTGCCGGTGACGCCGGTGCAAGCCGAGCCGGATTTCACCCCGATGGCCGGCTTTGAGCTGTCGCCCTCGGAAAGCCCGGTGAAGATCGCGGTGAGTCCGCCGAACCTAACGGCCATTCTGCCGGAGGATCTGTCAAAGGCCCCGCCGGCGAATGCGCAAGTGAACCTGCGGTTGACGGATTTCAAGCCGAGGATGACCTTCCTCGACGATTCGCAGCACGTGTATCAGCGGAGCGAAGTGGACCGGGCTCCGGCAGTATTGGAGCGGCCCAATCCCCAGGTATCCAGCCGGGTTCGCGACAATGCCAGGCTGCTGCGCGTCACGCTGGTGGTGGTGATCGGCACCAACGGCGAAGTCGGCAACATCCGGCTTACGAAATCATCGGGCAACCCGCAATTCGACGATCTCATGCTCGAATACATCAAGGCGTGGGTTTTTTCGCCGGCCATGAAAGGCGGCAAGAAGGTCCGGTGCCTGATTGAGCAAGCCATCACGGTGCAATGGCAGGCAGGTTCCCGCTTTGAAACATGATGCTATGAAATTCTCCCGAATCGCTTTTCTCTTTTGTCTGGCCGTGCCCGGACTGGCCCGCGCAGCTGACCTGAAACTCGACTATGATCCCTACGAAGCCCAGCGGGAAGAGGCGCTGCGGGAAAAGAGCCGCGCCGCGGCGAAACCGGGGGAACTGGACCCCAAGCGGATCATCAATGCCAGCAGCAATTTTCTGAAGGATCGGGAGCCGGAGATGACCGGCGAGGAATACGCCCTCTACGAAAAAGTGGTGACCGGCCTGTCCTCCAATCCGGAGTTCGCCTTGAAGTTGCTCGAAGCCATGATGAACGAGAAGGAACTGCCGAGCCCGGCCTTTGAATTCATTCTCGGCAATGTTTATTACGCCGCCGGGCAGACCGACAAGGCGGAGTCCAGGTACCGCAGCGCCGTGAAACGCTTTCCCTCGTTCATCCGCGCCTGGACCAACCTCGGCGTGCTCTATTACACGGCAGACAAGTACAACGAGGCCATGCCCTGCTTTTCCAAGGCAGTGACACTCGGGGACCATGACCCTGCCACGTTGGGCCTCCTCGGCTTCTGCCTGGAGCGCACCGGCAATATCGTCGCCGCCGAGATGTCGTACATGCAGGCGCTGTCGGGCAATCCGGAGAGCATCGATTGGATGGAGGGTTTGCTCCGGGTGTATATCCAAGGTCGGCAGTACGGCCGGGCTGAATCGCTGGTCAGAAGTCTCATCAAGCTCCGTCCGACCAAGGCCGAGTTCTGGCTGGCCCACGCCAATATTCTGCTCGCCCAGAACCGGAAACTGGAGGCCATTATCATGCTTGAGGCGTCGGTGGGAGCCGGGATCGCCGGTTCGGACGAGCTTAATCTGCTGGGCGATCTCTACGCCGAGCAGGGTTTCAATCCGGAGGCCGCCGCTATCTACCAGAAGATCCTGGCGGTCACGCCGAATGTCGGTGAGCGCAAGCTGCTCCATTTCGCGCAGGTGCTCATCGCCTCCGAAAAACTTTCACAGGCCGAGGAGGTGCTGGGCCGGCTGAAGATGGAACTGACGCCAGCCGGCCGGCTCGTCTACCTGCAAACCAAGGCGGACCTGCTTTCCGCCCGCAAACAATGGCCGGATGCGCGCAAGCTGTTGCAGGAATTGCTGCAGACCGAGCCGCTCAACGGCCGGGCTTTGCTCAGCCTGGGTCGCACCTATGCCGCCGAGGACGACCTGATCCATGCGGCCTTTGCCTTCGATTCCGCCTATCAAATTTCCGATTCCACGTACCGGGCCAGCCTCGAGCTGGCGAATATCGAGCTGAAGAACCGCCACTATGAAAAGTGCGTGGAGTATCTGCAGAAGGCGCTGAGCATCGAGAAAACCGACGCGGTGGAGGATTACCTCGCACGCGTCAAAACCCTGGTCGCCAAAAGCGGCTGATTAAACCCATGAAAACTAGAATCCAAGCCCGTCCCATGACTTTGTCCTCCCCCGCCCGGCGACTGCTGTCGGTTTTTGCGGCCGTCTTCTCGGCCTTGGGTTCCGCCGCGGAACCCCAGCCCGGGGCGCCCGAACCCAAAACCCACACGCTCTTCATGGGCGTGGACTTCTCCATCGAGCAGAACAAGGAGTTATACCGCGTGCAGGATGTCGTCGGCGGCGCCTTCGTGATCAACGTCAAAGGGAAGGAGATCAGGGTTCCGATGAATTGGGGATCCATCAGGATGAAGGTTGATCCCTCGCTGAAGCTCACGGAATCATCCGCCACCGTGACCGATCTAAAGGGCGAACGGGCGTACACGCTGGGGAACGATCCCACGGTGAAATTCCAGCGCGGGCTGGCGCAATCAGAGTTGCAATATGCGGACGCCCAGTACGCCCAGAACCAAGCCTTGGACATCCAGCAAAATGTCGCGAGCAAGCAAATCAACACGCAGGGGATGGACGCCCAAAACGCAGCCCGTAGCTCGGCGGCCCAAAATGCCGCAAAAGCGCAGCAGCTGTCATCTGCCACCAACGTTCTCAACACCGCCAACGCAGGCCCTGGGACGACATTCCTGGACAAGGGCAACCCCTTGGCGACAGAAGGCAGCTTCGACGCGATGGATGTGACCTTCGCGGTTTCCTCGAGGAAGACGCTCAACCATCCGTATGTGGTGATCGTCGTGCAGTATCGTGTAACGGATGGCAAGCCCGGGCAGGTCGGGAATTGGATTTACGCCCAGGCGCTGGATCCCATCGGTCGCGAACCCCGGAAAATCCACGTCGAACAGGGCGGCTTTCCCCCGGGTTTCGAACTGCAGGATTTCCAGGTGCATCTCTACAACCGGGGCGAGGAAATCGCCACGACCGTCGCGCCGAAACGCGTGACGCTTACGCGCGAGGAAGCCTTCCAGTATGTGCTGGTCGAGTATGTCAGCAGCCACAAAGGGGCCACGCTTCCCCCCAGTCCTGTCATGGGCAAGGTGCCCGCTGATTTACCGCTGAAGCTGGCGAACGGAGAATTAAAGGAAACTTATTACATCAAGGTGGGAACCGATGGGAAAGCGTCCGAACTGTTTTCGGACAAGTCCTGCTCGCAGAAGGTGGACGATTCGTACCTTGAGTCAGTGGTCAAAAACCTCCGGTTCAATCCGGCGCTGGCGAACGGCAAACCCGTCGAAGGAGTCGCCGCCGTGAAACTCGCCAAGCTGCCGATCTGACGCGGTGAGATTTGTTCCACGCCATAAATCCCGCAATTTTAACATCAACAGTCCAATCCAATGAAAACATCCCCGCCCAATATATTCCGTGCCGCACTTCCGCACGTTTCCCTTTTGCTCACGGTCTTCTTCGTTGCCGCCATCTCGGTTCGCGCGGCCACGCCCGCGGCAGGTCCCGATGAACCCAAAACGCACACTCTCTTCATGGGTGCGGACTTTTCCATCGAGCAAAATCATGAATTTTACCGCATTCAGGACGTCGTCGGCGGCGCCTTTGTGATCAAGGTCAAGGGGAAGGAAGTCAGTGTCCTCATGGACCAGGGGACGGTCAATTTAAAGGTAGACTCGGCGCTGAAGCTCACGGAAACGTCCGCCACCGTGGCCAAACTCAAGGGCGAAAGGGCGTATACCCCGGCGAATGATCCCACGGTGAATTTCCAACGGGGGTTGGCGGACGCCGAGTTGCAGTATGCCGATGCCAGTTACGCCCAGCATCTGACCAGTGACATCCAACAAAACGTCGCCAACAAGAGTGTGCCGCCTGACTCAGCCTTCCGGAACGCATTCGCTGAGGCGAAGGCCAGACAGGAGGCTTCTGCGGCCAGTGATGTCAGCAAGGCTAACGCTGGACCCGGGACCACCTTCCGGGACAAGGGCAGTCCGTTGGGTGTCGAGGGCAATTTTGACGCGATGGATGTGGCCTTCGAGGTCTCCTCGGAAAAGGTGCTGACCAACCCTTACGTGGTTATCGTCGTCAAGTATCGTGAGACTCAGGGCAAACCCGGTCAGGCGGGCAACTGGATTTATGCCCGCGCGCTGCCGCCCATCGGTCGCGAGGCCACGAAAGTCCATGTTGAGGAAGGAGGACTTCCCATGGGCTTCGAACTGGAGGACTTTCAAGTGCATCTTTACAACCACGGCGAAGAGATCGCCACCACCGTTGCGCCGAAGCGCGTGGTGCTGACCCGCGATGAAGCTTTTCAATACATCATGATTGAATACGTCAGCAGCCACAAGGGTGCCACACTCCCCGCGAGTCCTGCCATGGGCAAACTCCCGGCTGATTTGCAGGCGAAGATAGCGAACGGCCAGTTAAAACAGACCTATTACGTCAAGGTGTCCAAGGACGGGAAGGCGTCCGAAGCTTTCGCGGACGAATCCTGTTCGCAGAAGGTGGAAGACCCGTATCTCGAGTCAGTGGTCAAAAACATCCGCTTCAAGCCGGCGCTCGAAAATGGCAAACCCGTGGAGGGAGTCGCCCCATTGAAACTGGGCCAGCTGCCGATCTGACCCCGCCAAGTTCTATCACATAAGCAACAATTCTCTGCGTCCGGGACTGCAATCCAACGGGGGATTTGATCCCGCGTTGGGCAAGGTGGGGACGACCGGGGGAGTCGCAGGCTTGAGATTCTCCCGCCCTGCCGGTTACGCGTGGCGGTTCCGGCGCTTTCTCAACCCAGCCCCGGTTTCGCCAGCCTCGTTGAAACGACCATGAAAACGCCTGTCACAATATCAACTTCCCTGAAATCACCAGCCTCCGTGTTCAGTGTCGCCGTCTGTGGCCTGTTCGGTTTCTGCCTGCCACTGGTCATTCTGCCCACGACTCGTGCGGCCGATGCGGGGGAAATTGTCGCGGTGGCCGCCAAGGTGGCCCCCGGGTATGCCCGGAGCACGCTTCCGGACGGATCGTTCAAGGCGGAAAATTACACCTTTGGGGAAGGTGGACGCTGGAGCAGTGCTCTGCGCGACCTCGATTTCGAAAAGATGCACTTCCTCGATGTGGCCCAGGTCATTGCGCAGCCTTTGGCGGATCAAAAATATCTGCCGGGCCGGGACCCAAAGAAGATCAAGCTCTTGATCATGGTTTACTGGGGAACCACCGAGGGCACCGGCGGTGCCACCAGTTCGCTCGCCTATCAGAATCTTACTTCCAGCAACAACGGACTGGGTGGGGCGCGGGCCACTTTTGACTCGGTGCCTACCCTAAAGGGTGTCGTGGGGTGGGGGACCAGGAAGGTAACCTGGGGCTCCGATTGGGGGACAGTGAAAACGTCCAACTTCGGGGCCGATGCCAATCTGAATCAAGACGCGATGGCGGCCCGGATCAACGAAATCGATGCCGAGAACGCCTTCGATTCGGCGATGACCGCCACGGCGATGGCGGACCGGCAGCGGCACCGGGACAACTGGCAGAATGCCCAGATGCTTGGCTATGACGCATTGTTATCCGGAACCTCCAACCTCGAATTCACGGCCTTGCACGGACGCCACGAGGACCTGATCTCGGAACTCGAAGACAATCGTTATTTTGTCGTGTTGATGGCCTATGACTTCCAGGAGCTGGTGAAAAATCAGAAACACAAGCTGCTGTGGGAAACGCGCTACAGCATCCGGCAGCGCGGCAATGATTTTAGCGAGCAACTGGAAGCGATGTCGAAGTATGCCTCGAAATATTTCGGCCAGGACTCCCACGGGCTGTTGCGCAAGCCGCTGCCCGAAGGACGCGTCACGCTGGGCAAGCTGGAAGTGGGCGCGGTCGTGCCGGATAAGAAATGAGGCGACTGCTTTCTGAGGCGCACGCCTTCTGACAAAACTCCGTCTACCAAATTCCATGAAAACACAAAACATGATTCCAACTGCAGTGAGACCACCTGCCGCCAGGTCCCGGATTGCCGCCGGCTGCCTGCTCGGTTTCGGGCTGGCTCTGGCCATCTTGCCCACCGCCCGCGCAGCCGATAGCGGCGAAATCGTCGCGGTGTCCTCGAGGCTGAGCGACGACTACGTCCGGAACAAGCTGCCCGATGGATCCTTTGAGGCGGAAAACTACACCTTCGGTGAAGGTGGTCACTGGGGCGGAGCCATCCATGATGATTCGATCGACAAGCTGAAGTTCATGCAGGTGGCCCGGACGATTGCTCCGCCACTGGCGGCCAGGAAATACCTGCCGGCCCGGGATCCAGCAAAGACGAAGTTGCTGATCATGGTCTATTGGGGCACGACGCTCGGCACGAATGGCACCGAGGATTCGGTCGCGGCTCAGAACCTGAGTCATGGCATGCAACATCTCAGGACTGCCCAGGACGCCGCTAAGGCGATGTTAAAAAACACCTCGGTAAGACCTTCCGGCACAGATAGAGTGATGGCTTTGACCGAGCAGCAACAGGCCCTCGCTGAACTCGATAATGCCCTGGTGGTCAGTTATGCGGAGGAGCATGATCGGGACCGGACCAACCTGATGAACGCCCGGATGCTGGGCTACAATGCCAGCGGAATGATTGGAACAGATTATGGCCAGTGGCTTGAGTTCACGGCGTTGCACAGTCGCAGCCAGGACCTGATCACCGAAATCGAGGACAACCGTTATTTTGTCGTGCTCATGGCTTACGATTTTCAGGTGTTGTTGAAAGAGAAGAAGCACAAACTGCTTTGGGAGACGCGTTACAGCATCCGGCAACGCGGGAACCAATTTGACCGGCAACTGGCGGCGATGACTGAGTATGCCTCGAAGTATTTCGGCGAGGACACCCACGGCCTGTTGCGCAAGCCGCTGCCCGAAGGCCACGTGACTCTGGGCAAGCTGGAGGTGGGCGAAGTTGTGCCGGATACAAAATGAGGCGCAGGGTTCGGTGGGCCGGATAGCCCGACCGATCGCGACGATTCAAAGGCCCGCGGATGGCATGGCTAG
>CAZBLQ010000075.1:0-18804 GCA_964492635.1 uncultured Oleiharenicola sp.
GTACGCTAAATACATCTTCGCCACGAAGAAGTAATCTGTCCCGATTTTGTTCATTTGCCCCGCCACCTCACGGTCGCGGGGCATTTTCTTTGGCGTGGCTGAAGGCGGGACCATCAGTCTGAGGATTGCCGGTTTCGCAGCCAGCGTCTCCCCGGGGCTGATAATCCTGCCTCCCTTCTCTCGAGGCGCGGTGCTGAAACAGATTGAGCCGCGCCCGGAACTCCGCGTTTATGGGAAGTCGCGGCATGACTTCTCCCCTGCATCTCCTGCCTTGGACCAAACCGCTTCTCCCGCAAGTGGTGGACTGGCTTGCGGCGGATTGGACGGGCGACGGTCCGCTCGATCTCTCAGGTTTGCTCGTGATTGTCCCCACCCGCCAGTCGGGCCGGCGCCTCCGCGAAGCTCTCGCGGCGCGAGCTGCGACCAGGGGTCAGGCGGTTTTTTCGCCGCGGGTCGTGCTCCCGGAGACACTTGCCACCTTTGGGTTGCCTGCGTCGCGCCTGGCCTCGCGGTTGGCCAGCCAGCTCGCCTGGATTGGGGTGCTGCGCCGCGTGCCGCTTGATGAATTTCGTGCCGTGTTCCCCGTTGATCCGCCGGTTCGCGATTTCGAGTGGGCCCGGCGGCTCGCCAGCCAGCTTCTGCACCTGCAATCCACCTTGGCAGAGGCAGGACTGCGGATGGCGGATGTTGGTGAACGGGCGGGAAAGGATTTTCCCGAGGTGCCGCGCTGGAAACAGCTCGCACTTTTGGAGCAGTATTATGATCAGGAGCTGGACACCCGTAATTTTTGCGACATCCAGGCAGCCAAAATCGCGTTTGCCACCGCGCCACCGCCACCACCCGGCATCAAGAGAATAGTCGTGTTCGCCACGCCAGATCCGCTGCCTCTGGCCGCGCGGATTCTCCAGCGCCACGCTGAATGCGCGCCGGTTGAATTCATCGTCTACGGTCCGGCGGATGAGCCGGTTGGAGAACTGTTCGACGAGTGGGGCCGGCCGCGGACCGAGGTTTGGACGCAACGCCGGCTGGCCTGGCCGGATTTTGAACGACTCGTCCGGCTCTGTCCTGATCCGGTCGCCCAAGCTGAACAGATTGTCGCCTTGGCGCAAAGCTACCCTCTGCCCGGGGGCATGCTGGCCGTCGGAGTGGCGGATCCAGAGGTGCTGGCTCCGCTCGAGAATGGTCTCGGCCGGGCCGGCGTGCCGGTTTTCAATCCCGAGGGCCGCTCGCGCCGGCGCGATGGAATGTATGCCTTGCTGGCCCTCCTCGCGGACCTGGCGTGTGCCGACACCTTCCCGTCGGTGATGGCTTTGCTGCAGTGCCCCGACGTGCTCGGCTGGCTGCAGCGCCGCTCCGGACCGGAGTTTTCGCCGGCCAGCCTGCTGGGCGAACTCGATGCGCTGCACGCCACGCATTTGCCACCGACCTTGGCGGCGGCGGGCGGATACTCGGCTGAGTTTCCCTTGGCGGCCGGAGCTCTGGCCGCGCTCGCTGAACTGCGGACCGAACTGACCAAAGGAAAATTTCCCGACAATGCGCTCACGGTGCTCGCCACGCTGTTTGCCGGGCGCCGTGTCGAGACGGATTCACCACTTGCGGAGTCCGCCGAGGCCTGGTTGAAGGTGGCGGGCGAACTCGCCGAGGCCTTGGTGGCGTTTCCCGGCCTTACCCTGGCGGAAAGCTGGGAACTGGCTTTGGCGCAGTTTGCCGAGACCGTGCGCTTTGACGAAAAGCCGGCGGGGGCACTCGAGTTGAACGGTTGGTTGGAACTGTTGTGGGAGGATGCGCCGCACCTGGTGGTGGCCGGGATCAATGACGGCTGCGTGCCGGACGCGGTGGTGGGTGATGCGTTTTTACCGGAATCACTGCGGGCCCGGCTCGGGCTCAAGACCAATGCGATGCGCTTCGCCCGCGATGCGTATCTGCTCGCGGGGCTGGCGGCGTCCCGGGCGGAGCACGGCCGGCTGGATCTGCTGGTGGGCAAGGTTTCCTCAGCCGGTGATCCGCTGCGTCCTTCGCGACTGTTGTTGCAGTGTGCGGATGCGGAGCTGCCTCGTCGGATCGGGTTTCTTTTTCGCCCGGTCGGGACGGCCCAGGCCAGCCTGCCGTGGACGCGGGCCTGGTCGCTCCGCCCGCGGGTGACGCCCCCGCCGGCGAAACTTTCCGTGACGGCGCTGCGCGACTACCTGGCGTGTCCGTTTCGTTTTTACCTCAAGCATGTGTTGCGAATGGAACCGGTCGAGCTGGCCAAAACCGAACTCGACGCGCGGGATTTCGGCACTCTGCTTCATGCGGCTTTGCAAGTGATGGGTGAGGACGAAAAACTCCGGGCCTGTCCGGACGAAACGGTCTTGCGTGATGCTTTGCTGGCGGCCTTCGAACGCCGCGTCCGCTTACGCTACGGCACGGTGCTGACCCTGCCCCTGGTCGTACAATTCGAGTCGGCGCGCCAGCGGTTGCGCCAGGCCGCAGGGGTGCAGGCGCGCGAATGCGCCGCGGGCTGGAGCATGGAGCGCGTCGAGTGGTCGTTTGGTTTTCCCCTCGGTGGCCTGACTGTGCGCGGCAAAATCGACCGCATCGACCGTCACCGCGACGGTCGCGTGCGGGTGCTCGACTACAAAACCTCGGATTCACCGGTGACGCCGGTGGTGGCCCATCTCGGTCCCGTACGCGCGACGGCGGTGGCGCCGCCAGCGTGGGCCCGGGTCATGCTGCAGGGCCGGGAACGGGTGTGGCTTGATCTGCAGCTCCCGCTTTACCGGCGCGCCGTGGCGGCGGAATTCGGGGCCACGGTTGAGTGCGGTTATTTCAATCTGCCGAAAGCGGCGGGTGAAACGGCGGTAAGTCTGTGGGAGGATTATGCGCCGGCTTTGCAGGCGGCGGCGGAGGATTGCGCGGAGCGCGCGGCGGCCGCGGTGGTCGCGGGCAAGTTCTGGCCGCCGGCCGAGCTCGGTGCGCGAAATGATGCGGATTGGGCGGAGCTGCTCCATCACGGCGCGGCGGCGAGCATAGATCCGGACTGGGCGAAAGGAGGCGGGGGATGAAGCCGCCCGGCCACGTCATGATCCTCGCCTCGGCGGGTTCCGGCAAGACCTACGCGCTGACCAATCGTTTTGTCCGCCTGCTGGCCGGTGGCGCCGCACCCGAGCGGATCGTGGCGCTGACTTTCACGCGCAAGGCCGCAGGCGAGTTTTTCGACGAAATCCTCCACAAGCTGGCCCGGGCGGCGGGCGACGAGGCTGCGGCGCAAAAACTGGCGGCGGAGATCGAGGCGCCGGGGCTGGGTTCAGCGGACTTTTTGCGGCTGCTGCGCACGGTGGTCGGGGCGATGCCCCGGCTCAGTCTCGGCACGCTCGACGGATTTTTCGCCCGGATTGTGCGGAGTTTCCCGCTGGAACTGGGGCTGGGCGGCGAGTTCACCCTGCTGGAGGAGTCCGCGGCGCGGCTGGCGCGGGGGCGGGTGCTGCAGAAACTGTTTGTCGCCGGAGGCGAGCCTGATGCGGCGCAGAAGGAATTCATCGAGGCGTTCAAGCGGGCGACATTCGGCACCGAGGAGAAACAGCTGGCGAAGCGGCTGGACGCGTTCCTTGACGAGCATGCCGAGACATTTCTCGAGGCTCCGCAAGCCGGACTCTGGGGCAATCCGCGGTGCATCTGGCCCCGGGGCACCGAATGGCTGGAAGCGGGCCTTGAGCGCGGGACGGCGGCGCGGGCTCTGCACGCTGCGCTGCCGTGGGCCGGGCTCAACGACAAGCAGCGGACGCGGCTGGAGGCTTTCTTTGTCGCGCTGCCGGAATGGCAGCCCGGCGCACCCTTGCCGAAGCCCGTGGAATATCTCGTGAAGAACACACTCGCCGTGTGGAGCGGGCTGCGGGCGGGACGGGCGGAGGTCACCCTGGAACGAAAGAAAATCACCCTCGGCCCGGCGGCGTGCACCGCGCTGGCGGCGCTCATCCGGTCGATCACCGGGGCGGAACTGGCGCGGAAGCTGGAGATGACCCGCGGCCTCTTTGCGGTGCTGCACGGTTACGAGTCGGCTTATCACCAAATGGTCCGACGCGGCGGCCGGCTGACGTTCGCCGACGTGCAGCGGCTTTTGCTGCCGGCGGCGGGGGCGCCGGTGCTCACGGGGGCCGACGCCGGCGAAGGGCGGCTGCTGATCGACTGGCGGCTCGACGCCCAGTTTGACCACTGGCTGCTGGATGAATTCCAGGACACGAGTTTTGCGCAGTGGAGCATCTTGCGCAATCTGCTCGACGAGGCGGTGCAGGATGGAGAGCGATCGCGCAGTCTGTTCTACGTCGGGGATGTGAAGCAGGCGATCTTCGCGTGGCGCGAGGGCGACCCGCGGCTGTTCCGCGAGATTTTCAACCACTACAACCGGGCCGCGGCCGGCGCCATCACGGAGCAGCATCTGACGGATTCATGGCGCTCGGGGCCGGCGGTGATCGCGATGGTCAACCGGGTGTTCGGCGACGAGGACGCTTTGCGCGCACTCGTGCCGGCGGAAGCCGCCGCGCGCTGGACGCAGGAATGGCGGGCCCACACGAGCGCACAGCCCGGACTGGGTGGCTGGGCGGAATTGCGCCATGCGGATGACGAAGCCGGGCGCTTTGCGGAGACTTTGCGGATATTGCGTGAGGTCGAGCCGGCGCGGCGCGGCTTGAGTGTGGCGGTGATCGTGCAAAAAAATGACACGGGAGCCAGGCTGGCCGACCACCTGCGGCGCGAGGGCAATCTGCGCGCGGTGGCCGAGAGTGACCTGCATGTGGCGATGGACAACCCGCTCACCTGCGTACTGCTCTCCCTGTTGCGGGTGGCGGCGCATCCCGGGGACGCGTTTGCCCGCGAACATATCGCCATGACGCCGCTGGGGGCGGTGCTGGCCGCAACCGGGCTCGACAATCACGACACCCTTTCAATGCGTCTGCTGGGCGAACTGCAGGCAGAAGGGTTTGCCGCGACAATTGAGCACTGGTTGCGGATGCTGGAACCATGCCTCGCGGCGGAGGACAGCTTCAGCCGGATGCGCGGCCGCCAGCTCGTGGAGGCGGCAGGGGAATTTGATGAGAGCGGGCGGCGGGATGTCGCTGAATTTCTGGCATGGGCGGAGGACTGCACGGTACGCGAGGCCGACACCGCAGGCGTGGTTCGCGTGCTCACCGTGCACAAGTCCAAGGGCCTCGGCTTTGACCTGGTCATCCTGCCCGATGTGGAGGGACAGACCCTGGCGCAGCGGCGCAGCGGTCTGGCGGTGCAGAAGGCGGCGGACCGTTCGGTGGAGTGGGTGTTCGATCTGCCGGGCAGGATTTTCCACGAACATGATGCCGTATTGAGCGCGCATGTCGCGGCGAAGGAGGCGGACGCGGCCTATGAGGCGTTGTGCAAATTTTATGTGGCGATGACCCGGGCAAAACGGGCGCTTTATGTTATCACCGAACCGGTGGGGTCTTCGGTGTCGCGGAATTTCCCAAAACTGCTGGAGCAAACACTGGGGGAGGCGTGGATGGCGGGCGAGCAAGCCTGGTACAGGGCGCTGGCCCTGGAAAACAAGAGTGAGCCTGTGCCAGCAGAACTGTCGCGGATTCCTGAGTCCGCTGCTGGTCCGGTGGTGCGGCTGATTTCGCGCCGGCCGTCGGACGCCAGACCGGATGCAAGGCGCGCTCCGCTGTTCGGGCCGGCCGGGGCGGAAGCAGCTGAATTTGGCACCAAAGTCCACGAGTTGTTCCAGACGGTGGAGTGGTGGGAGGGGGCACAGGAGACGGCATGGCGGGCGGCTCGACAAATCGAAGGAGCGGATGAATCAGCACTGGCTGAAGCACTGGGCTGTCTGACCAGCCCCGCCCTAGCGGAGGTGTTTGTACAGCCGATCGGGAGTGCGGAGGTCTGGCGGGAGCGGGCATTTGAAGTCGTGCTCGATGGAGTGTGGCTTACCGGGGTTTTTGACCGGGTGTTGATCAAACACGATGCCGCAGGTCGGGCGGCAAGTGCATGGGTCATCGATTTTAAAACCGACCGGGCCGAAGCAGGGGAAGAAGCCGCCCGGGCGGTGGAGAAACACGCCAGCCAGCTCGATCTGTACCGGCGGGTGGCGGCGCTATTGACCGGCTTGCCGGAGGACCGGGTGAAATGTGCACTGGTGCTGACGGCTGGGCGTAGTTTGGTGGATGTGCCGCGACCGGCATAAATTCACGCTTTACACCATGCCGGGCCAGTTGCACGTTGCCCATTCAATCAATCGTTTTATACCATGGGAAACCTTAAGAAGAAACGGCGTCTGAAGATGTCGAAACACAAACGCCGCAAGCGCCTCAAAGCGAACCGGCACAAGAAACGCACTTGGCAGAAATAATCTGCCGGCAAATTTCGCGGCTATTTGCAAACCTGCCACTGGATGCTGGCAGGTTTTTTCTTTCCGGATGCTCTATCAGGGATTGTAAAGCATTAACTAATCTATTGGATGTAAATGAGCCCCTAATGGTTTTCGACTTGTCAGACGGGGGGGTGTCCCATATCCAAGCTGTCCTGCAAATGATTTTTACTTGGACTTTTGCGCGGTTATGCCAGTGTCCTGCCGGGCGCTGTATAACCGACATAACCAAGTCACCACACACCTAGCTCCGCATGTTTTTCGCGACCAAATCCAAGGGTTTTTGCGTCGATATCGGCGAACACACCACGCTGCTCGCGCGGCTTGCCCAGAACGAGGCACCCTTTGTTGTGGAGGAACTCAAGGAGCTGCCTTCGGGTGATGTAGGCGCCCTGACCGAGTGGATCAAAGGCACCGAGGGGAAAGGCTCCACCGGGTATGCGCATGCCACTTGCGGGATCTATCCGGCCAAACGCGTGGTCCGTCGCCAGACACTCGATTTGAAAAGGGTCAAGGAACCGACCTATTTCAACGAAATCTACACCCAGCAATTCCGGGTGGAGCCCGATAAATACACGATCAAAGCCCTCAATCATACGGATGGCAGTGAGTACGACACCACCAAGGCGGCCCAAAAAGAAGTGCTGTTTTGCGGATTGCCCTCGGATGAGGTAAACGTTACCCAGGACAAGTTGCTGGAGTATGGTATTTATCCCGAACGATTGGAGCTGGGCACCTTGGCGACACTGGGCGGGATGGTGAATTATCTGAAATTCAAGCAAAGCAGGTCGCCATTGCTCGTCCTTGAGATGGGGAACGAGGTCACCCAGAGTTTTATCATCAGCGCCGACGGGGTGGATATTTCCCGACCAATCGCGAGCGGAGTTGCGGCCATGATTCCTGTGGTCCAGAAAGAACTCGGCTTGAAGGACGAGGAGTCAGCCAAAAAACTGTTTTACTCCAACACTTTTGATTTTACCAGCATGGGCGGAACCTTGGTGAAGAAGTTGCTCAAGGAACTGCAGTCGTCGATCGGCTTCTACGAAGTCCAGACGGGCCAGTCGATTGGCAACGTGCTTTGCACCCAGCTGCCCGCCAATCTCAGCTGGCTGGGAACCACCATGGCCGGAGCTTTGGGGGTCCCACAGATGAAAATCGACATGATGCCCTGGCTTGACTCGCTGAATATCAAACTGGCGGACGGCGTGATCCCGAATCCGCCCGATGAACGCTGGGCCGGACTGTTTTCCCTAATGGCTTCTTTTGAACATGCTGTCCCTGACGAAAAAAAGTGAGGCGCAGCCGGTCGCCGCGCCGCTCTGGCATACGAACTTCCGCAACTTTGAACGGTTGCCGGACACGAAGGTCGTGCGCACGACCTTCTTCATCAACACCGCGGCGATCGCCGTTACGATCGGTCTGCTGCTCTGGGTGGGTTATCGTGAGTACCATATCTATACGCTCGGCGAGCAGATCGCCCAGGCACAGAAGGAGATCGACAGCAACAGCCAGAAGAACAAAGAGGCGATCCGGCTGGCAAAAATTTTCACCGACGAGGAAACGAAACTGGCGGATGCCGCCGCTTTCCAGCGGGCGGCGATTTCGCCTACGGAATTTGTCATCCTGCTGGGGCAGACATTGCCGAAGGAGATATCCATCGAAAACGTTGTCACAGATGTCAAGGGGGGTTCGTTTACGATGCGCGGCCTGGTTGCCGGCACCCGGGATCAGGCCAGTGGCTCGGCCTCCAGCTATGTGGACATGTTACGGGCCCATCCGCGTTTCGGGACGGTTTTCGATGCCATCACTTTGGTCACGCTCACGCCCGACTTGGCCACGGGCTTCATGTCTTTTGAAATTTCGCTCAAGGTGAAGGCTGAGTCCAAGGAGAAGAAATGACATGAATACCGCCTCCCTAATTGCTTTCATCAAGAAACAGCCGATCGGCTTCAGCTGCGTATTGCTCTGCATTGCCTTTGCTATCGTGCTCTACTTCCGGAGCAGCAAGATCGACGACTACCAGTCGGAATATGAGGCGAAATCAGCCGAGAGATCCCAGATTTTGGCCAATGTGCGCAATTCCGAACACCTGCGGGAACAAGTGACGGAAATGCAGGCGCACGCCAAGGAAATGGAAAGCCGGCTCATTCACGCCGGACAACTGGCGGTGAATCTGCAGTATTTCTACAAACTGGAGGCGGAAAACGAAGTCAAGCTGGCGGACGTCCACCCAGGTGCTCTCAGTCGTCCCGCCAAGGCTCTTTATGTAGGTATTCCTTTCAATGTGACGGTGCAGGGCAGCTACAAACATGTGTTTGCTTTTTTGCAGCGGCTGGAATCCGGGGCTCATTTCTGCCGGTTTAACACGGTGAATTTTGTCAAATTGCTGGGCGGTAGCGATGTTCCCGGTGATGCCGGCGGGGCAAACACGGCCATGAATCTCTCCTTGAACATTGAATTACTCGGGACGCCGTGAAAACCCCCATCCAAAAAACACTTCAATGCCTGCTGGCCCTGGCCGGTGGCTTGTTCTTTGCCCTGGCCCCGGCGGCCGAGAACGGCGAGGTCATGAGTCCAACCAAGCGGCAACTGTCGCTTGATCAGGCCAAGAAGCTTCTCACCATACGCGAGGTGTCGCCGGCCGCAGCCGACCACGATCCTTTTCATTCCGCAGCTTTTGCCGAACTGGTCGGGACGGCGGTTCACGCAACTCCGTCTGGTGATACCGCTGCCAGCCATGTCCCGTCCGGCCCGCGCAGCAATCACGAGCTTCTCCAGGCGATTGCCGCGAGCCTGAAACCCAGCGGAAATTTTGTTCTCGGCGGCCAGCAAACGCTGGTGTTCGGTCAAAAGAGGGTCAAAGCCGGCGGGACCCTGACTATTACCTTTGAAGGCTCCGAATACACTCTAGAAATAGCCGCCATCGAACGCACCAACTTTACCCTCCGGTTGAACCGCGAGGAATTTACCCGGCCGATCAAATAAGGAACCGAACTATGAGCACACGCACACTTCTCACCGCGCTCCTCGCCACGGCACTGACCATGCCCGCGCTGGCGCAACCTGCCACTCCGCCCGCTGCGCAGCCTCCTCCGGCGACCCCGGCGGTGACCCCGGCGACGGCTCCGGCAGCGGCCCCCGCCGTCATCGTCGAAGGCGCCGCCCCCACTGCGGCTACGGTCAGTCGCGACAAGGACACCCTCTCGGTCGATTTTCCCGACGAGGACATCAAGACCATTCTCCGCAATGTCGCCGACCTCTTTGAACTTAACCTCGTGGTACCCGACACCCTGACCGGCAAGACCTCGATCAAACTCCGCGATGTCACGTGGCGCCAGATTTTCCAGGTCGTGCTCGCACCGGCGGGCTATACCTACATTGAGGAGGGCAATATCATCAAGGTCGTCAGCAACGAACTCCTGCAGCAGGAGCCGGGCACGACCGAGGTTTTCGTCCTCAACAACGCCAAGGCGGCGGACATCAAGCCCACCATCGACGGGCTCGTCGACGCGGCCACCGGTGGCAAGATTGTGATCGACGCCCGCAGCAACGCCCTCGTCATTACTGAACGTCCCTCCCGCATGGGTCGCATTCGCACCATTATCGACAAACTCGACAAGGCCACCGACCAGGTGATGATCGAATCCAAGTTTGTCGAGGTTACGGATCGTGACATTCGCAACATCGGTGTCAATTGGGCGGGTCTCCAGAACCTGCAGGTGGGCGTGGGGTCGATCTCCCAGACTTTCCAACGCAACCGTGGCCAGGACGCCACCAGCGGCACCAATTCCACTACTGGCACCAATGGCAATACCAGCAACACAACCACCACGGGTTCTGGCGACAACACCAATACTTCAACTAATAACAGTACAAGCACTGGGACGAACTCCAACACTGCCGTTACCTATGTGACTGCGCCCAATGCCGGTTTTGTAGGTATTCCATCGACGACTTCCTTCCCCTCTGGCGCCGTCTCTGGTTTGCCCGCAACTGTGCCAAGCACCACGACCTTGGCGGGCATCTCGGTCGGACCACCCCCGACTGGCACCGCGCTTAATACTTATACTGGCGGGACCACGAATATTACGAATGCTGGTACGAATAACACCGCCTCTACCAACCTCAGCAATGCCCTGTCCAACAGCATTGTGGCGGGCACCAACAGTGCCTTCAACACCTTGGCCAGCCTGACCAATACAGCCGGCACATCGCGCCTGGCCTCGGCGGTTTTCTCCGCATCCGACTTTAACGTCATCATCTCCGCGCTCAAGACGCAGAACAACACCAAGATCGTTTCCAATCCCACGATTGTCACACTGAACAACACCGAGGCCTTCCTGAATATCGGCCAGGAGTTTCCGATTCCCAGCTACACTTACAACTCGGAGCGCGGCTCGTTTGAAGTCTCGAACTTCGCCTACAAGCCAATCGGCATTATTCTGAAGGTCACTCCGCAGGTGAACGCGCAGGGGGTCATCAAACTTGCGCTCGAGCCCGAGGTCAGCCAGACCAACGGCAGTACCTCATTCGGTGGCGCCGGTGGCGCGCAGATTCCGATCATCGCCACCCGCAAAGTGAAGACCCAGATTTCCCTCAAGGACGGATATACCGCCGGCATCGGTGGCCTGATCACCAACTCGACTGACCACGGTGGGACGAAAGTGCCGATCCTTGGCGATATTCCGCTGCTCGGCCGCCTGTTCTCTTCCAAGGATGTCAATGATGTCAGCACCAACCTGCTGATCTTCATCACCGCCAAGACCGTCTCAGCAGATGGTGCAGCGCCGGAGGAGATGTTTGATCCCCGGGCGGTCCAAGCCATCGGCATGTCGCGGGATGATCTCCCCGGCCACCGCGCCCCGAAGGGCACGGATCTGTACGCGCCTGCACAGGCCCCGTCCAATAAGTAAGGCGCAAACCACGCGCTCTTTTTCCCTGACCGGCGGTTTTCCCGCCGGTCTTTTTTTGATCGGTCGCCCTTCCGCGCCCATTTGAAACGGTCCAGATTATAAGCTGGCCAGTCATACTGGGTTGGTAAGCCTCCCGTGCTCCGGTCAGCTTTTGTCGGGCCTGGCCGGCTGGCCACGGGTGCAATATTTGTTAGCCATTTTGACCAACCCGCCTAGCTTTTCCCCCATTAATGGCCGGTCTTATGACTTTCCCCGCGATATCCCAGTCGTCCCGCGACTTTCCCGAACTGTTCCAGCGATTGAGCCCGCAGATGGCGGCCCTTGATCGTTTCATCCGCGGACAGGTGGACAACTTTGAACCGGAGATTCGGGAGATGGCCGCCTACTGTCTCGACACCACCGGCAAGCGGTTGCGGCCGACCCTGGTCTTCATCAGCGGCTGGCAGGGCGAAGGTGTGGTGTCGGACGATCTGGTGCGCGCGGCGGGGGTGGTGGAGATGGTGCATCTTGCCACCCTGGTGCATGACGACATCATGGATGGGGCCGAAATCCGGCGCAACTGCCGGACGGCGGCGCGCGAGTTCGGGACTGACGCGGCTGTACTGCTCGGCGACGCACTTTTCTCGCAGGCGCTGCATGTGGCCGCGCAATTCCCCACGACCGAAGTGTGCCGGCTGGTGGCGGAGTCCACTCGCAAGGTATGCTCGGGTGAAATCATGCAGACGTTGCGCCGGCGCGACCTCAATATCTCGCTCGCCGAATACCGGCGCATGATCGATTTGAAGACCGCGGAGCTTTTCCGGGTGGCGTGTTTCCTGGGTGCCCGATTGTCCGGACACCCCGCGGGTTTTGTCGAGGCGGCGGATCGTTTTGGCCATCACCTCGGAATTGCTTATCAGATATACGACGATCTGGTGGACTTTGCCGGCGAGGAGCAGCGTATGGGCAAGACCCTGGGCACCGACCTGGCCACGGGCAAACTCACCCTGCCATTGATGCTGCTGCTCGAACAGGTTTCGCCCAAGGAACGCCTTGCGATGCTGGCGGCCATGCGCGACGGCCGGCCGCCGGGTCTGGCCGCCAGCAAGCAACGCATGAAGGAACTGGGTATCGCGGCCGGCGTGGTGAGGGCCATAGACGACGAGCTGGCGGTCGCCACCCGGGCGTTGGAGCCGTTTGGCGCGCTCGCTCCGGTGCCGCTCATGCTCCAATTGCGCGGCATGCTCAAAGCCCAGGTGGTCGCGTTGCAATCCGACTCAGTTGCCGGATAATTTGCGTTTGCGTGGCTCAGGTGATGACCTAACCTGTTTCTCGACCGATGAATCTGTCCAAGGTATTTACCAAGGCCATCATCACCTCTCCCGAGCGCCAGCTGGAAGCGGACGTGGATTTTTCCATCGTCAGGCAGGTGCAGGCGGGGGATGTTGCCGCCTTCGACCGGCTGATCCTTAAATACCGCGAACGCCTCTTTGGCGTCGTTTATAATCTTACCTCCAATCGGGAAGATGCTTCTGATTTGACCCAGGACGCCTTCATCAAGGCGTTTCAGTCCATTAACCGCTTTCAGGGTCATTGCTCCTTCTTCACCTGGCTCTACAAGATTGCGGTCAATACCACACTCAGTCACCTTCGTAAGAACAGGTTGCGCACTTTTTTCAGCCTGGAAAAACTTCATGAGGACGGGACGAATGCCCAAATCCTTGAACAATTAACAGATAAGCATGGGGCTGATCGGGACACTTATCTTCGGGAGCTTCAGGAAAAATTGAACGAAGCACTCCAAAAATTGTCTATCCCACACAGAACTGTGATTACTCTTTTTGAGATAGACGGCCTTAGCCACTCCGAGATAGCCGAAGTTATGGGCTGTTCGGAAGGCACCGTTCGCTCCCGGCTCCACTACGCCAAGCAGTTCCTGCAAGGTGAAATGAGCAAGTATCTCCGCTCCTGATCGCCCATGCCCAACTCCGACCACCGCTCCAAAGTCACCCTTGAGGATCTGCTGCACCTGAAGCGCGCCGAGCGTCCGGCGGCTGAGTTTTGGTCCAACTTTGAACGCGAGCTGCGCCAGAAGCAACTGACCGCCCTCTTGGAAAAGCGTCCTTGGTGGCAGGAACTGCCGCAGCTCTTTGCGCGTCGCGCCTACCTGCCCATCGGGGCTACTGCCATCCTCGCTTTCACCTTGGTTTCGGTGAAATACTATAACCCGGTCCCGGTGGTACAGTTGGAAGGCGCCCCGGCAATGGGCCCCGTCGCACTGGGTCATCAGAACGAAACTTCTTTGGCCCGGCCGGCTTCCGCCCCGGTCAGTTCGCCGCTGGTCAATCGTCACGAACAGGCGGTTGCGGAGGTCAGTGACCGCACCGTTGGCCCGGTGGGTGAACAACAATCATCCGCCAAAGTTGCGGAGCAAGCACCGGTGGTGGCCGAGACATTTTCGTCCGAGACTCCGTCCGCCCGTTCCATTGCCGCGAACCTGGCCCGCTTGGAACAATCCGAGCCCGAACTCATCAATGCAGTACTGGGCAGCCGCCTGAGTTCACCTTCCCGTGTGCAGCCTTCTTCCGGGCCGGTTGTGGAACTGGCCTCGCTAACAAGCAACCCTTCCAAACGCAGCCGCCTTCTGGCCCACTACGATGACCGCCAGCTGAACCCCGAGCCGACCGCACCCGATCTCGTGCGCGAACGTCTGTCCCGTCACTTGGGTGATCCGGAGCTTATCGAACGCTTCAACCGCATCGGTTTGAAGGGTGATCAGGTCTCGCTCGGGTTGACCCTCCGGCTGTAAACTTCAAACCTCCCCGCCGTTGTTCAGCGAGGTTTGTTTTTTGGCGGGTTGCGGCTGGCTCACTTCTCCGGCACGCAGATGCCGCAGATGTTGAAAAAGAAATCCGTGCCTTTGTCATCCACGAGGATGAACGCAGGGAAGTCCTTCACCTCGATCTTCCACACGGCTTCCATGCCAAGCTCGGGGTAGTCCAGCACTTCGACCTTGGTGATGTTGTCCTGGGCCAGGATGGCGGCCGGGCCGCCGATGCTGCCGAGATAAAAACCGCCGTTCTTCTTGCATGCATCGGTCACCGCCTTGCTGCGATTGCCCTTGGCCAGCATGACCAGCGAGCCTCCGTGCGATTGGAAAAGATCCACGTAGCTGTCCATGCGGCCGGCGGTAGTTGGGCCGAACGAACCTGACGCCATGCCGGTGGGGGTTTTGGCCGGTCCGGCGTAATACACCGGGTGGTGCTTGATATAGTCGGGCAGGCCTTGGCCGGCTTCGAGCCGCTCCTTGAGTTTTGCGTGTGCACTGTCCCGGGCGACGATCATCGTGCCGGTGAGGGACACCCGGGTCGTAACCGGGTGCTTTGAGAGCTCGGCCAGGATGTCCTTCATCGGGCGGTTCAGGTCGATGCGGACAAAATTGTCGTCCTTGAACGCCCGCATTTCCGGTGGGATGAAACGACCGGGGTTGGGCTCCATCTTTTCTAGAAAAATGCCGTCCTTGGTGATCTTGCCCTTGATGTTGCGATCGGCACTGCACGACACCCCCATCCCCACCGGGCAGCTCGCCCCGTGGCGCGGCAGCCGGATGACCCGCACATCGAGGGCAAAATATTTCCCGCCGAATTGCGCCCCCACGCCGCTTTGCTGCGCGAGTTTCAGGACCCGGGCCTCCAGCCCGACGTCGCGGAAGGCACGCCCGTGCTCGTTGCCGCTGGTGGGCAGGCCGTCGAGATATTTGGTCGTGGCAAGTTTAAGCACCTTGGTGCAGGCCTCGGCACTGGTCCCGCCAATGACGAAGACGAGATGATAGGGCGGGCAGGCCGACGTGCCCAGCAGCGGCATTTTCTCCACGAAGAATTTCTCCAGATTCTTGGGATTCAGCAGGGCCTTGGTTTCCTGGAAAAGGAAAAGTTTGTTGGCCGAGCCGCCGCCTTTCGCCACGAACAGGAATTCATACTTCGCCCCCTCGGTCGCGTGGAGGTCGATCTGGGCCGGCAGGTTCGTCCCGGTGTTGACCTCCTTGAACATGTCAAGCGGGGCGACCTGCGAGTAGCGCAGGTTTTCCTTCGTGTAGCATTCGTAGACCCCCTTGGCCAGCTGTTCGGCGTCGTTGCCGCCCGTCCACACCTGCTGGCCCTTCTTGGCAAAGATGGCGCAAGTGCCCGTGTCCTGGCACATCGGCAGGATGCCCCGCGCGGAAATCTCGGCGTTCTTGAGCAGGGTCAGCGCGACATAGCGGTCGTTGGCCGAGGCTTCGGGATCCTGGAGAATCGCCGCCACCTGTTCCAGATGTTTGGGGCGGAGGAAAAAATTCGTGTCATGAAAAGCCTCCTGCGCCAGGTAGGCAAGCGCCGTCGGGGCGACCCGCAGTATCTCCCGGCCTTCGAACTGAGTGGTGGAAATTCCGTCCCGCGAGAGCAGGCGGTATTCGGTGTCGTCTGGGCCGAGTGGCAACGGATCTTGGTAGATGAAGGGGGGCGTAGGCATGGTGGTCAGGTGATAAGTCTTGGGGACAGGTTAGATGAAAGCAATGCGGGTGCAACTGCCGTGCAGTCCTATTACATTTTGCCCCGGCCCCATAACCTGCTCTTCAGGTTCTACAGAATCTTCAGCTTGGGCAGATCCTGCACGTCGATGTAGCCGACCGGCCTTTTCTGCCCGTCCAGCGCCACGAGGTCGGAGATCTTGTATTGCTGGAAAATCTTCAACGCTTCCACGGCCAGCACGTCGGCCGGAATACTCCGCGGATTGCGGGTCATGAACTGTGTGACCGGCTTCTGCAGGAAATCCGTCCCGCCGTTCAATGCACTGCGGCGGAAGTCCCCGTCGGTGAAGATGCCGGTCATCACTCCCTGGGCGTCAACCAGCGCCACGGCACCGGCCTTGGCCTTCGTCATCGCAAAGATCGCCTCCTGCACCGTCGTGTGCGCTTCGGTCCGCACGGGGCACGCCTCACCCGTGCGCATGATGTCCTTGACCCGCAGCAACAGCGTCATGCCCAGGGTGCCGGCGGGGTGGTATTTGGCAAAATCCTCCCGCGTCAGTCCCCGGCTTTCGAGCAGGACCATCGCCAGCGCGTCACCGAGCGCCAGCGCCGCCGTGGTGCTGGCCGTCGGGGCGAGGGCGAGGGGACACGCCTCGCGTGGCGCCCGGTAAACCAGCCGAAGGTCCGCCCCGCGGGCCAGCTCGCTGTCCGGCGAACCGGTGAGGGCGACCGTCCTCAGCCCGAATTTCTCAAATAAAGGCAGCAGCCGCAGCATTTCCGTGCTGGCCCCGCTGTTGCTAAGCAAAATGGCGAGGTCGCCCGGGGCACAGAGCCCGAGGTCGCCATGCAAGGCCTGCGTGGCGTCGAGAAAACACGACGGCACCCCGGTGCTGTTGAAGGTTCCGGCCAGTTTTTGCGCGATGTGCGCATTTTTACCGACGCCGGAAATGATCAGTTTCTGGCCGGCCTGAATGACGGCTTCCACCGCCCGCACCACGGCCACGAAATCTTCGTTCAGCACCCCTGCCGTGGCTTCAAGCGCCTCCCGTTCGATGGCGAGGCACTGGCGGGCTTGGGCGAGAATGGTGGCGGAATCCAGTGGCATCAAAAACTTGTGTTGGCTTGGGGCAGGCGCAAACCTAGCCGGCGCTCATCCTCGTTCAATTCATTTCCACCCGTGTCGCGTTTCATCACCACCCTGCGCTTGCTGCTGCCCCCGCTGCTGGGCGTTCTGGCCCTGGACCTGGCGGGTTGTGGCGACAACGAGCGGCTCTCCTATGCCACGGAAGTCGACGAACCCAGCTACCGCGAGGGCACGGCCTTGCTCAAAACCGGCCGGAAGCAGGAGGCGCTGAATGCCTTTCTCAAGGTCATCGACAAGCGCGGGGATGACTCGGCCGAATCCCATCTCGAGGTCGGTCTGCTTTACCTGCAGCACATCAACGACCCGCTGTCGGCCATCTATCATTTCAGGAAATACCTCGCCTTGCGGCCCAACAGCCCCCAAGCGCCGCTGGTCCGGCAGCGCATCGATGCCGCCACCCGCGAATTTGCCCGCACCCTGCCGGCCCAGCCGCTCGAGAGCCAGCTCCAGCGGGTTGATCTCGTTGCCACGCTGGACCGCCTCAAGCAGGAAAACGAATCGCTCAAGCAGGAGCTGGCCGATCTGAAGGCTGGCCGTAACAAGCCGGCCACTTCCAGCGCAGAGGAAACCGGTCCGGCCTCCGCTTCCACCGAACTTAATTTCTCGGTGGATGCGATTCCCGTGGTGCGCACCCGTCCTCCTCCGCCAAGTCCTCCGGCCCATGCGGCATCAACTCCGGTGCGGGCCGCTCCCGGCCCAGCCCAACCCCATCCGGCCCCAACCGCCGTGACTACCCACGCCGTCAGCGCCCGCAAGCATACGGTCAAACCCGGCGACACCCTGTCCAAAATCGCCCAGCAATACTATAACAACCGCGGCAAATGGCGCGATATTTACGCGGCCAATCGCGATGTGATGAAAAGCGAGACCGATTTGAAGGTCGGGATGGAGTTGAAGATTCCCTGAACCAAGCTCAGGACTTGGCCAGCGCCTGCTCCAGATCGGCGATCAAATCTTCCGGGTCCTCCAGCCCGGTCGACAGTCGCAGCATGTCCCCGGGCGCGGGACTGTCGGCGCCCTCCATGCTCGCACGGTGTTCGATCAGGCTCTCCACCCCGCCGAGCGAGGTGGCGCGTTTCCACAACTGTACCCGCGCTGCAGTGGCGATGGCCGCAGCCTCACCACCCTTGATGCGGAGCGACAACATCCCGCTGAAACCACCGTGCATCTGCTTCGCCGCCACCGCATGGCCTGACGCGGTGGCCAGCCCCGGGTAAAGCACCGCCTCAATGCGCGGATGACCGGCGAAATGGTCGGCGATCTGCAGTGCGCTCTGGCAGGCCGCGGGTACGCGCACGAATAGCGTCCGCATTCCGCGCAGGAGCAGCCAGGCCTCAAACGGGCCGAGGATGGCGCCGCCATTCTTGCGCACGCTCTTGATGCGCTGCCAGAATTCGTTGTTCTCTGCGGTGACCAGCGCACCGGCCACCACATCAGAGTGGCCGTTGAGGTATTTGGTGGCCGCGTGCATCACGAGATCGGCGCCCAGTGCGATGGGCTGGGTAAGCACGGGTGTCGCCACGGTCGAGTCCACGGCGAGCCGGGCGCCGGCCCGATGCGCGATATTCGCAGCAGCGGCAATGTCGGTGATGACCCAGGTGGGATTGGCCGGCGTCTCGATCCAGACGAGCCTGGTTTTGCCGGGCAGCACCGCCCGGACGAGGGCGGACGTGTCCGTAGTATCCACCAGCTCAACCTTGAGGCCCCACTGCGTCGCAAAACCCAGCAGCCAGTGGCGCAGCGCCCAGTACATCACCTTGGATGCGACGACATGGTCGCCGGGTGCGAGGGACTGGAAAACCGCCGTGGCTGCGGCCATGCCGGAGCTGAACAACGCCGCCTGTGCGCCAAGTTCCAGATGAGCAAGCAGCGCTTCGGCCTGGTCAAAACC
>CAZBLQ010000076.1:0-18724 GCA_964492635.1 uncultured Oleiharenicola sp.
GTGAATCGCGTCCTCCGCGGCCTCCCGCTGGCGCGTGATCGAGACCGCGTAGGTATAGAGTGACTGACGTGATTCGACATACACCGCGCGCAGTTTTTCGGTGACCGACGAGTTCATGCCGCTGGAAGAGGTGTCATCATTTGGTCTGCTCATTACATCCACGCGCGCGGGGCTTTATATTGTGCAATAAAACGCACGAAAGATGGCGTCCACAACTCGCGATCCGGAAACCCGGAAGTTTCCCCGCCCACCTAGCGGCCCCGACGCGACTTGGTATTCCGACGGGTTGACGGGCGAAATATTCTCCAGAAAAAGGCGGGCTCGCCGAGGTGAAGGTCGCCTAAACTGAGGCCGCTTTGCTCGGCGTTGTCAGCGTTTTATTGTCACCTACATTGTCACTTGGGCAATTTCAGGAAATGAAAAACACGCTACTCGTTGTAATAGCGTGTCTTAAAACATGACGCTCTCATGGGGCGTCGTTTTCATAGGAGAGCTATAAACCTCATACGTTTCTCATACACATTGGCTGGCCATGCCGGCAATCGCGACATTGCGAAATTCATCCACCGTGGAAGAAGGAATCTCTTACTGATAGATTTGATGTCACTGGTTCGTAGCGTCTGTACTATTTTCATGATAACTTTTTCTCGGACACTCTCAGCGAGACCAGTCGCCAAGACTGCCTTTCCGAATGGGGGATCTTGCAGTCACGGACCCGCAGGCGACGGTTTTTTCGTATTCGCAAATCTTGCCTTAGCCAGATCCTCCAACGCGGCTAGCGGGTCGTGTGACGCGGTAGCCGTCACACAACCCTGGTTGGACAAGCCCGGGTGACTCGGCGGGATCGGCGGGTCCGCTTATGCGGATTTTATCGGGCGGCGTGGACCGCTCGGTCGCGTGTCACCGTCGCAGAGAGTCACCGTGAGCGCGGCTGATGACCGCGGGCGGGAGCAGCCGGGCCCAGTCTCATTGCATCACTACGAGCGGTCCCGGTAGCACCCGGACCGGCGTGAACGCAGCCACCACTACGCCAATCAAATTGCTCTCGTTCACTGAGCGCGCATCCGGTTCGGGGTTATTGACCCCCTGAACCATGAACCCTTTCCCGTCCTCGCCCACCACGACGTGGGCCACGTAGACCGGAAGTCCGTAGGCGTTCCTCCAGAAATAAACTACCGTCATGCCCCGCTTCACCTCGTCGCAGGTCGTCCGCCTGATCACGAGCGCCGTGCCCTGGGTGTAAACCGGCTCCATAGACTCACCAATGCCCTGGAAAGACTGGTATTTCTTGGGTCCGCGAACGGCCACGAACTGATCCGCGGCCCGCATGGCCGCGTGGTCCCCGGTCATCGGCACCAACTGCGCCGCCGGCGTGTTCGTCTTGAGTGCGGTCCGAAATTTCGCGCTCTCCATGATGCCCGCGCTGGCCGGGCGGGCCGCCAGTCCCAAGCACAGCAGCACAAGGCAGAGGACGAACCGAAATAGCGCGGGGGCGTTCATTCTACACTCTGTTAACGTCCACTTATTGATCCGGTCATTTATATGCCATACGCTTGGCGATGGCAGAGCAGAAATACAGATCGCCCTTGACCACTCAGTAACCAAAGATGGGCACCTTGATATGGTCGATGAGGTTAGGCCAGATGAACAACGCCGCGATAATCGCCAATATGCCTATCAGTAGGCCATAACCCATTCGCATCTGGCTGTCGAATTTTGGCCCATATCGTCTGAGGAATACTCCTGCCGAAAGGGGATTTCGTTGGCCACCGAAAACTCCCTTCGCGTAAACTGGTGTTTCGGCAGTGATTTGGTTGCTCTTGATAGCATACCGGACATCCGGGACAGTGTTATGGCCACTCTCGGCCCCATTGGGGTATTTGTAGTAAACAGCAGGGATATTCATTTGAAGGAAGCAGATCGTGAAACAGTCAGCGCCGTCACTTTAAGGGCCCGATGAAAAGATTGCTATGGGGTCTTGACGGTAATTTCGGACCACGGCGTTTCACAGTCGGTTCAAGAATCGGGCAGGCAAACACAGTTCATGGTCTCCGAGTGAAGGACGGACGCCGCCGGCGCGGTTGGAAATCGACCGATTGTTGAACAAAGATGATGATGAAGCCGGGCGCCAACAGTAGGGATGGGTGAATATGAAAACGGCCCTCTACTTCCGCGTTTCCACCGACGAACAAAGCGTCGAACCCCAGCGGCTGGAGCTACAGACTGGGGGATTTGCATTCCGCCTCCGGTCTGTGTCTGGGATGAACCCCTGCCGCGAGCATGGACTGGCGGCGGCATGGTCGTGCGGCCCGCGCCACCGATTTTGCAAGACGGTTTGCCGGCAAAGGGCAGTCAAGACTGGTGGACTGTGGACCGAAAACTTGCCATTCAGCTTGTGCAACTGGTGGGCACCGCGCTGAATCCGCCCGTGCAAGCTATCCGGGGCAATTTTCACAACGATATCGGATGAGCTTATAACAGTATTGGAGCGGTGTTAGGTGCGCTGGCCGGCCGGAATTTCGGCAAATTCCATGACGTGGTCCAGGGTATCCATGAATCCTTTGAGATTGAGGGGCATCGTTAGGTAGAGGGAAAAGCCGGCTTTGAGGCCCGCCTCGACGTCGCGGGGCGTGGCGACGGAACTGAGGGCGACGACGGCAATGTGCGCCGTGGCCGGATCGGCGCGCAGGATTTTCAGGGCTTCGATACCATTGATGCCGGGCAGGTTGATATCCATCAGGATCACCGCAGGCTGGGCGGTGCGGGCCAGCTCAATGCCGAGGGCTGCGTTCACCGCCGTCAACAGCTTGAGGTCCGCGCGCCGTGCGATGAGTTGCTCGATCAGCATCATGTTCGCCGGGTTGTCCTCGATGTAGAGCAGGGAGCGCGGTTGCACACCCGCCGGTAGCTGCAGTTCAACGTGGGCGGCCGGCTCGGCCTCCGCCGCAGCCAAATCTGGCGCCGTCGAGAGCAGCTCGACCCAGAAGACACTGCCCGTTCCGACCGCGCTTTCCACGCCCAAGGTGCCGTCCATCAGTTCAACCAGTTGCTTGGTCATTACAAGCCCGATGCCGGTGCCGGAGACGCCGCTCGTCTCCTGGCCGAGGCGGTTAAATGGCTGGAAAAGTTGCGCCAGATTTTCCGGGCTCAATCCCACCCCGGTGTCCCGGACGCTGATGCGGATGCGTTCCGGGGTGATCGCCGAGCATTCCACGACCACCGTGCCCCGCTCATTGTTGTATTTGATCGCGTTGGAAAGCAGGTTGATGATGATCTGCTTCAAGCGTGTCCGATCCGCCCAGACGAAGCCCGGAAGGTCGAAAGGGGAAAAACTCAGGCGGATGCCCCGCGCCTGCGCCTGCGGCTCCATCATTTCCTGACACTCGGCAAAGACTCCGGCCAGCGCCACGGATTTCAGCGAAATCGGCACCTTGCCCGACTCAACCACCGTAAGGTCGAGGATTTCGTTGATCAGCTCCAGCAAATGCCAACCCGACTGGAGAATCTGCGCGATCTGGGTTTGCTGGACGGGCGACCGGGATGCTAGCTGCAGCAATTGGGCGAAGCCGAGGATTGCATTGAGCGGCGTCCGCAATTCATGACTCATGTTGGAAAGGAATTCCGATTTGGCGAGGCTGGCCTTCTCCGCCAACGACCGGGCCCTCTCCAACTCGACGTTTGACTCCCGGAGTTGGAGAGTCGTCTGTTCGCGCTCCCGGCTCTCTTTTTCCAGCTGGAGGTTGGCCGCCCCCAGGGCCGAATTGATCTGGCGCAACTCCGACTGGGCGCGGTCCAGTTCCTTGTTGCGAACGATGGCGGCGTCGTAGGTCGAAAGCAGGAGGTTGAGAATCTGCCGGCGGCCGGATGTGATGACGCGGCGCTGACCCTTGAAGAAGATCTCCACGCCCGGGCCGGCCGGGTCGGTCTCGCCCTCCGCGCGATTGAGCAGGACGAATTGCACGCGGCTCAACAGGGAATGCTCATCGTAGGGCTTGAGGATGAAGTTATCCGCGTGGCACTCCAGGCCATGCACCACATCGTTGAGATCGGACAGGCTGGTGACCAGGAAAACGGGGACGTCGGCCAGATTCGCATCCGCCTTGATGCGGCGGCAGAGCTCATAGCCATCCATTTCGGGCATTATCACGTCGGTGATGATCAGCAGGGGCTTGTGGAGCTGCGCGGCTTCAAGGGCCTGCCGACCGTTGGTCGCGTGGGTGACGCGGTAGCCCAGCTGATCGAGGATGTGTTTGAGCCGCTGGGCCTGCGTCGGGCTGTCTTCCACGATCAGGATTTCACCGGTCGGCGGGACGGATTGGGCGGAGGGCGTCATGTTTCAGATTCCCTTGTCAATTCTGGAACCCACGAGGGTCACCAGGGCGCCCGCGATGTATTCGGCCGCCAGGATGTGGGTGGCGCCGCCCAAGACGATCGCTTCGCCCGGCATGCCATGGACGATGGAGCTTTCGCGGTTCTGGGCGATCGTGACGGCCCCTTTATCGCGCATCAGTTTCAGTTCCGCCGCCCCGTCCCGTCCCATCCCGGTGAGCAGGACGCCCACCGCCCGGGGCCCGCAGACGTCGGCCAGCGAACGAAACAGGAATGCCACCGTCGGTCGCAAGTATTCCTCCGGTTGCTCCCGGGACAGGAAAATACGACCGCCGGAGCCGAGGCCCATGTGAAAATCGTCGGGCGCGAAATACACATGGCCGGGAAGTGGGATGATCCCGTAGGCGGCGATGTGAATCCGCAGGCCGGTGGTTTGAGTCAGCCACTCGGTCAAGCCGGGCAGAAAGCCTTGGGCAATGTGTTGCACCACGAGGATGGGCACGGGAAAATCCTTCGGCAGGCCGGCCAGAATCGTCTGCAGCACGGGCGGTCCGCCCGTGGACGCCCCGATGCCAATGCATTTAACCTGGACCGGGGGTGGCCGCACCTCCCCGGCGGGCAGCGCCGGGGCGGTCGGCGGGGTGCTCCTCGTCCGCGACCAGCGCTTCACGACCGTGACTTCGGACATCAGCTTGACCGTTTGCCGGAGCTCCGCGGCCATCGACTCAAAGTCGGCGTGCTCCCTGCCGACCGGCTTTTCCACAATGGCCACGGCGCCCGCCTCCATCATATGAAAGGTGGTGGCGACGTCTTTGGGTTTGGTGCTGGCGCTGCAAATGATCACAGGCACTGGGCGCATCTCCATGATGCGGCGGGTGGTCTCGAAGCCGTCCAGGCCCGGCATGTTGACGTCCATGAGGATCACGTCGGGCCGGTGCTCTTGGAGGAAATCCAGCGCGGCCTGGCCGTCGGCGACGGTGTTGATGACCCGGATATGGGGATCGACCTCCAGGAGGTGGACGAGATGCATCCGGGCCGCGGCCGAATCATCCACCACGAGGACGTTGATCTGGTTATTCATGATTCACGCCAACCGCCGGACCGCGTCCAGCAGATTGCTTTGGTCGAAGCGACTCTTGACGAGGTAGGCGTTGGCACCCACATCGATGCCGCGTTCACGGTCCTCCCGGCTTTCCAGCGCCGTCACCAGCACGACGGGCAGTTCCGAAAGTTTTTTGTCGGCGCGAATCCTCGCCGTCAGGTCGAAGCCGTTCAGGCGCGGCATTTCCACGTCGGAAACCACCAGGTCGAACCTCTCGGCGCGCAACAGGTTGAACGCCTCGAGCCCGTCAACCGCCGTTTTCACCTGATAGCCGGCTGATTCCAGGATGCCTTTCAACAGGGTCCGTGAAGTAATCGAATCTTCGGCCACCAGCAGTGACTTGGTCGCGGCCCCTACGGGCTTCACTACCACCGCCCCGCGCGCGGCCCGGCTCCCGCTCGTGCGGGCGGATTTCAGCAGGTCGGCCACATCTAAAATGGGCGCCACCCGCCCGGAGCCTAGCACGGTGGCGCCGGCGATGTTCCGGACGCGCGCCAGCGGCTTGTGCAACGGTTTGACGAGCACTTCCTGCTCGTCCAAGATCGCGTCCACGGCAAACGCGACGCGCTGGTCACCCACGCCGAGGACCAGGACGGGAATGGGGGCGGTGGGATCGCCGCCGGCGCCGGCCGGGCCCAGCGCCAGCACGTGGGCCAGCCACACCAGCGCGACGGCGCGCCCGTGCAATGCAATGGTTTCACGGCCTTCCACCGTTTGAATGGCACCGGGCCGCACGCGCGCCACCTGGTCGACGAGGGTGGTGGGGACGACGAACAACCGCTGCGCCGCCTCGATCAGGACGCCCCGGAACGTCGCGAGCAAGGACGGGAGCAAAAGCCGGAAACACGTGCCCGGCCCCGGCTGGCTCCCGATGAAAACAGTGCCGCCCAGCTTCCCGGCCTTCTCGCGCACGATGGCCAGGCCCAGCCCGCGGCCCGACACATGCGTGATCATCGGGCTGGTGGACACCTCGGCTTGAAAAACCAGCGCGCACGCCGCCGCGTCGTCCAGTTTGCGCGCGTCGTCCGCCGGCAAGAGACCGCGTTTGACCACCGCCTCCTTGATCTTTCCGGTGTTGAGGCCGGCGCCGTCGTCGGAAATGAGGATCTCCACTTGGCTGCCGTCGACGCGCGACACGGTGAGAGTGATCGTGCCGCAGGCAGGTTTGCCCAGGCGGACGCGCAGTTCGGGCGCCTCGATGCCGTGATCCACGCAGTTGCGCAGCAGGTGGATGAACGGATCCTTCATCTCCTCAAGGATGCGCTTGTCCAGTTCAATCTCCTCCCCGTGGATCACCAACTGGACCTCCTTCCCCAGGTCTCGCCCGAGGTCGCGCACCAGTTTGGGGAAGGCCGCCGCGAGGGTGGCAAACGGCAGCAGGAGCAGCTTCTTGGAATCCTCCAGCAGATCATCCACGAGTTTGCCGATGACGAGGCGATCCTGGTCCGCCGCCCGGGTGAGCACCGCCACGCGGTTTTCGAGTGACTTGAGGTGATCGAGGTTGCGCTCACAGAACCCCAGCACGCGAGCCAGGCCGCGGTTCGGAGGCTGGCCGAGGGCTGACCCGTCCATCGATAGGCGGAGAACGCGCGCGTCCGGTTCGACGGCCGTCCATTCGTTGCGCCAAACCTCGAGGAGGCGGCCCAGTTCCCGCGAGTCACCCGCCCGCTGGTCCATGGTCAGCTTCGCCGTGAGCATTTCCTCCGCGGCCACCCGCCGCGCGTTCAGCTTGGTGACGGAAATCCGGACGGTGTCCTCGGAGGAAGCCGGCTTTTGTTCCGCTCCCGGCGCGAGCCGGACCACGTCCGCAGACGGGAGGGCGGCCGGGGGCGGTGGAGGGCCGGCTTCCGTCGCGGCCAAGTGGTGCACCCCGGGTGACCCGTTGGAAGCCGCGGGTGCCCCGACGGGAGGCCCCGTTGCGGACAAGGCGCTGGCAATGGCATCGAGGGCCCGGTGCGCTGGATCGAAGGCGGCGGCCGAAGCGACGAGCTCCTGACGTTTCCAGGAAGCGAACAAGTCCTCCAAGGACTGGCAGCGCGACTCGATCCCGGTGAAGTCCGCCGCCCGCGCCGCACCCTTGAGGCTGTGCGCGGCGCGGAACACGGTGGCGATATGGTCGCGTTGCACCGCGGGCGCCGGCGTCTTTTCCAAGGCCAGCAGGCCGGTCGTGATGGTCTGCAGATGTTCCGCGGCCTCGACCCGGAAGGTCGCCCGCAGCTCATGGAGGAATGCTTCATCCGGGATACTCATGACGCCTCCCCGGTCACAATTTGTATTTTTCCACTATCTGCGTCAGGCGCCCGCCCAGATCGTTGAGGTTGCGCGCGGCAATTTCGAGCTGCTTGGCGCCGGCCACGTTCTGGCCGCTCGCCTGTTTGATGCTCTCCATCGCCGTCGCCACCTGGTCCATGCCCACCAATTGCTGCTGGCCGGCCGTCGCGATCTGGATCGCCGCCTGCGCGGCCTCCGTCGCACTGCCGGCGAGGGCCTGGATGGAATCCCCGGCCGCGCCGCTCTGCTTTTCCCCGGCTTCCACCGCCTTGCCACCTTGCTCGGTGGCCAGCACCGCCGCGGTCGTCGCCCTTTGAATGTCGCCCAAAATCGTTCGCACCTGGTTGGTGGCCACCCGGGATTGCTGCGCGAGGTGCTTCACTTCCTGCGCCACGACGCCAAAGCCCCTGCCGTGCTCGCCCGCCTTGGCCGCCTCGATGGCGGCATTGACCGCCAGCAGGTTCGACTGGGCTGCCAGGTCTTCCACGGCGGCGACGATCTGCCCAATGGACAGGCTCTGTTCGCTCAGCCGGACCATGCTCGCCGCAATGGCCTCCATCTGCTGGCGGATGCGGCTCATGCCCGCCACGACCTCCGCGGTGGATTTGCGTCCGCTCTGCGAAAATTGCGCCGCCTTCTGCGCGCTGTCCGAGACGGCATTGGCCTTCTGACTGGCCATCTCGACCGTCTGGCGGACTTCCCGGACGGTGGTCGCCGTCTCCGCCACCGCCGCGGCGGATTCGGTGGCGCTGGCGGCAAGCTGGGTGCTGGTGACCACGATTTCGGTGGCCGATGCCACCAGCACACTGGCACCCTCGGTCAACTGGCGGGTCTGCTCGCGCAGCGACTCGGTCATGCGGTCGAACGACCGCGCCAGCGCCCCGACTTCGTCGCTCCGTCCGTTGGCAGAAACGTTCATGCGCAGGTCGCCGATCGCGATTCGCTCGGAGGCGGCCGCGAGGTCCTTGAGCGGCAAGGCGATGTTGCGAGTGACGGAAAACCCGATGATCAGGTTGAGCAGCAACCCGGCGAGAACAACCAAGCCCAACGACCAATACGTGACGCTGGTGCTGTGCGCGGCCTCCAGTTCGCGCTGCTTCAGCAAGCCCTCTTCTTCATCGGTCATTTCCCGGAGGCGTCGGCGGATGTCGTCCATGTCTTTCTTGCCGTCGCCGCTCATGATAAGCGCCTGCGCCGCCTCGAAGGTCTTGGTTCGGCGCGCTTCAATGGCCTGCTGCATCAAGGCGAGTCTGGTGCGAAACAGCGGCTCCAAGTCGGTGAGCCGGCGTTGCTGATTCGGGTTGTCCGCCGTCAGCGTCATCAGGCTCTTGCGGTACTCTTCCACCCGCGCGACGCCCATCGTATGGGGCTCCAGATAATTCTCGAGACCCGTTATGATAAAACCTCGCTGGCCGGTCTCGGCGTCTTGCAGCGAGGAGAGCATACGCGACAGATCCCCCAATACTTGCTGGGAGTGGGCCACCCAGCTGGCCCGCTCTAGGGAGGTGCTGGTGCTGCGATAGCCGACGACGGCCAGCACAAGCAGCAGGGCGCCGCACAGACCAAAGCCGGTGCCGATCTTGGTTCCGACATTCCATTTCATACTCATAAGGTTACGCTCCGTTTATTGTTGTGGTTCAGTTTTCCACTTCCTCGTGCACCATGATGGCGGGGTCTGCCAGGAGACGCGCCAGGTCGAGCACCACGAGGCACTCGTCCGTCACGCCTTTCAAAAAATCACCACGAATGCCCGTGAGGGTCGGCAGCGAGGCTTGCAGCGTCCCGGTGGGAATGGCGCGGACGCCGACCACCACGTCCGCCAGCAGGCCGAGTTCAAGATCATCCTCGCGGACTTGGATGAGGCAGTGCAGGTCGGTCAGGCCGTTCTCCGGCAGGTCGAAAAACTTTTTCAGGTCGACGACCGGCAGGATACGGCCGCGCACGTTGACGATTCCCGCGACAAACGGCGGAGTGCCGGGCAGCGGTGTCAGGTCCTTCAGCGGATAGACCTCCCGTACAAACCGGGTCTCCACCGCATAGCGTTCCTGGGCGAGGCGGAACTCCAGCACGTCGAGCATGGTGTCTGCCGCCGGTGCCGGCGCCGGGGGACACGCCAGTGCCCGGGCCCGGATGCGGAGAATGTTGGTGGCCGCCGTCCCGGTGGCGGCAGTCAGGTTGGCCGGGTGGTTCATCCGGTATTCTCCAGGATGGTCAGGGCCGCGATGGTTTCCGTGAGCCGGGCAGCGGTGAGTCCGTCCGACTCCGGGAGCAATGTGGCCGGCGGCAGGCGGGCCAGCAGGTGGAGGGCATTGCCAAAATGTTTGTCGGCTTCGCGGTTCCGCCCGCCCCGGCGTGCGAGGTTGCCCGAGGCGAAATGGGCCAGGACGAAATCGGGGTGAAGGTAGGCCGCCCGCTGCAGCGAGCGGCGCGCCTGCTCCGAGTCGCCCTGTTCGAGCAGGACGATCGCGTGCAGGTAGTGGGCGGCGGCATTGATCTTGTCGGCGGCGATCCACCGGTCGCACCAGGCGAGGGCCTCGGTGAGTTTGCCCTGATTGGCCAGCGCGCGCACCAGCGGAGAAAATATCGCCGGGTCGGGCGCTGGCCCGGTCATCAAGGCCCGCAACCGGTCGGCCGCCTCGGCATAGTGGCCTTGCGTTGAGAACGCCATAGCCACCGCCATGGGCGTGGGCGGAAGTGCCTCCGGCTCCAGCAAAATTGCGGGCGCCGGCGGCTCGGGCGGCGGCGAGCCGGCGTGCAGACTTTCAGCGGTGGAGTCCTCCCAGCCAGGCTCGGCGCCCGGCTGGCTGGAAACCGGCGCCCCGGCAGCCGGGGAATCCACCCAGGGAGCGTCGGCCTCGCTTTTCTGATAAAGAATCGCGCCGGGAAAGTTTCTCACGGCAAACTGGGGAAACAATTCCCGGGACGATTCGCTCGGGCTGACCGCCAGCCAGCCGCCGTCCAGCAGGGCGTGATGCATTTTTCCAATCGCCTTGCGGGTTTGGGCCGGGGTGAAATACATCAGCACGTTGCGGCAAAAGATCAGGTCCATCGCATTGGTGTCGGTCGCCAGCCCCGGATAGACGTCCTCCACGAGGTTCAAATGTGCGAAGGTCACCATGGCCTTGATCCGGGGCGCCACGAGGTGGCGCCCGGGCCCGCTCCGGCGAAAATAGCGCTCCTTGAAACCCGCGGGCGCGCCGCGGAACGACCATTCCCCATACGAGCCGGCCGCGGCCTTGCTGAGAAAGTGCGGATTGATGTCCGTGGCCAGGATCGTCACCTGCCAGTCCGCCAGGTCGGGGATGAGCTGCTCCAGCATGATCGCCAGCGAATACGCCTCCTCCCCCGTGCAACAACCGGCGCTCCACAGGCGCAGCCGCCGCCCGTCGCCCCGCCGGGCGTGAATCAACGCGGGCAGCACATGCTGGGCGAGCACCTCGAAAGTCTGCATATCCCGGAAGAAATAGGTTTCCCCGATCGTGAGGTGGCCCGCCAGGATCTGGGACTGGGCCATGGTCAATGGTGCTGACAACAGCCAGTCGCTGCACTCCGCGACATCCTCGAAACCGAACTCCGCCGCCGCCCCGGCGAGACCGCGCTGCAAATCGGGCCAACGTTCCTGGGGGAAGTGCAGTCCCATTGATTCCGCGACGAATTCGCTCAACTGCCGCTGCCGGATGATGGCCACCGGGTTAGGGTTCATGGGGCACCTCCTGATCCAGCGCCTCGGTCAGGACGCACTCCTCGTCCAGGGAGAGAAAGCGTTCCAAATCCTGAATCAGCACCAAGCCGTCGGCGAGTTTGACCACGCCCTGGATTTGATTGAGCCCGGGGACGATCTGCGCCGGCCGGACGACCTCGGCAACTGGGCATTCGATCACCCCCTGCGCTTCATCGATCACCAAAGCCACGGTGCGCCGGTTCGCGTTCGCGATTAGAAAATGTTCAGCAGGACTGATGGGCCGCTCGGGCAAGCCGAATCGCCGCCGCAGGTTCATAACCGGGAGAATGCGGCCGCCCACATCGATGGCGCCGAGCACAACGGCCGGCGCGTTTGGCAGGACGACCACTTCCACCGCACGGACTATGCGCTCGACCGACGCGAGCGGCAGTGCATACCGCTGCGCGTCCAGGGCAAAAACCACGAGTTGGGCCGGTTCGGTCATCACCGTTCAACCCCCCAAAGGACGGCCGAAAAGGGACTCGTCCGGCGTCAAACCG
Organism: uncultured Oleiharenicola sp.; assembly: GCA_964492635.1. Taxonomy (GTDB): domain Bacteria; phylum Verrucomicrobiota; class Verrucomicrobiia; order Opitutales; family Opitutaceae; genus Lacunisphaera. Next base: position 11,924 of record CAZBLQ010000076.1, read on the forward strand.
CCGCTCAATGGCGCGCTGCGGACCAGATGGTGCGGGCCCGGAGGCTGGAGGTTTGCCAGACCGATGCGGCGAGGCAGAGCGGACGGTGACAATGGCAAATTCATGTGTTTCGGGCGTGCACAAACCATCCGCCCAGCAGACTGCATCTGTTAACGAACGTGATTTTCAGCGTGTTAAAATATACCCAAAGCACTGCGCGGCCTATGGGGTAAAACCCTAGCGGCCAATGGATTTGTCGACTGTTTGAGACACGAGGAGGGCCGGCCGATGGACGAACCGTCCTTCTCCGCGCTCGCCGAACATACAACCAGTCGTTGAGAAAATATTCTTGGCCCGCCGCGGTGCCGGAGCGAATCAAATGCAGACCGGCGCGATAGGAGGCGAACAGCGCCGGGAGCTTATCGGCCACTTCGACCAGAAAAATTATCGCGGCACGCTCCTCGATCAACTTATTGGCTTCGAGTTGCCCATTTTCCCGGTTTGCGCTTGAACGGCAGGAAACGCGCCACTTGGTTCGTTACTGCTTGGGACTGCCCGGGCGACCCATAACGCATTGGGTGGAACGCGCGGTCCTGATGCTTGAGTCGGGATATTCACAACAGGAGGTTTTGGTGGCCAGTGACATGGTCGGCGGGGGTTCCCGGACCGTTCTCGCGGCATTTCGAAGAAAAGCTTTCGCACTTCCGAAGCCTGCTGGATCATCCGGATGTGCGCCTTCGTCAGATCGGCGAAATGGCAGTAGGCCACCTCACCGCTTCCCGTAATGCAGAGTTGAAAAAGGAACGGCGTGCAGTGGTACGCGGGGAGCCGATGTGAGTTCGGTCGGGTAGTGGAACACCCCACTGCGTTCGGTGGCATCTTACGCCATAGTATTTTTTATTCCCATTTTGAAAAAACGACTTTTCACGAGGCAATCGTCTCCCTCTCTTGCCCGTCCAACCCATGATCGAGAGGGCCCCGCAGAAATCTTGATGGTCGAGGACAGTGCGACCGACGCGGAGCTGGCGCTCCGCACGTTCCAACGCGCCAGAATCGCGAACCCACTCACAGTCCTCTCCAGCAGCGAACAGGCGTTAGCCTATTTGCTCGGCACCGGCGCCTATACAAAGCGGGGACCGACGCAGCCGCTTTTGATTCTTCTGGACCTCCAATTGCCCGGGATGTCGGGTCTCGATCTTCTGCGCAAAATCAAAACCGACAAACGCCTGTGGGAAATCCCCGTGGTTTCCCTCAGTATGACCAAGAGCGCACCCGCGATCGTGATGTGCCTCCAACTCGGCGTCGTCGACCACATCATCAAGCCGGTCGATTCCGCCGCGCTGCTCGAGGTCACCAAGCGGTTAAAGCTTGATCTGTCCACCCTGCCTCGGGAAACCATGCTGGCTGCAAAGCAAACCGCCAGCCACAAAGCAAATCCGCGCCCATCCTTTTTTGGCAAATGTTCTCCCAAGTCGCCAAAAGCAAAAATGCCAAGCGTTTCCCAATCCGACGCCCGCGAACTGACGGAGCTGCAAGAAATACTGATGGTCGAGGATATTCGATGATGACCGCGGTGACCGGGACTCTTGGCATCGAACTCGCCCCGCGCCGCTCAGCCGACGGAAATCCTGATGAACATCAACCTGCCTGGCATCAGTGGCATCAAAGCCTTGAAAATCCTGGGCGAAGATCCGCTCATGGGACACATTCCCGTTGTGGCCCTGAGCGCCAATGCCATGCCAAGCGATATCGCGAATGGCTTGGAGGCAGGATTCTTCCGCTATCTCACCGAACCAATTAAGGTCTATGAGTTCATGGACACGCTGCACGCGGCATTGGAATTTGCAGAAAAACCGGACGGTCGGCGCAGATAACGCAGAACAAATGCCATGATCAGTCGAGAGGACATCCTTAAGGCCAGCATCCTGATCGTTGACGATCTGGACGCCAATGTCTCTTTGCTGGAGCAAATGCTGCACGAGGCTGGCTACGTTTCCGTAGCGACTTCGACGGACCCGCGCGAGGTCTGCGAACTTCACCGCAAAAACCATTACGGCTTGATCCTGCTCGATCTTCAAATGCCCGACATGGACGGATTCCAAGTGATGGAGGGCCTGAAGAAAATCGAGACCGACGGTTATCTTCCTGTTCTCGTGATAACCGCCCTACCGGGCCACAAGCTGCGCGCACTGAATGCCGGGGCGAAGGATTTCGTCAGCAAGCCGTTCGATCTCGGAGAGGTATTGATCCGAGTTTACAACATGCTCGAAGTCCGACTGCTGCACTTGGAAATAAAAAGTCTTTATATTCAAGTCGAAGCACGCGTGGCACAGCGGACGGCTGAATTGGAGGAATCGAACAAAGAATTAGAGGCTTTCTCCTACTCGGTCTCGCATGATCTGCGCACCCCGGTGCGGGCGATCGACGGATTTTCGCAGGCCGTGCTGGACGACTTCGGGTCGCAATTGCCCGAGGAAGGCCGCCGCTATTTGCGGATCATCCGCCATTCCGCCGGGCAGATGGGTGCACTGATCGACGATCTGCTGGCGTTCGCGCAGCTCAAGCGACAGGAGCTGAACAAGCACCTGATCGACACCAACGAACTCGTGCGCGAGACACTCGCAGAATTGGGATCCCCGTGGCCGAAGCGCCAGGTCAATCTTAGCGTCGGCGCCTTACCAGCATCCTTCGGCGATCGCGCGCTGCTGAAGCAAGTCTGGATCAATCTGCTTTCGAATGCCCTGAAATATACCGGCAAGCGCGACCGGGCCGCGATCGAGATCGGACGTTTGGATGCCCAGGACGCCAACACTTTTTTTGTCCGCGACAACGGCATCGGTTTCGACATGCGGCACGCCGCAAAGCTTTTCACGGTGTTCCAACGCTTTCACCTCGCAGAAGACTACGAAGGAACGGGCGTCGGCCTCGCCATTGTCCAGCGGATTGTCCAGCGCCACGGCGGGCGCGTCTGGGCCGATGCGGCCGTCGATCGCGGGGCGAGGTTTTGTTTCACGCTGCAGCCGGAAAGCAAATCATGAACGAGCCCAACGCCGTCGAACTGTTGCTCGTCGAGGACAACCCGCAGGATCTCGAGCTGGCGCTACGCGCCTTGCGCGCGGCCAAACTCACGAACCGCATCCACATTGCCCGCGACGGCGCCGAGGCGCTGGATTTTATCTTTTGCGAGGGGCTATATGCCGCGCGCCGGGCTGCCGACGCACCGAAGGTGATTCTGCTCGATCTTAAGCTGCCAAAGATCGACGGGCTTGACGTGCTGAAGCGAATCAAGAGCGACCCGCGCACGAAGACAATTCCCGTCGTCGTGCTCACGTCCTCGAAGGAGAAAAATGATGTGGTCGCGAGTTACCAACTCGGCGTGAACGCCTACATCGTGAAGCCGGTGAATTCCGAGCGGTTCTCCGAAGCCGTGCGTGACCTCGGCCTCTTTTGGTTGCTCCGCAACCAACCGCCTCTGGTGGCACGATAGCCAACGCGACGTGCTAGTTCGTCGGGCCCAGTCGGCCCGTGTCAGACGAGCCCTGATTTCTGCCTGTTTCAAAACGGAAGGTTATCGGGACAGGTCAAAGGGTGACGGCTGGGTAGAGCGAAACTGAAATTCGTCGAATTGCCGCATCCCCCTCAGAAGTATCCGAGCGCCTCAGCCACCTCAGCATCGGCATATCTACCGTGACTCCAACCGACGCGAAGCACATCCTTCCGCGTCTCTAAGTGGAATAAATCCGCTTTCAAATTCAAACTGATCATACTGGTCGCCCGCAAATTCGTTCTCCCTTGCATGATTCTCGGGTCGAACTTTTTGTTCAGTCAGGCGACGTGGAAGCATGGTAGAAAATTCGGAGTGAATATTTCCCTGCCTGATGACCGAGCGCCATACCCATCGGCACAAAGTGCAAGGGTGGATCGTCCTGGTTAGACGCAGAAAAGCCGCTCACCCCTGAGCGGCTTTTCATTAACACCTAAAGAAACTACCTAACACCGCATGAGAGACGCCCCCAGTGCGGATTCGTTCAAAAAAAGAAAACCCCGGCGCGCTTTTTAAAGCGACACCGGGGTTTATTTCCGATGCGTGGATCGGATAGGAACTCTTATAGACCCTATAAGACAGATTGCTAGCAAAATCTTTCGGCTCCAGAAAACTGCCTGAAACAAACACCCTAAACGGCCCGGTTGCGCAGAGCGTGGCACCCCACGAACCCCGACAAAATGCCCAGATCCAGTTTCAAGGGATTCGGGAGTCCAGTCGCGCTCCGGTACAAAGAAACACCATCGCGAGTTTTCTCAGAATTCGCGAATCCAGAAGATGTTACCCCAAACACCACATACCCATAATCATCGCACCTTGGAGTTTATGTTACTTCATCAGCATCATCTTGTTAGACAGGCATATGATGCTATTTAACCACCTACCTATCCCCGGTTCCGGCGGTACTCCCCGACCCCGGGATTCGGGGCCGGCCGCTCGATTGGGCCATACGGCCACGGAAGTTTTCCGATCCCACTTTTCTGGGGCATCAGAGACCGCTCTTGGAAACCCGTTTTTGGGGTGTGAAAATGTTTTCCCAGTGAACCTCCCCCACCCCCGATTCAATACGACTGCGCAAAATATTTTCTTACCGCCTCGGCACCCAAGAAAACGAAAGCCCGCACCGCACACTCTGAAACTCTTTTGGAGTCCACGGAGGGCCAGAAGTAACCTGAGGTGACCTCGTCTATCACGTGGGACGGCGGTGCGGGCAACTCATACATGAATCTTCGAGCCCGTGGTTCCGGGCAACTCCAAACTCTGGATCTTAAAAACCTGCGGCACCTCATGAGTTCATCCAATCTATCACAGCAGAAGCTGCGAATGAGGAGGCAATATTGGTGGCCCGGGATCTGGAGAGTCTTCACATGCAGTTGATGGACACCGGCGCGGCATTCGGGAAGCAGGCCGGCACTTCGACGGAATCCGTCAGGACCTGCTGAGGCGCATTCACTCCACCGACTACCGTAGTGGGCCCAACCCGACAAGGTCCAGCCTGCCCCCCGAGAATGAGTGCCTCCGGGTGCGACGTTGCGCCGCTTTCGTTACACTGCGAAGGCGACTCGTGGCCTCCCCAAATTCCGCTTTACCCTCGGTGGGTGGTTCTCGTAGCGCTCTTCGTGCTATTTGCCCCACTCAGGGAAAGCCGTCAGGACGTCGATGATGTTGTGCACCTTGTCGGTGTGGGCATCCTCCTGCCAGCCGCCGCGGGCGGCGCTGTACAGGCAGTCGCGGGGGCTGCCATCCTCGTCGATGCCATAGAGACAGAGGGTGAGGGCCTGCTCAGCCAGTCGCCGGTACTCGGGGGAACCGGTGGCGGAGCAATATTGGGCGAGCACCGCGCCGTAGGTGGAGTTGATGCCGCCCCATGGGTCCAGATCCTCATCCTGCTCGCCGCAGGTGAGCACGCCGAAACGGACGCGGACAAAATTGCGGTTGACGAATTCGATGAGGATCCTGGCCTGCGCCTGCCACTGCGGGGAGAGCGCCTCGCGCCGCTCGGTCAAATAACGGGCCAGGGCGAGCGGCGCCCAAGCCGTGCGATTGGTCTGGTTGTGGTGGTCTTCGAAAAATTCGGCCCAGAGCCGGCCATCAGCCGCGGCGCTGGGCAGCTGGTGCCGAACAATCCATTCCCAGAGGGCGGCGCGGGGCGCGGCGAATTCATTCTCCCCCCGCGCCACGAGCTGATCGAAGAGCCGCAGGATATAACTCATGTTCCCGGAGATGGCACCCCGCGCTTCGCCCGTGCGGTAGTCGGCGCGGAACGGCCACGGGGAGTGGTTGGCGTCCCCGTGAATCATGTTGGCGACCAGCACGCCGGCGATGTGGCGGGCGGTCTGGAGGCAGGCTTCGTCGCGCGTCTCCTCGTAGAGCTGGAGCAGCGCATAGCCGACTATGCCCCCCTTGTCGGGCTGGATCTCGTAAGGCCGGTCGTCCTGCGCGCCGCAATCCGGCGGCTGGGGAAAGGCGCCGCGCCGGCCGGTGGATCGCGGAAACCCCGGGTACTTTCCGTTATCCGGAGTACAAGCCTCCTGCCGCAGGTAGGCCGCCATCAGCCGGGCGGTGTTCAGGTACTCGGGATGGGCGCGGCCGGTAAAACGGTAGTACTTCAGATACGAAATGATCCCCATGCCATTCTGCATGGCGGGGATAAAATCCGGTCGGCTGGCCACCGGCTGGTAGTCGCCATCCATGAAAGTCATCGTGACGAAACGCGGATAACCGTGCTCGGTCGGGCAGCGTTGATACCACGCCATCTCCCGCCCGAGGGCGTCCGCCCACGGCGTCCACGGCAGCAGCGCGCCATCGGATGCGTAACGGGCCGCATGGCTGCCGAGCCGGAGTTCAGCTGCCGGGCCGGCAGGCAGAAGGCACATCCAAAGTGCAAGCAGCAGCGTGAGGCGCATGGCCAAGGGAGACTGCGGGCCCCGGCTGGCCAAGACAAGGCACGAACAAGTCTCCCGTCCCACCCTCTCACCGGCCTTGGCTCGCCACGCACCGTTTGGGCGACCTGTTGTCGCAGGAACGCGCCGCCCGTCTACTCAGGCGACCTGTTATATGTTGCCCGACGCGGTGCTCTTATGCTTATTGCGGTAGACCTTGACGACCGCCGAACCCACCCTGATGGCCTTAGGGAATCTCATACAAATCTCCTTTGGGCCTCATACAAACATCTCCGGATAACGCCTTATAAGAGCAATCTTCCGCTCTATAACGAGAGGAGAACTGGCGCCCCCACGGGGAATCGAACCCCGCTTTGAAGATTGAGAATCTCCTGT
>CAZBLQ010000077.1:0-9507 GCA_964492635.1 uncultured Oleiharenicola sp.
TGTGGAAGAACTCCTCCTGGATGCGCTCCTTGCCGGCGAGGAACTGCACATCGTCGACCAGCAGCACGTCCACACTGCGGTAGCGCTGGCGGAACTTGGTCAGCGCGTTCTCCTGGATGGCGTGGATGTATTCGTTGGTAAATTTTTCCGTGGAGAGGTAGGCGACCTTGGCCTCCGGGTTGCGCTGGAGGATGCTGTGCCCGATGGCATGCATCAGGTGGGTCTTGCCGAGGCCGGTGGCACCGTGGATGAACAGCGGGTTGTAGGCCTGCGCCGGGGCTTGGGCGACGGCGAGGGAGGCGGCGTGAGCGAGCTGGTTGTTCGGCCCGACGACGAAATTCTCGAAGGTGTTGCGGGGATTGAGCGAGCTGGCGGCAGCCATGCGCTCATCGTAACGGAGCGGGCGTTTGGCCGTGGCGGGGCGGGCTTTCGGGTCGAGGGCGGGCGTACGCGTTGTGCCGGTGCCATTGCCGTTGTCCGTCTTCTTCAGGCCGACGTGCACCATGCGCCCGGCGGCCATGCGCAGCCGCTGGGAGATCAGGTCGAGGTAATTGTCGTGGATCCAAATTGCGGCAAAATCGTTCGGCACCCCGAGGGTGATCGTGTCCTCCGAAGTTTCCAGGCAGCGCATCGGCTCAAACCACATTTGAAACACGTCTTCCGGGAATAATCCCTTGAGGTCACATTTGACGGTTTCCCAGAGGCTGGTCTGGAGCGAGTTTGAGGGCATGAGGCTTGGGCGGAAAGGTGACGGTGTATTCACACCTCAACAACTGCATTTGCTGCAACATCCGCGTCGTCTGCGTGAGCCGGGCTCGTCAGGGAAAATGGGTTCAGGCCTGCACCGGCCGGCAGCGGGAGGCTGCGTGGCGGGGTGCAATGGGCCGGCGTCTGGTGAGAATCCTGTCGGGGTGGGGCACAGAGTGCGCTGCGGAGTTGGCAAAGAACAATCGAGAGAGGTAGACTTAAAAGATACTTTGCGAATAACGTGAACTAAAAAATGCGTTTCAAGCGCAATTTCCCGACATCTTGTTCACACCAAGCGGGCCATAACTTTTCGCATTTTATTGTTGCGAAAAAAAACGCGGGTGCGGGGCGTGATTTTCCCTCGGAGACACCGCGGAAGCCGCTTTGTCCAACCGGTGGGCGCCGGTTTCCACACCGGCGCCAGTCGTCGATATCGAAATCAACGACCACCCTGAAATCCTCAGGCGTTCACCAACTGGCCTGCCCGCCGAAGCCTTGGTCGCAGGCAATCATGACGGTCATCCTTCGCCAAGACTAGGGATGGCAGCCTTCGGCCTCGCTTTGCTGCGGCGAAGACTGGTGGAGTTCGGGGTCGGCCCACTTGCCGTGCTGGCGGATGAGAGCGATCAACCGGGCGTCGGCCTCGACCTCGGGAATGTTGTATTGGACGCAGTTTTTGCCGACATAGAGGTTGATCTTGCCCGGTGCGCCGCCCACATAGCCAAAATCCGCATCGGCCATCTCGCCGGGACCGTTCACGATGCAACCCATGATGGCGATTTTGACGCCCTTGAGGTGGCCGGTCTGCGCCCGGATGCGTTGCGTGGTGCTTTGCAGGTCAAAAAGCGTCCGCCCACAGCTCGGGCATGCCACGAATTCGGTTTTGGAGATGCGGGCGCCGGCACCTTGCAGCACATTATACGTCAGCCGGGCCGCTCGGGTGGCATCCGTCTCGGTTTCGATGCTGACCAGATCGCCCACGCCATCGCAGAGCAGACTGCCGGTCAGAAAACTGGCTTCAAGCAGCTTGGAGAGGAAGCTGTTGTCCCCGTGGACCGCCGTCGCCGTGGTGTTGCGAATCCAGATGGGGGCCTTGGAACCCGCCGCCTTCAAATGTTCAAGCAAACGCCGGTAAGCCCCGACGCTGTGGGCGGCGATGGTCGGCGGGCTTAACGTAGCCAGTGTAAAAAACAGGTTCGCATCACCCAACTGGCGCACCAACGCCTCGTATGAGCCAAAAAACTCGAGGTCGATTTCCACCGCCAGGAAATGACCGTGCCGGCGGACGAGTTCAGTGAAGGCCGCCAACTGCGCAGTTTCGCCGGCTCCGAACCGTCGCACCAGCACCAACCGCCCCTTGCTGGCGGCGAGCAGAGGCTGGAGGATGTCCGGGGTCAGGGTCGGAGCGATTTCCAAGGCGACAAAATCCACGGTCAGGGCCGACCGGGCCGCAGTTTCGCAGAATGTCGCCAGGTCGCCAGTGTTGCCGACTGAAACCAGCAGGCCTTCAGCGGGGGTGTCCTTGAGCGTCGGAGCCGCCTGGGCAAGGGCGGTGTCGGCCAGGCTGGCCAGCGTGCTGCGCACAATTACGCGGGGCGGTTGCCCGGGGCCGACAATGCATTGGTCGGAAAACCGCAGGGTGGTGGTTTCGCGCCGGGTAAAATGATAGGGATCGATGGAGTCGACTTCGGGGTAGGGCGCGACCGCTGGGCGCGCCGAATCAGACGGACGGCCCGGCGGTCCGTCCCTACCTTCAGCCCAGAGGCTCATCGCCTTGTCGGCGATGGCGCGGGCCACGGGGATTTCGTAAACGGAATCCTCGGTCAGGGACACGCGAATGGTGTCACCGAGGCCGTCGAGCAGCAGGCTGCCGATGCCGATGGCGGATTTGATGCGCCCGTCCTCGCCATCGCCCGCCTCGGTCACCCCCAGATGCAGCGGATAATGCATGTCCTCCCGCTGCATGCGTTCCACCAGCAGCCGGTAGGCCTGGATCATCACCTTCGGGTTGCTTGCCTTCATCGAGAGCATGATGGCATGGTAGTCGTGGGAACGGGCGATGCGGAGAAACTCGAGCGCACTCTCGACCATGCCGAGCGGCGTGTCGCCATAACGGTTCAGGATCCGGTCGGAAAGCGAGCCGTGGTTGGTGCCGATGCGCATGGCGCGGCCCAGCTCCTTGCTGCGCTTCACCAGCGGGGAAAACGACTCGTGCAACCGTTCCAGTTCACGGTCGTAATCAGCATCGGTGTATTCCTTGACGGCAAATTTCTTCTTGTCGGCGTAATTGCCGGGATTCACGCGCACTTTCTCGACATGCTCGACGGCCTCCATCGCCGCCGAGGGCAGAAAATGGATGTCAGCCACAAGCGGTACCGTGCCATAGCCCGCGGCGGTGAATTTTTGCCGGATTTCCCTGAGACATTTGGCCGCCGACACGTTGGGCGCGGTGATGCGGACGATTTCGCAGCCCACCTCGGCCAGGGCGATGGACTGCCGCACCGTGGCCTCGATGTCCTGTGTGTCGCTGGTCGTCATCGACTGCAGCCGGAGCGGATGAGTGCCGCCCACGCCCACGCTGCCGACCATCACTTCGACGGTGCGGCGGCGGATCGTGTGATAACGGGAGGCGCAGTAGGACATCGGTGGGAAGTAACAAGTAACAAGGGTCAAGTGGCAAGAGTCCGCAAGAAGCCCGATGGGGACTTGATCCTTGTCACTTACCGGCGTCAGCCGGCTCAGGGCTTGACCGGCTCGGCTGGCTTCGGTGTTGGCGCGGCCGCCGGTTCCTTGGCCTGACTCGAGGCCCTTGATTCCCGCAGCATCCGGGGCAGGTCACCGGCGAAGGTCACATAGAGCATCATCGACAGCAGCAGCACGACAAAAACGCTCTGGATGGTGGCAACGACATTGACCGGAAGATCCTTGCCACGCAGTTTGGCCAGCGTGGCGAAGGCCATGTGTCCGCCGTCGAGCACGGGGATCGGCAGGAGATTGAAGATGGCGAGGTTAACGTTGATCAGGATCACAAACCACAGCAGCAGCCGGAAATCGACCTGGGCGAACTGATGAACCCGGTCCGCAATGCCGATGGGACCGCTCAACTTGGAGATGCCGATATTGGAGCCGGGATTGAGCAAGCTCTGCAGAGTGCGCCAGGTCCACACCCCCTTGTCCCACACCTGCTCCCAAGGTGGCGTGCGGATGGTTTTGAGGGTGAGCGAGCCGCGGAGCTGCACGCCGAGGCGGTAGACTTGAGCCTTGGTCTCGGGATCCAGCACCTTGGCCGGGGCGAGGGTCATCTCGATGGTTTTGCCCTCGCGCAGGTAGGTCAGTTTCACCGGTTTCGCGCCGTTCGCCCGCAGGTAGTCGGCAATGAAGCCCACATACCCGACCGGCTGTCCGTCAATCTGCGTGATGACATCGCGGAATTTCAACCCGGCGGCATCCGCGGGCGAACCGGCCAGCACGCCCGCCACCGTAACCTTGGCGGCCGGCTCGATGCCGATCTCGCGAAATTCCTCGGCGCCGACCAGCTCGGGGATAAGCGTCGCCCGCTTGTGCTCACCGTTGTGTTCAAATTCGATTTCCACGCTGGGGCGGCCCTTCGGATCGCGGCCGCTCCCGAGCACCACGAGCTGGCCGATGTCGTTGAGGGTTTTCACCGATTTTCCGTCCACCGACAGGATGTTGTCGCCGCTCTGGATGCCGGCCACATAGGCGGGTCCGGGGGCCGTCTTGCCGTTCGGCAGGTCGATGGTCTGGTGCACAAAGCCCACCCGCGTGGTTTGCTCCTCTTCCACGACCGGCTGGCCGGCAAACCACAGGATGCAGGCGAGGCAGAAGGCAAAGAGCACGTTGAAGAACGCCCCGGCGGCGAACACGATCAGCTTGGTGGTATAGGTGATGGCCGGCAGCTTCGCCGCGTCGGGGTCGGGTTCGCCCTCGAGACCGCTCAGGTCGGCGAGCTGGGGCAGCGCCACATAGCCGCCCAAGGGCAGCCAGTTCAGGCGGTATTCCACGCCATCCCGGCCGCGGTGGGAAAATATGGCGGGGCCGAAGCCGATGGAAAATCGCGACACCTTCAGGCCCCGGCGCCGCGCGGCGAGAAAGTGGCCGAGTTCGTGCACGAAAATCGAGCCACCAAAAAACAGGATGATCAGGAAAACCGACCAGATGTTACTGAGCAGGGAGGAGAGCAGATCCATGTGGGGGGCGGTCATTCCGGTGGGGCGAAGAAACCGGGTTCAAGGTGGCGGCTTCGCTTGGTTCAGAATGACAGGTTAGGGAAATTATGGGGAGAATTGCCGGGCGACGCGCCGGGCCTCGGCGTCGACGGTCAGGACATGCTCCAGGGTGTCTGGTTCAAAGTTTTTCACTGCGGCGAGAGTCTGATCGATAATCTCCGGGATGGCAAGAAACCGCACCCGGTTTTGCAGAAAAGCCGCTACCGCAACCTCATTGGCGGCATTAAAAATTGCCGGCGCCACGCCGCCCGCTCGCATCGCCTCGCGCGCCAGGCGCAGGCAGGGATAACGCATTTCGTCGACGGGACGGAAATCAAGGGAGAATATCCGGTCCAGGGACAGCGCGGTGTCGGTGCCGGCGGCTGCGCGGTCGGGATAGAGCAGGGCGTGCTGGATGGGGAAGATCATCGACGGTGGACAAAGCTGCGCGAGTATCGGGCCATCGATAAACTCGACGAGGCAATGCACGATGCTCTGGGTATGCAGCACCGCCTGGCATTGCTCCGAACGCAGACCGAACAGGCATTGCGCCTCGATCAACTCGAGGCCCTTGTTGGCCATGGTGGCACAGTCCACCGTGATTTTTGGGCCCATCGCCCAGTTGGGATGCTTCAGGGCGTCGGCGGGCGTGGCATGGGCCAGTTGCTCCAGCGGCCAGTCGCGAAACGCGCCGCCCGAGGCGGTCAGCACAAGCCGGCGCACCTCGGCGGTGCGGTGGCCCTCCAGGCATTGAAAAGCGGCGTTGTGCTCGCTGTCCACCGGCAGGAGCCGGCTGCCACTGGCCCGCGCGGCGGCCATGACGAATTTGCCGGCGAGGACGAGAATTTCCTTCGAGGCGAGAGCCAGAGTCTTTTTTGCGGCGATGGCGGCCAGCGCCGGTTGCAAGCCCGCAGTACCCACCACTGCGATAAGCACGGTGTCGGCCGCGGGCAAGGTGGCCAGTTCCCTCAATCCATCGGGCCCTTCGTAAAACCTGGTGCCGGCGGGGAAATCCGCACTGGTGCGGGCGGCGGTGCAGGCGGGAGAGTCGTGGAGACCGACGTGCCGCACACCGAACTGGCGGGCGATTTCCGCGAGCCGCCGGTGGTTGCTGTGGGCGGCGATGCCGACGAGTTCGAGCCGCTCATGCTGGGCGGCGATGACGCGGAGGGTGCTTTCACCGATGGAACCGGTGGCGCCGAGGAGGACGATGCGTCGTTTGGGAATTTGAGTCACTGTAGAAGCGGCCTTACGCCGCGATGGAATGAATAATATCCTGAACACTATCGCGGCGTAAAGCCGCTCCTACAGCTCTGAAATCGGCAGTCATCACCCCAGAAACAAAAAGATGAAATAGGCGACCGGGGCCGTCAGAATCAGGCTGTCCGTCAGGTCGAACGCGCCACCGATGCCGGGAATGAGCGTGCCGGTGTCCTTGGTTTCCGCCCGGCGTTTCAGGGCGGACTCGATGAGGTCGGAAATGATGGTGGTCAACGCCAGGGGCACGGCGATCACCGCGGCCACCGTGACGGTCATTTTCTCCGGAAGGTGGCTGGCGGCGAAGAACGCGATGGCGGCGCCCACTCCGGCTGAAGCCAGCACCCCGCCCACGGCACCTTCCCACGTCTTTTTCGGGCTGATGCTTGGCGCCAGTTTGTGCCGGCCGATGGCGAGTCCGGTGAGCAGCGCGCCCATGTCGCAGCATTTGGAGACCGTGACCACCCAGAGGCAGAGGGCCAGGTTGCTGCCGCTGTCCGATTCCCGCATGAGGATGCGGACCAGGAACTGCAGCATGAATGGAATATAGAGCAGGCCGATCACCGTGGCCGTGATGGTTTCGATGCGGCTGGCCGCATCGCGTTCGCCCAGCACCCGGACGCAGGAAACGAGCAAAGCCAGGACAAGCAGTCCGGCGGCCAGGCTTGGCCCGACATCTGATTCTTCATAGAAAAACGCCACATAGTAGGGCGCCGCTGTCATCAACACGCTGAAAAAAATTCCCATCCAGCGGAACGGGCGCAGCCCCATCTTCTTCGTCATGCCGTAAAACTCATACAGCGTGAGCGCGGAAAGCAGGGTGATGAGGGCCACGGCGCCGTGGGCGCCGAAAAACCACAGGCTGCCAAGGACAACACTCCAGAGAATGAGCGTGCTGAGAATGCGGGAAAACACGGGGGGAGAGTAGGCTGGGCGGCTTTACTTTGCGCCAGTCTTAATTTGCTCGGTGGTCAGGCCGTAGCGTCGTTCCCGCCGGCCGTACTCCTCGATGGCGGACTGGAGGTCGGCCTTGCCGAAGTCCGGCCAGAATACCGGGGTAAAGACCATTTCGGAATACGCACATTGCAGCAGGAGGAAATTGCTCACCCGCTGTTCGCCCGAGGTGCGGATCAGGAGGTCGGGCTCGGGAATGGCCGCGGTGTACAGATAACGGCTGAAATTCTCCCACGAGGCGTCCTCGAGGCGCTCGCGGTCGTCCTTGACGGCGGTGGCATAGGCCCGGGCGGCATCGGCCACCTCGGTGCGCGAGCCGTAGTTGAGGGCGAGAACCAGCGTCCACTCGGTGAAATCCTTGGTGGCGGCGATAACCCGGTTCAACTCGCGCTGGACGCTGGCGGGCAGGGCTTCGGTGCGGCCGATGGTCAGCAACCGGACCCGGTTCTTGATGAGATTGTCCAGCTCGCGCTTCAGAAAATAGTCGAGCAAGCCCATCAGGCCGGACACCTCGTCGGTCGGGCGCTTCCAGTTTTCGACCGAGAACGCATAGAGCGTGATGTAACGGATGCCAAGTTCGCGGGCGGCGTCGACCACGGTGCGCACGGTCTCGACCCCGCGGCGATGCCCCTCGAGGCGGGGCAGCCCGTGCTGCCTGGCCCAGCGGCCGTTGCCATCCATGATGATGGCGACGTGCTGCGGGATTTTATCGGGGCCGGATGGCGTCATGCGCAAAGTCGATTGAGGGCGTGACCGGTGCTTTTGACAAGCCAACAGGTTTGCGAATGCGATGACTTAATTGTAGGAGCCTGCTGGCAGGCGATAATAAGCCAAAACGATGCAGTTGAAATCACGGATTACCCGGATGACACGGATAATCAAGGAGCAGAACCAGCATTTGAGAAGCAGATCCCAATCATGCACCAGACGGTGCGGTTTGGAGTGGGCTGAATTTAGCCTTTAAAGCCTTCATCCGTGTTCATCTGTGACATCCGTGGTTAATCTCGTCTGAATGATCCCGGATAAAACAATCGCCTGCCAGCAGGCTCCTACAGTTAAGCTATGCACGAACGACTTGCTTCAGCAGTCAGCCGTGGCATTTTCAATCCATGCCCATCCACCCCCTTTCTCCGTTGGAAATCACCGATTCACTGCAGACGCTACCCGGCTGGGTCCGGAAGCGTGACGTGCTCGTCAAGACCTTCAAGTTCGGCAGTTTTCGCGAGGCGATGTCGTTCATGGTCCGCGTGAGTTTTGAGGCCGAGGCGATGGACCACCATCCCGACTGGACCAACGTCTACAATCGCGTCGCCATCCGGCTCAACACCCACGACGCCGGCGGCAAGGTGACCGCCAAGGACGTCGAGCTCGCCAAAAAGATTCAGGCGGTCAGTTGGGTGGGGTAGGTGCATTAGGAGAACAGCGAACTCCCTCCGGACCCGCTTACAGGGATTGATTGAACGGTATGCAATCTTGCGTGCCCTGGCAATATTGTTGGCCAGCAGCGGTAGGGGCCGTTGACCTCAACGGCCCGGGCGCTTGAGAGCAAGCGCCCCTACCATGTAGCGTCGGATTGCCCTGGCCATCTTTCGGGTTGTGTCACGAGGTGTGACGCGAGTTAGCTGGTCGCCATGAAAGTCGCCTTCATCAGCGGGACCAGCATCGTCAATTCCACTCTATTTGCCGCCTGGGATGTGCGCAAAATTTCCACGCCGTACGGCGAGGTCACCTGCAAGACCAAGGGGGATTTCGCCCTCATCAACCGCCATGGCTACGCCTTCCCGCTGCCACCGCATTCCATCAACTACCGCGCCAACATCCGCGCGCTGGCCGACCTCGGCTACCAGGACATCGTGTCGCTCAATTCCGTTGGCTCGCTGAAAAAGGAACTGCCGCCGGGGACCTTCGTTTCCTGCAGTGATTACGTCGGCCTCCAGCAGGGACCGGCGACGTTTTTCGACACCGAGTTGAAGGGCGGGGCGCCGGCCATCGCCAACAATCTCATCCCGCTGCTGATCGAAAAACTTTCACCGGAGTTCAAGATTCATCCCGGCAAGGTTTATGTGCAGATGCGCGGCCCGCGGTTCGAGACCAAGGCGGAGATCCGAATCGTCCAGCATTGGGGCGACGTGGTTGGCATGACCGCCGCGCACGAGGCGGACCTCTGCAGCGAGACCGGTCTGCGTTACAACAGCCTCGCCCTGATCGACAATTACGCGAATGGCCTCGAGGGCACGGAGATTGATTTCGTCAAGTTCAAGGAGCTGGTGAAGGACAACCAGGCCAAAGTGAACCGGCTGTTCACCCGCATGCTGGAGATTCT
>CAZBLQ010000077.1:9607-18477 GCA_964492635.1 uncultured Oleiharenicola sp.
CATGAGTGATTTTGCACCCGCCGCCGAAGTGGCGTCCACGCGCGACGCCGTCGAACGCCTCAAGGCCAACATGCGCCTGACCATCAAGGGCAAGGACGACGTCATTGAACAGACTCTCGTCTGTCTGCTCGCGGGCGGCCACCTGCTCATCGAGGATCTGCCCGGCGTGGGCAAGACCACGCTGGCCTACTCGCTGGCCCGCTCGATGGATTGCGCGTTTTCCCGCATCCAGTTCACCAGCGATTTGCTGCCCACCGACGTCACCGGGGTTTCCATTTACGACGAGACGGTGAAGGAGTTTGTTTTCAAATCCGGCCCGGTGTTCGCCAACATCGTGCTCGCCGACGAGATCAACCGCGCCACGCCGAAGACCCAGTCGGCACTTCTCGAGGTCATGGATCGCAGCAAAGTCACAGTGGACGGACAGGCGCACGCGGTCGGGGCGCCCTTCATGGTCGTGGCCACGCAGAATCCCGTGGATTACGAGGGGACGTTTCCCCTGCCGGAAAGCCAGATGGACCGCTTCCTCATGCGGCTGCAGATGGGCTATCCGCAGCCGGGGGACGAGCTGGAAATTCTGCGCGCCCCTCGGCTGGGATACGATGCCATCGTGCTGAACCCGGTCGTGACGCGTTCGGAAATCCTGAAAATGCAGTCGCTGGCCGGCCGCGTGTTCGTGGAGGACAGCGTGCTCGACTACATCTTGAAAATCATCACCGCCACTCGCACAGAGACGGAATTCAAGGCTGGCGCCAGTGTGCGCGGCGGTCTGTCGCTGCGCGTCGCGGCGCAGGCGCGGGCACTCGTGCTGGGCCGCGATTTTGTCATCCCGGAGGACGTGCAGGAGATGGCCGGCACCGTCCTCGCCCACCGGCTGTCCCTGGCCCGGCAGACTTCCGACGCAATGGAGGAGCGGCGGGCGGTACTGGCGGCACTGAGTCGCATCATCGCCGCGGTGCCGGTCCCGGAGTAACATGGCAGGCATGGCCAAGGTAGGGGCCGTTGCCCCCAACGGCCCGTGGGAAGAAAATCCGACTGCCAGGGCGGTTGAGGGCAACCGCCCCTACCGCGCTTCTGCTCTCGACTGGCAGGGGCCGGGAGCGACCGGGCACCGGCCGCGGGTCTTCCACTGGAACAATCTGCTGTGGGCGCTGGTGTTTCCCCCGAAGCGCCACCGCATCTCCCCCACGCTGCCGGGGATATTCCTGATCATTCTGGCGATGGGCATCGGGACCGCCGCCTATAACACGGCGAGCAACATCCTTTTCATCACTCTCTCGCTGCTGCTGGCGTGCCTGTTGCTCAGCGGCCTGCTGTCCTGGTTCAACTTCGCCGGGGTATGCTGGCGGATGCGGCCGCAGGGGCCGTGGCGTGCGGGCCACGAGGCGCTCGTGGCCGTCGAGGTGCAGAATCGCAAGAGCTGGCTGCCGACCTACAGTCTCTGGTTCGAGCTGGCCACCCAGCCCCGGCACATGCCCGCGCCCGACAAGCCGGAAAAGGAAATGAGGGTGCGGGAAATTCTCGCCGCCGCCGACAAAATCGTGACCCGCGGCCAGGTTTTCCTGCGCGAGCGCATTGATCCGGGCGCGGCGGCCAAAATCGATTGGGTCGTGAAACCGCAGCAACGCGGCGAGGCCGTCGTCGAGTTGGGGGCAGTCGGCTCGCTTTTCCCCTTTGGATTTTTGAAGAAAAACATCGGCGCGGCGCTCAAGCATACCGTGCTCGTCTGGCCGGCGCAGATCGCCTACCAGTGGACCGGCGCCGTGGCGGTGCACGCGGGCTCGCAGGGCCGGCGCACCGCCCGGGCGGGTGCAGGCGACGACCTCCTGGCGCTGCGCAAATACGCGCAAGGCGACTCGCACCGGCTGATCCACTGGAAGGCCAGTGCGCGACTGGGCCAGCTCATGATCCGGCAGTTTGCCGCCGAGAGTCATGACGGCTATGTGCTGCGCGTGGACACGCTGGCGGGAATCTGGACGCGCCCGGAGCAGTTTGAATTGCTCTGCAGTCTCGCGGGCACGATGGCGGAAGATTTGTTTGCCGCCGGCCGCCTGCGCGGAGTCTGCGTCAACGACGAGGCGTTGCTCGAAACGCGGCGCCTGCGCGATGTCGAGGCTTTCCTCGATGAGCTGGCCCGGCTGCATCCGGGGGACGGCAGGGCGAATTCAAGCCAGGTCTATTCCCGCAACGTCATCACCTTTGCGCCCGAAGGAGCGCGTGGAGTCGCCGCCTATGTCGACGGTCGTCAAACCGCGTCAGCTTAACCTCGACGAGTTGCGCCGGCTGAAATGGCTGCTCGGCGGAACGCTGGCGCTGGTGTCCTTGTGGACGGTTTTTTTCCTCGATGTCGAGGCGGTGGGCCTGGTGGGCGTGGCGGGAGCCGCCATCCTCGCGGTGTTGATCTGGCCCCAACTGCCGGGCCGGGTGCCGCCGCTGGTCTGGAAACTGGCGGTGCCGGCCATCATCGCCGCCATGGCGGCGGATTTTTATTTCAGTCCGGACACCCTGCCCGTGTTGATCCGGCTCGCCATCCTGCTCGTGCTGTACCGCGCCGTGGCCTACCGCCGCAAACGCGAGGATTTGCAGCTCATCGTGCTGGGGCTTTTCCTGATCGTGGTGGCGGGCGTGCTGACGGTGTCGCTGGGTTTTGCTTTCCTGCTGCTGCTGTTCACCGCCTGCGCGCTGGGGTTTTTGTTCGTCATCAACCTGATTGCCGCCTCCGAAACGGGCCTCGTCCGCACCCCGGAGGCGGAGACAGCCTGGACGCGCCTCGGGTGGAGGAAGTTCCTGGCGCGGCTGCGCGCCGTGGCCGACTGGCGGCTGCTGGTGTTTTCCGCCGCGCTCTTCGGGCTGGTCGTCGTGATGTCGGGCCTGCTTTTCATCATGATCCCGCGCTTCGAGCTGGCGACGGGTTTTTTCCTGGACCGGTACATCACGCGCAAAAGCCGCACCGGCTTCACCGACACGGTGAAATTCGGCGATGTGACCGAGCTCATCCGGGATGAGAGTGTCGCGATGCGCGTGGACCTGACCGATTCCACGGGCCTGCGCGAATCACCGTACTGGCGGCTGGTGGTGCTGGATGAATACACCCCGGAGGGTTTCAAGATTTCTTCCGGGCTCAAGGGCGAGTTGCTGCGCGGCCAGCGCACGGTCCAGCAGGTGCGCGGGCGGGCGCTCGGCCGGGAAGTCAATCCCGTGGGCGGGCTGTGGACCTTCTACGTCGAGCCCGGGGTCAGCCGCTTTCTGCCTTTGCCGGGCAGCTATGGCATGCTGCGGTTGCGCGAGGCGGTGCCGATCCAGACGAGCGCGGGTCACCGGCTCGCCGCCCTGCGGGTCGAGCCGATGACGATGACGGCGTTCCAACTTGAAACAGTGGAGCTGACTCCCACCCTCACCGATGCGCGGTTTCCCCTGCTGCTGAGGGCGGCCCGCGAACATCCGCCCAGAGCGAACGAACAGTTTCGCTACGACCCCCGGCTGAGCCTGCAAGGCCCGGAAGGGCCGCAGAACCGGACGGTGATGGAACGCATCGCGACGGAAATCACCGGCGGCGCCACGCTGCCGGCGGATGAGTTTGCGCGCCGGGCCACCGAGTGGCTGCGGGTCCACCACGCCTATGCGCTGACGGTGAAACTGCCGCCGGGCGAGGGGAAGGACGACATCGTGCGCTGGCTGGATTCCAACCAGCCCGGCTTTTGTGAATATTTCGCCGCCGGTTTTGCTGTGCTGGCGCGCACGGCGGGCTATCCGGCAAGGGTGATCGCCGGATTCCACGGCGGGGTGCTGAACGGTTTTGAAAATTATTACATGGTGAGAAATTCCGACGCGCATGCCTGGGCGGAAATCTATGATGGCACGGCCGCATGGCTGCGGGTCGATCCGACACCAGGCGCAGTGGCCGCCAGGACAGAACGCAATGCGACCGAAGCCGGACAGGAACAGGACAGCAGTTGGTCGGCGCGCATGGACAGCCTGCGCGTGCTCTGGTACCGGCGCATCGTCAATTTCGACTCGCGCACGCAGGTGCAGATGATTGACCAGGTCAAGTCGTTCACTGCGGATTCGGGGCAGGCGCTCCGGGCCCGGATGGAGGATTTTACCCAGCGGTTCAAGGTATGGATCACGCGGCCCTGGAATGTCGCGCGCCTTGGCCGGTCCGCCGGCTGGCTGGCCGCGCTGGGGGCGCTCGGCTGGGCCGGCTGGCGGCTGGGGCAATGGGTCTGGCTGCGCTGGCAGGTGTGGCGGCGGCCCGACGATTTTGACCCGGTGCGGCGCGAAGCCGGCCGCTGGCTGGTGCGACTCCGCCAGCCGTACCAGAAGACACAGGACAGAGGTCGGAATTCAGACGACAGAGTGGTGATGGAAGAATTGCAGCGTCTGCGTTACGGCCGGCGGGAGACCTGGCCGGAGCCACGCAGTGTGTTCAAGCGGGCGAAACGGGCGCGGCGGTCAGCGCGGCGCTGACTACTGCACCCTGAAGTTCACGGGTTTCACCGGAGGCTGGGATCTTTTCTCGAAATATTTTTTCAGGATGCTGTCCGCGACGGGCGCGGCGTTGAAGCCGCCGCCATAGCTCTCGTCGATCCTGTCGCCCTCGAGCATGACGGCGATCGCGATCTCTGGTTTTTCAAGCGGGGCGAAGCAGATGAACCAGGCGCAGTTGATGGTGCCGACTTTGTCGCCCTGCCGGACGCGCTTTTGGGCCGTGCCGGTTTTGCCGGCAATCCGAACGCCCGGTATCCGGAGGGAAGCAATCGTGGTGAGGTAGTGTCCGGTTCCGTAGGTCGTGCAACCTTCCAGGCCTTCCAGCAGGGTGGCCCGCTGGGCGGGAGTCAGGCCAATGGACTCGGTGTGCTGGACCGGGGCCAACGGATCGTGCAACAGGGTGGGCTTGGTGTAAGTTTCATTGCGTGCCACCGAGGCGGCAAAGCAGGCCATTTGCAGGGGGGTGACGTCGATGGCGCCTTGCCCGATGGCCATGTTGGCGGTGTCCCCGGGAAACCAGGCCTCCTTTTGGGTGCGTTGCTTCCACGCGGGGTCGGGGATGAGCATGCGCGTGGTCTCCCCCGCGAGTTCGATGCCCGTCCGCTGGTCGAGGTGGAAGCGGCGGGCTTCAGCGGCGATCAACTCGGGGCCGATCAAGCGGCCGGCCTCGTAAAAGTAGATGTCGCAGCTGTCGCCGATGGCGTGCGCGAGGTCCTGTTCCCCGTGATGGCCAATCCCGTTGTCACAGGTGAAGACCCGGTTGCCGACCATCACGCGACCGGTGCAATTGGCGATGATCTGGTTGGGGATGAGCGCGTCGCTGCGCAGCCCGGCGATAGTGGTGACAATCTTGAACGTGGACCCCGGGGGATAGGCGCCGCTGATGGCCTGATTGAACCACGCCCCTTCGCTCTCGATCTTGAGCGCGGCTTCGCTCGAAAGGCGCGGCACGAAGGAGTTGAGGTCGTAATCGGGCTTGCTGGCGAGAACGAGGACTTCGCCGGTGCGGACATCGAGGGCGACCGCGGCTCCGGTGCGATCCCCGATGGCTTCTTCGGCCGCGAGCTGCAGGTCGATGTCGAGGCTCGTGGTGATATTGTGGCCTTGCACGGGGCGGCGCTGCTCGATGGGCCGGTCGACCTTGTAGCCGGCCGGATCGACGCGGTAGACCGCCCCGCCCGTCTCCCCCTGCAATTGCTCGTCGAAAACCTTCTCCAGGCCGGTGCGCCCGCTGCTGCCTTTCATTTTGAAAGTCAGCAGATCCTCGTCCCCGAAATCCTCGGCCTCCGGGTTGCTGTCGGCGCCGATGAAGCCGAGGGTGTGCGCAGCGGCGGAGTTGTAGGGATAGTAGCGGGTGCTGGAGGTATAGACCTGCAGGGGCGAGGCGACCGGCAGGCGCTCGATCAGGCGGGCGTATTCCTCGGGGGCCAGGTCATCGAGCAGCACGTAAGGCAGCAGGAGGGTCTGGTTGACGTGCCGGTTGAGCTCGGGGATGCGGACGGTTTCGTTGCGATTGAGGATGAAATTGAGCTTGTCGAGGTAGCGCTGGGCCACGCTGGACCGGGCAATGCGCTCCAGTTGCTCGGGGGTGGGCCGCTCAGCCCGGTCCATCGTGCTGTAATTGCGTTCGATCTTCTTGTACTCCGTGCGGAACTCGCCGCGGAGCCGGGCAAGGTCGAGCACGACGGAAAAGCGCGGACGGTTGCCGACGAGGACGCTGCCGTCGCGGTCATAGATGTTGCCACGCGGGCCGGGAAAAATGACGCGGCGCTGGTTCTGCAGGCGCTCGCGCTCATTGTAGAGCACAGACTTGAACAGCTGGCGGTAAACCAGCCCGCCGACGAGCAGCAGCACCATCCCGACGATGATGCCGTGGAAAAACAGCAGGCGCGGATTCCGGGCGCTGTGGGTTTCGATGAGCTTGCTCACGGGGCCAAGGGAATCAAGTAAGGGCGAAAATCAAAGCACCACGCGACGGCCGGTCTCGGGATGGATCTGCGCCAGCTCCATGGCCTGCGTTTGCAACGCCAGAAACCACGGCGTGATGAGCACGATGACGAGCTGGGAGGTGAGGAGGTCGACGAAGATGCGCAGCCAGGCATCGCCGGGCCGGGGGTTGGCGCCGATGAGCAGGAAGGAAAGGGCGATGATCAGAAAGAGATTGGCCAGCAGCGCCACGACAATGCCGAAGACCGAGCCCTCGCGCGGGAAACGCTGGCGGCCATACAGCAGCGTCGCATGCACCAACGCGAACAGCACCATACTGGTGCCAAACGGCACCGGTTCGACGGCGTCGTACATCAGCCCGGTCAGCACCAGGGCGATGAAGCCATGTTTCCAGTCAAGCCGCAGGGAGGCATAGACGAGAAAAAGGCCGCCGAGGTACAGGTGCACCGAGAGGGTAGCGAGATAGTTGTTGGCCAGGCCCACCAGCCACCAGAGCAGCAGGTTGGCGAGAAAAACGATGAGCCAGCGTGGATCAAAGCGGCGCATGGTGCTGCTGGTTTTTGTTTGTCACCGCGAGGCCCGTAAAGCGGGCCGTGGCGATCCAGCCCCTCGACTGGCTCGGGGTCTTGAGCTTGTTGAAGCGGCTGGATTGCTTCGTCGTTCCGCAGGGCGGGCCTTCTCGCAATGACGAATCCGGGCGCATCAAAACTCCTCGGGATTGAGCGGGATGAGCACGGTCACTTCGGTCAGCGATCCCAGCCGCTCGTCGAGCTGGACATCGCCGGACTTGAACAGACCGTCCGCGCTGGGCTCAAGACTGGTGATTTCACCGATGGTGAGACCGGGGGGGAACACGCCATCGAGCCCGGAAGTGACCACCCGCTTGGTGGCGATCCGGCTGGCGTAGACGTCGAGTGGCACATTATCCACGATGCCGCGTGGAGAGACAAAAGAGTCGTTCAGGCCGCCCTGATAGCTGAAAGGCCGGCTGTCGCCGGACACACTCGCCGCGATCCGGAAGGTTGGATTGGTGATGAGGTCGACGATGGCGGTGTAGCGGTGGACCTCGGCGACGCGGCCGACCACGCCGCCGGCGAACACCACGGGCGCCCCGACGGTGATGCCATAGTTTTCGCCCTTGCGGATGAACATGCGCTGCCACCAGCCGGAGGAATCGCGGCGGGCCACGCGGGCCGGCTCAAACCGGAAGGCGGGCATCGGCGGCAGATTGAGCAGGTTTTCCAGCCGCAGGATTTCCGCCTGCAACTGTTGGTTCTGCTGGGTGCTGAAATCGTACTGGGCGATCAGGCCGGCCACCTGCATACCGGCATGCAGCAGCTCATCCTTCGAGTGCAGGCGGTTGGACCAGAAAGTCTGCAGGTTGCTGACGTACGAGTCGGCGACGATGAGCGGAGCCTGAATCTCGAAGAATGTCGCGCGCGTGAAGCTCTTGAACATGAGCGGCGCCAGCAGCCACAGCAGGAGAATGATGCCGAGGGTGGCGAACGGGCGGGCCTGGTCGAAGCGTTTCGGAAGCACGGCGAGGGCGGCGGTTCAACCGGGCATGATCGGCGCGGCCCGTCTTCCGCTCAAAGGTCGGCGGCAATCCGGCGGTAGTCTTCGATGTTGTTGATGAAGACCCCGGTGCCGTTGGCGACGGCGGAGAGCGGGTCGTCGGCCACGATGACGGGCAGGCCGGTCTTTTCGGAAAGCAGTTTGTCGATGCCGCGGATGAGGGAGCCGCCACCGGCCATGACGAAGCCGCGGTCCACGAGGTCGGCGGAAAGTTCGGGCGGACAGCGCTCCAGGGCGGCGCGCACGGCGTCCACGATGGCCCCGACCGTGTCGCCCATGGCCTCGCGGATTTCCTGGGAGGTGATGTGGATGGTCTTGGGCAGGCCGGCGACCGAGTCGCGACCCTTGACCTCCAGCGCCAGTTCGTTCTCGAGCGGGTAGGCGGAGCCGATGGTGACCTTGATTTCTTCCGCGGTGCGCTCGCCGATGAGGAGATTGTAGGCCCGCTTCATGTAGTTGATGATGGCCATGTCGAACTCATCACCCGCGACGCGGATGGATTTGGAAAACACGATGCCGTTCAGGGAAATGATGGCGATCTCGGTGGTGCCGCCGCCGATGTCCACAATCATGTTGGCGGCGGGCTCGTCGACCGGCAGGCCGACGCCGAGTGCGGCGGCATAGGGCTCGGGGATGGTGTGCACTTCCCGGGCGCCGGCGTGGGTGGCGGACTCCATCACCGCGCGTTTTTCGACCTCGGTGATGCCGCTGGGAATGGCGATGCAGACGCCGGGCGAGACCAGCTTGGAATTGTTGTGCACCTTCTTGATGAAGTAACGGAGCATCGCCTCGGTGATGTCGAAGTCGGCGATGACACCGTCCTTCATCGGGCGGATGGCGGTGATGTTGCCGGGCGTGCG
>CAZBLQ010000078.1:0-2651 GCA_964492635.1 uncultured Oleiharenicola sp.
GGTGAGTTCGCCGCCCTGCACCGCCTCGATCGTCATGCGCTGGCGATCGGACTCGGGCGCGACAGTGAGGTGCCGGCCATGGCCCAGCGGTTCAACTTCGTAGTCGCCGTCGGTCATGGCGCCCGGACCGTTGGCCTGCCGTGGGAAGCTGCCAAACTGGTCGCCGAAGGAATAGGCTTTGCCGAAAAGGCTGCCCGGGAAAAGTTCGAGATTAAAACCGACCTTGCCCACCCACGCGGCCGGCAGAGGCGCGTCCAGATCCACAACGATCCGGAAGGCGGAGCCACCGGCGGCAACAACATGTACCGTGTAGCCGAGGTTCAGGTCGGGATAGTCGACGGGGTTCAGGCCCTGCCGGTTGTTTTTCTCGTCAGGATACTGCAGGTGCACGCGGATTTCCTGGAGTTCATTGTCCACGGTGCGCTTGCCGGTCTTCGGCGTGGGCTGCCACTGGCCGGGCGTGGGCTCAAGGCGCAGGTCGCCGTTGGTGGCAGTGCGCTGGCCGTTCAGAATGATGCCGACGCCACCCTGATGGCCCTCGGGATAGTAGTCGTTGGCGAGCATGACGTTCAGGCCCGGCATCTCAAGGTACCCGCGGTCGTTCAGCGTGAGCGATTCAGCCGGGGCCGCGGAGGCATTGAGGAAAGCGTTGGCGGCGACAATCAGGCCGAGGACAAAGCAACGGGGTGAGGGGAGCATAAATAGAGGAAGACGCGAAGCGAACCGGTGAACAAACACCAAAGTTGACACGCTCGCAAATGCAAAGGCGGGACGATTGGAGGCGGGGTGCCCTCACCCCGCGAAGCAAGGCTCAGAAGCGGGGCGAGGGCGCCCCACCTCCAATAAAGCAAAGCAGTCGGGCAAAACACCGATCGCACATACCGCCTCAAAACGCCATCCGCGCGGCAAAAACCAGAATGGCAAGCGTGACGGCGGCGCAGATCAGCGTCGCAATCTTGGCGCCGCGGGCGTTGCCGAGGTAGTTCTTCTCGGCAGTCGGGCGGGCGGCCGCGGCGGCTTCACCCGCGAGGGCAAAGGTGCGCCACGAGAAAAAGCCCTTCAACGCGACCACGCCGAGCAACAACGCGAACTGGGTCTGGCCCGTGCCGCGCGCCACACCCTGCAGCGAGCCGAGGATCTTGGCGTCGATGGTCAGGATCGTGAGGATGTTGAGCATCGCAAAAATCGAGGCGCGGCCGGCAATTCGCTGGATGGATTGTTCCACGGCGGACAGCCGCGTGGGATCATCCACCGTCACCAGCGCCGTGGCCGAGCCTTCCACCGTGCCATGATCGTCATCCTTTTGCGGGAAAGGCGCACACCAGGCCGCCAGCACGGAAGGGACGGAGGCAAACATGACCACGAAGAAGAAGGTGGAGAAGCCCAGCCATTCGGCCAGCGGACCGGAGACCATGGCCGTCGGCACGAGCACGAGGTTCATCAGGGAGTTGGCGAAGGCATAGTGCGTCATGCTGCTGCGCCCCGGGGCCAGTTGCTGCATCATGTAGAGCATGTTGCCGACCATGCCGAAGCCGTAGCCGAATTTCTCGATACTCACCATCGTCACGATGGTCCCGTAGGACAGGCCGTGGCCCGCGGCGGCGAAATGGCTGAGGTAGACGAAAGTGAAGTGCGGCACGTTCAGCGACAGGCCCAGGATCCACAGCGAGCGGTGCAGGCCCAGCTTGCCGGCGAACGCGCCGCCGAGCAGCCCGCCGGCAATGAAGGCCAGGGTCGCGTAGACGGCGTCGATGTTGCTCACCTGGCCGGCAGTCAGGCCGACCCCGCCTTGGGCTTGCGCGGACTGGAGGAAGAGCTGGCCTTCCATCATGATCAGACCCTCGCCGAGGCGGTAGAGGAAAACGAAGGCGATCATGCCCCAGAAGGCGCGTTTGTGGAAAAAGGTGGCCGCGGTGCCGACAAAGTCCTCCAACACCTGCTTGGTGCTGTGCGGCCGCTCGGAAATACTGCCGACCGGCAGGAAGAAAATGTGATAGGCCCACAGCACGAACATCATCACGCCGCAGGTCAGCATGACATACCGCCACATGGTCTGGTTGGACCAGCCGTGCGCCAGCCTCTGGCCGTCGAGCACCGAGATCAGCAGGCCGGCCGCGATCACCTTGCCAAGCGTCCAGCACATGCTCTGGAAACCGGCGAGCCGCGCCTGGCTGGGCTTGTCCAGGGCGGTCAGGTAGATGCCATCGGCGCAGATGTCCTGCGTGGAGGAGGCGAAGGCGGCCACCCAGAGCAGCCCGATGCTGATCTGGAAAAACCCCGGTGCCGCGAGGCTCATCGCGATGGCGGCGAAGAGCAGGCCGCACAGCACCTCCATCGAGAGCACGAAGAATTTCTTCGTGCGATGCATGTCGAGGAAGGCGGCCCACAGGGGTTTCAGCGACCAGGCGATGCCGATGCTGCCGATCGCCACCGTGATCTGGCTGTCGGCATAACCGAGCGACTTGTACATCCGCACGGCGGTGCCGTTGACGACATTGTAGGGTATGCCCATCGCGAGGTAGAGCGACGGCACCCAGAGAAAAGGACGCCAGGAGGAGATTTTGGAGGACATTGGGGTGGTAAAACCGACAGGCGGTTTGGGGCGCGGCCATCACACCGGGGCCGGCCCGAAAGGCAAGGCGAAGCCGGGG
>CAZBLQ010000078.1:2751-18258 GCA_964492635.1 uncultured Oleiharenicola sp.
TCCCAGCTCCTGCCCATCCTGCAATTTTCGATCGGGCCGGTGATTCTTATTTCCGGTGTCGGCCTGCTGCTGCTGACTCTGACCAACCGCTTTGGTCGGATGCTGGACCGCACCCGGTTGCTGAATCAGGAGCTGATGGCCGGTCCCGCCGTGGAAAAAGCCGGGCCGCTCCGCACCCAAATCGAAATCCTAATGCGGCGCGCCAGCATCCTGCGTCTGTCGATCACGCTCAGCACGGTCACCGTGCTCGCCGCGGCGGTGATCATGCTGCTGCTGTTCCTCTCCGCCTGGCTGCATCTGGAATTGAGCGGGCTGATTGCGGGTGTGTTCTGTGTGGCGCTGCTGTGTCTCATCGGGTCCATGCTGGCCTTCATCCGCGACATGAACCTGGCGCTCGCGGCCGTGCGGCACGAGGTGCGGCTGTGACCGGGCAGGGCAAGGCACATGGTTGTAGCTGGCCTCGCTGAAGCCGGTCCGGGGTCAGCGACCCCGGCTACAGTGTATGATTTGTCCAATGCCCCGGAGTTTGCTCCGGGGATCTTTACTGTCGGGCGGGATCAGCGATCCCACCCGACAGCTTTAAGTGCAGTTAGCTTGCTCAGAACGGAAATCCGATCGAAAGCAACAGGGTGCCGGCTGGGTCTCGCGGACGCGGGTTGAGATTACGTCCATATTCAATCCGCACCGGGCCGATGATGGTCTGGTAGCGCACGCCGAGGCCGGCGGCATAAAGTTTCTCTGAAAATGGATAGTCAGCCAGGCTTGCTGCTGAGCCGAGGGCGTCGCCAAACATCACGACCGACCATTTTGTCGTGAGCGCCTGTTCCAGTTCGAGATTGAACTGCGTGTAGGCTTTGGCACCGACAAACAGTCCGGCCGCGGTGCGGGGTGCGGCCTCGCCGTTCTGGTAACCGCGGATCGAGCCGTCGCCGCCGGGAAAAAAGAGAACACTGATCGGCAAAGCAGACCCGGCAGAGGCACCGAAGGTGGTCACGACGCCGTGCGCCAGCCCGACATGAAGCCAGCGCCCGGTGCCCCAACCGGTGTGGTAGGAGGCGCCGAGGACAAAATGCTGGTAGATCACCTCGCCGCCCAGGGCGCGACTGGCCAGCTCGGCTTGCAGAGAGACCTTGTAGCCCTTGTGCGGCCGCAGCGGGTTGTCGCGCCGGTCGCGCACCACCCCGAGGTCGAGACTGGCCACGTCGGCCTGGGTCCGGTCCGTGGTGCGGGTGGCGAGCTGGTCCTCCATGTTGTGCAGGCGCTTGAACGTGTAACCAGTCGTGAGCGCCACCCCGAGGCGGTGCAGCGGCCAGAGCAGCGAAAGATTGGCGCCGTATTCCTCGCGCACGAAGGAAAATTCCCTTCGGTGCAGGCCGAACAGCCGCACACTGCCGTCGGTCGTGGTGCCAAAGAGTTCCGGCACGGTGTAAGTGTAGTCGCCTTGCGAACTCTTCATCGACTGCACGAGTTTGAGGCTGTCGGTATGGGCGAGGCCGAAGAGATTGTAGTGCTTCCACTCCACGCCGCCCCGCAACTGTTCGTAGCTGCCGTAGCCAGCAAGCAGGCTGACCTCCTGCCGGCGGCCCTCGGTGAGTTCATACACCGCGTCACGAGTGGCGGCTTCCGGCGGATCATAGCGCAAAACGACGTTGCGAAAGACACCCAGTTGCGAAATCCGGGCCTGGCTGTTGTCGAACTTTATCGGGTTTAACAGGTCGCCCGGCTGACTCCGGACGAGGCGGCGCAGCGTGCCATCGCGGGTGTGCGTATTGCCGGTGAAGCGCACCTGCCCCACATGCACCTCCGGCCCGGGCGTAATTTCAGCCACGACCGTCACGGCCTTGGTGCCGTCCGGCGCGTTCGCGGCCTGCGGGGTCAGCTTGACCTGCACATCCGGATGACCGCGCACAAAATACCAGCGATTGATGGCCGTCATGGTGTCCTGCCGCCAGAGGGAGGTCCACGGACGGCCCGTGTATTTGTCGCTGAGTTCGACCGGAGCCTTGGTGCCGTCGGCCAGGGCGAACCGGAGCGCGGTCACCTGCCATAGCCGGCCTTCCTGCACCGTGATTCGCGCGCGGACGCGGCCGGTGACATGATCGATCTGGACCCCGTCAAGCGTCACCACGGCCTCGGCATAACCCTGCTGGCGCAAAGTTTCCTCAAGATTGGCCAGACTGCTTTGCAGGCGGCCGGGGGAATAAATCCGTTCCGAGGCGAGCGGGATCAGCAGGTTTTCTCCGATGAAAAAAGCTTGGGCGGATTTTTGCGTGATCGCCCGCAACCCGGCAATGGTAACCTCCCGCAGGGTGAAACGCCGGCCATGGTCGATGCGGAAAGTCGCAGCGGCGGCGGTCAGCGGCCGGGGCAACGGATGTTCGAGCTTGGCGTCGAGGGAATGGAGTTCCGTGCGACCGTCGGGCAGGGTGACTTCCACGGTGAGCGTCGGCTCAAGATAGCCGTCGTCGTTTAGCATGGAGATAAGCACGAGCGCCGCATCCTCCAGGGCATTGGCATCAAGGGTGGTTTTGAGCTGTTCGCCCAGCAGCAGCTTCAATTTCTGTCCGGCGGAACGGTTGTCAAACCAGCCCAGGCCGCGAACCTGCAATTCTGCCGCCGCGACGTGCGCGGCGCCGGCGAGCACAACCACGACGGGCAGCACCCGCCAGAACCGGGATCGGGCGAGATTATTTCTTCTCATCCGGTTTGCTCTCCTCAGAGTAAACGCGCCATTTCACGCCCGCGTTGTAACTGTCAAACTGGTCGTATTCGCCCACGAGCGACCAACGGTCCTTCAGCTTGTATTCAAATTCGTAGGTTTCCCGTCCCGCGTCGGAGACCTGCATGCCGGTGTTTATTTCCAGCCGGTTCTCGCCACTGAAGCCGAGGTCCTGGAACAGCCCCCGCCCGAGGTAGGCCCCGAGGAGCGCAAACCGCTGCGGGCTGCTCGAAGCCATCGTGTCTCCGGTGGGTGGTCGCCCCGTCATCACCATCAACAGCACCTCGTCGGCGTCGAGCGAGGGATTGGAGGACAGCGCGATGTTCGGCGAAGGCAACTGGCCGGTCACGGCCAGACGGAGCTGGTAATTCTGCCGCTGGGACACCGCGTTCAGGTTCACCACCGCGTGGAAAGGGTCGGATTCACGGAGGCGCACCGCGCCGGCCAGGACCTTGAAGGCGGCAAACGGAAACAGGACCTGCCCTTGGTCGACGGTCAGCTCGCCCACGGCGCGTGGTTCGCCGAGCGTGCCGCCAACGTGAAAATGAGCGGAGGCCGTGCCGTTGTACATGGTGGTGCGCACGCGCACGGCCCGTTCAGCGCGCAGCTCCACGGCCAGTGGCCAGTACCGGAACGGCTCGGCCGCCACGGCGAAATACGGCGGCTGCAGCGTCACCCCGCGCCGTCCGGTGGGAAGCAGCGTGCTCAGCCGCAGATTGGCCAGCATCAGGCAGTCGCGCACTGTCACCGTGCCGCCGAGGCGTGTCACGCCGGCGTCATCGGTGCTGGCGTGCAGGTCGAGATCGCTGCGCAGGAGCAAACCGGTGTTGCGCACCAGCGGAAGGTTCCGCCCTTGGAGACTGAGGTCGAGACGCGGGGCACCGCCGGGCACGAGGGTGATGCTGCCGGTCAGGCTCACGGGTTCGCCGCCGAGTTTGGCGGTCAGCGACCGCACGGCGAGGGTATGGCCAGCCAGCGCGAGGTCGGCATTGATTTCCTGCAGGGTGCTGAAGGGGGCCCAAGGCCGGAAGGCCGCATCCGTCAGGTGCAGTTCGCCAGAGAATTTATTTCCCGCGGTGAGTTCCACCCGGGCATGCAGCCGGCCCTGGGCGGCCGCGAATTTTGGAAAGCGGCGGGCGAGCGGGGCCAGGTCGGCATCGGGAATTTCCACGCGCGCTTCAGCGTGGCTCCAGTCGAAGCCGGCGGGATCGTGCCACAGCTTCTCCCAGCGGCTGTCATCCATCGGTACATGTCCGCTGGCCTGCACCGCCTGCCCGTCGAGTTTGGCGGAAAAATTCGTCAGGGTGATTGTCTCGCGGCCGACCTGCAGGGCAAAGGCCAGGTCTTCAAATTCCGGCAGGGAAAATTTGAGGTCCGGAATATTTCCCGCAGCCTGCGGGGATTCCCAAGGAAGAGCAGGGCCGCGCGAAGCATCCCCGGGAAGTGGCGTTGGCGAAGGGGCGGGGTTCAAGCGACCGGGGCTGATCCGCGCAACCTTGACCAGCAGTTCGCCGGCGGGCTGGCGCACCGTGCCCTTGAGGTCGAGCTTTGCCTCCGGCTTGGTCAGTTGCACGCCGGTGCCGGCGGATAACGCGGCCCACAGAGGTGAGTCGGGTTCGGTCGAAGCCGACAATTCAAGAGGCGCGGACTCATCCAGCGATAGGTGAAGCGTGGGCGACAGCACCAGGGTCAGCGGCAGCCGGCCGGTGGCTTGCGTGAGCACGCGCTCTGCTTCCACGACCTTGAACTCCTTGAGCTGAACCCCCTCGGCATCTCCGCTCGCAACCAGTTTTACCTGGGCCGGGCTTGGTGACATTTCGATTTGCGCAGAGAGTTCGGTCTCAAAAACGAGCACCGGTCCGACAACGCGACCGGTCGCGTGCAGCGCATGCATCCGCCAGCCGGGTCCGGAGAGTGTCACCCAGTCTTGCAACCAGGCGGAATCAAACCCGGTCGCAGCGAGATCGATAAATCCATCGGGTCCGCCACGGCCCTTTAATGTCAACTGGCCGGCCTGACCGGTCAGTTGGAGGTTCTCAACGGACCAGACTGGTGCCCAGGCCAGTTGCGCGGGGGCGGCAAGTTGCCACCCGGCCTGACCCGCCGGGGCGAACAGAAATTTGGTGAGTTGGAGACCACGTGGATCGAGCGTGCCCGCGAGTTCGATCGTGGAATCTTTCGCTGCGGCGAGAACGGACAGGATTTCCACCTTCGCGCCCTCGCCCCGCCAGGATGCGGTCACGGCCAGCGGATGGAGAGGCGGCCAAAGCGCCGCACTGAGTTTGAGTGATCCTTGGTGACGCGGTGCGGCCAGCGGGCCTTCCGCTGTCGCGTCAACCTCCGCCAGGGACCAACTGGCACCCGCCGGCAGCCAGCGGGCGAACCAAGCGGAACCGAGCTTCGCCTGCAAACCTGCGTCCGCCAGTTCACGGGTCTGCCAGTCCACGCTGCCGTGCGCTTCAAGCGAGCTGGTTTCGTCCAGCTGCACCTTGAGTTCGGTCAACTCCATCTGCGGCCACGCCAGCACACCGCGGGCCTGGACGTTTTTGACTGAGAAGCCCTGCACAGCGACATCGCTAAACTTGAGTTCGAAATCCTGGCGGGCAGCGGCGGTGCTGCCGGCCACGGTCACGGTGCCTTGCATTGTTCCGCGCGCATCGATCCAAGGCAGCTTGGCCAGATTCGCTTGGACGATGAGTTGGGCTGATTCGGCCGACAGCGGGTGATCCAGACTGAAAGTTACCGGCGCAGTTAGCACCGCGGTCGCGAAAGGTGCATCCACGTGCAAGGCGGTCAGTGTCAGCTCGCGGAGATTGCCCTGCGCGACCGCGCTTGCCTCAAGGGGTGGCGCCTTGCTGTTGGCCGCGGATTCGGCCCGGGCGTTGAGTGACAGATTGAATGCACCATCACGCCACAGCAGCCGGCCATCGCCCCGGACCAACGCATACGGCGCGCCGAGTTTCACAAGGGTCGCCGGCAGCCGCCAGTTTTCCGCCAACGCGCTCGCTTCCGTGGGGAGCCAGCCGGAGGCAGGAAAAATTGCCGCCAGTTTCAGGGGCTGCTCCCACAACACGGCTTCGCCCTTGATCTCTGTTCCCGACCAGACGAGCCGCAAGCGGGCCTCGTTTTCTGCGGTATGCGCGGTCAGGACAATCGTGCCGTCGATTGCCGGCGCGAGGACGAACGCCAAAACCTGATCCACGACGCGCAAGCCTTCCACTTTCAGTATGAAGTTTTGCCAGTCGGCCTGCGCAATCGTCAGCGCCGGGCCGAATCCGTGCACTTCGCCCGCGGTGAGATGGACCCGGGGCAGCCAGTAGCCCACGCGCGGGCCGAGGCGTTGCAATGTGGCCCGCAGGTCGGTCAGGCCGGCGATTTGTGTTTTGTCGGAGGGCGGGGCGGAGCCGGACACGCGTTGGACCCGCCAGTCCTCGATCGCGATGGCCGGAGCGATTCCGCGCGCGCGGAGCGCCAGCCAGACCAGCGGAGTGAGGGCCTTAACCTGCTGCGCCGTGAATTCGATCTTTGCGTCCGCATAACGCACCGCGTGCAGTTGGAAATGCGCATAGCCCGTGCGTTCGTAGCGTTCAAAAGTCATGCCTTTGGACCGCAACACGGGTCGCAAAACGAGCCCCAGCCACCACGGGAGCGAGCCGAGCCCAACACCCGCGACGGCCAGCAACAGGAGAGGAGTCTTCAGCCAGCGGGACATGCCTTACTAAAGACCGAGGACGGAGGCGTTGGTTACCGGTGAGAAAACCGGTGGCACCGCTCCACCGTATTGATTGCAAGGCGTTTAGGTGCGGATGAACGACCCGCGGAAGTTGGCTCGCCACCGATGAACCGTGGTCCGAGCATGGCAGCATGGCCTGGCGCATCGAAGAAACCGTGATCCGGGGCGAGATCGACAACCGCGTGCGCGGCCGTGTGACCGGACGCATCTGGTTTGCCGGCCGGGATGCGCCGGGGGAACTGACCTTGACCGGCAACTGCTGGCGCGATCTCGCGGGCCGGCGGCTGGAATTCATCAACCCGGAACCGAAGCCAGGTGTAACCGAGGGGTTTGCTACGAAGCAGGAAGGCGTGGCTGGCGACATCACCGCCTCGCGCAAGGTGAAGGTGCCTGACATCCCGCTCGACCAGATTGGCGAATATTATGCGCAGAAGAAACCGTTCCCATGGCACTGGGGCAATTCGCTTTATCTGGAATGGTTCAGCGAGCGCAATGGCCGGGTGGTCATCGAGTCGGCCGGCTACGAGCTGAAAATTGTGGGCGAAGCCGCGTGGGAAATGTCCCCGGATGAAGAAGAGACGCAGCGCCACGCCAACAGCGCGGCGCTGACCGGATTCATGAAGCGGCTGGGCGATGCGGCGACGTCCGGTCAGGCGCACGGAGACACGGAATGGAATGAAAAACCACAGACCGAGGAGGAAGCGGAACAGATGCAGTTTCGGAGCGACCGGCTGGTCGATCGCATCCAGGCCCGATTGGCGCGCGAGGGCAAAGGAGCGGATTACGAAAAAATCCTGGACGAAGAAATCAAGCGAATGCGTGAAGAACGCGGTGAGCCCGAGCCCACGCCCGAACAACGGGCGCGCAGCGCCAAATGGATTGAAGAGATGAACCAGGCGGCGGAAGAGGCGGTCAACGATCCCGGGTTGAGGAAGGAAGCGGAGCGGGAACATCCGCTTGCCGCCAAAGCGCGCGAGCTGGCCCGGCAAATGATGAGCGAGCCGGAGGAACGCGGCTGGGTGACGGAGCACGACAGCGAGGAACATCCCGTGGCGGATCTCATCGGCGCCGTGCTGAAGGCCAGTGCCAAACTCGCCGGCGCGCT
Source organism: uncultured Oleiharenicola sp. (assembly GCA_964492635.1). Lineage (GTDB taxonomy): Bacteria > Verrucomicrobiota > Verrucomicrobiia > Opitutales > Opitutaceae > Lacunisphaera. Next base: position 10,309 of record CAZBLQ010000078.1, read on the forward strand.
CAACGGTGACGACTGGCCCCCGGAGGTTGAGTTTTGTGCCGGCACAGTCGTGCGGCTGAAAAAGGCCCGCGTTTATCTCGACGATGCCCTGCGGGCCATGGAGTCCTGCCAGGAGCAGAAGCTCACGGACACAGCCTGGTTGGGCGTGGTGATGGTCGAGGTCATCGATCTCGCACACGAAGCGGACATAATTGTCGCCGAACTCCGCGCGCGTTTGGAGCGGGGAACCGATTGACCGCCGGTGCAGACCGCCAGCGTGGATGGAGCATGGACACCGATTTCTCAACCGGACCCATGCAGTTGGTCGCAGTTTCCTCTGAAATGGCGAAACAGAAAAGTGCGACGGTAGATCAGCTCGCAAGTGGGCGCCCATAGAGCGCGATCACACCGTTGCTGGCTCCTGCCAGCCCGGTCTTTGTCCGGGCCAGCCGCCCGGCAAAAGCTCGTTGGCCGACGGGCGGCTTGGTCCCGGCTACGGCACGATTGTGAACCAGCCGAAATCGGCCACCGCACCATCACGCCACCAAAGCACCGACGGTTTGGTATTCTCGGGACGATCATGATCCTGCCAGCCGATGTTCAGCCGGAAGGTCTTTTCGCCTGGCGGCAGCGTGAAAGCAAACTCGCCCACCAGTCCGTCAGCCTTCGCCCGCACGCAGACCTGTGCGTCCGTCTGACCGGCGACCCCGCCGAGCACGGTGGCGCCGGCGGTGGTCCACAGCTTGACAAAGAGTTTGTCCTGCAGCTCCGCGGGATCCGCCGCCGTGATCAGGTGGTCGTCAAACGTCTCGATCGCCACGAAGACCTTTCCGTCGCGGTGTTGCACCGCAAAACGGAAACGGCCGTCCTCCGGTCCAAACCATTCCCAGCCTTCCTCCATGAACATCGGTCGTTCCACCAAGGTGAAAGCGTCCGCCGGCCACTCACCCAGATTGCCGTCGAGCTGGATGGGTTGCGCCGCTCGCGCCGCCGTGTGCCGCCAGTCGAGGCGCAGGCGCTGGTGCGTGGGCAATTCCAGCCGTTCGTTTTTCACCGGGTAACTGCCGGTCAGGATCAAATCAACCCCGGCTTCGTTCAGCGCATGAATGGAAACCGGCGCACCCTGCGCGATGACGTCAACCATGACGGTCTCTGTTTGCTGCGGGGCAACCACCCGGTCGATCTGTGCCGGCTCGAAGCGAACACCCGCGGCTGGGCTCAACTGGCCGTTGACCTGCAAGGGATAGTCCGTCGGATTGCGCAGGCGGAGAGGCACGGTCAGGTGCTGGAAGTTTGGCCCGGTCTGCACCACCGGTTCGACTCGCAACCACGTCCCTTCCCGCAGTGCCTCAACCCGCGGATACGTGTCGTCCGAGACCACATCATCGGGCAGGATGCCATCGAGCTTGAGATTGGCGACCACGGGACCGTCGGGTTTCATTGTCACCCACGTCACGTGATCGAATTCCCCATACTCCACGCCGCGGCCCTTGCTAACCCCGCCGGTGGTCGCGAGCACGTAATGTTTCATGCCGTCGCGCTCGCTTTTGAGGTAGTGATGCAGGTGCCCGGCAAAGACGGTGTAAGGCCGTCCGTGTAGCGCGGCGCTCACCTGTTCGTAGCCGGCCTGGTCTTTCTCCAGCCAAAGCGGTCGGTGAAAAAATAAAAGCGTCCAGCGCACGTCGGCGTGACTGGCCAGGGTTTTCTTGGCCCACGCGATTTGTTCATCGCCAAAGCCGCCGCCTGCGCGGTCCTCGGTATCGAGACAGAGAAAAAGCACATTCTGGTAAACGAAGCTGAACCACGGGTCGCCCCGGCGCTGCTTCCAGGCGGAGAGCAACTCGGGATTGCTGATGTCGTGGTTGCCCGGGACGTAGTAGAAGGGCAGGTCGAGCCGGGTGACAATTTTCTCGAATTCCTGCCACTCGGCGTTCCACACCTTGGGATCCTTCGTGTAGCCGTCGATGAGATCCCCGATCGACATCACAAACTCCGGCTGCATCAGCTTCAACTTGACCACCGCGTTCTCAAAAACGCCCGGGCGGATGCCGCCGGCCCGGTCGGCCACGATCGCGAAGCGAAAAACGCCCGGCGCATTGTTGAACGGACGATCCGTCACCGGGACCTGCGCCGAGGCGGCGCTCGCCAGCCAAACCAGCGCCCCGAGGGTGATTGCCCGCCGGATTTCGCTGAGAAATGGGAGGAAGCTGCGCAGGTTCATGAACGCAGCTTCAGTCGGTTGGCTCGTCCGGCAAGGCGAAAAAGGGCCGGCCCGCGCCATCTTCAAAAACCGGAATCCTTCAGCTCAGGATGTGGCGCAGGCTTTCAAGGTCGAGCACACTGGTCAGGGATTCCTCCTGCACCACGGCGGCGGCGAGGGCGGCCTTGTCGCGCTGGAGGGCGCGGATTTTTTCCTCGACCGTCCCGCGGGCAAGCAGCCGGTAGGCGATCACCTGGTTGCGCTGGCCGATGCGATGCGTGCGGTCGATGGCCTGCGCTTCCACCGCGGGATTCCACCACGGGTCGTAGAGCACCACGTAGCTGGCGGCGGTGAGGTTCAGGCCGGTGCCGCCGGCCTTAAGGGAGATAAGAAACACCGGAATCGCCGGGTCGCCTTGGAAGCGGTCCACCAGCACCTGGCGGTTCTCCGTCTGGCCGGTGAGCATCAAGTGCGGAATCTCACGTTTTACCAGCTCCTCGCGGATGAGTTCCAGCATCGTGACAAATTGCGAGAAAACCAAAACCTTGTGCCCCTCGGCCACGAGCGGTTCAACGGTTTCAAGCAGGGCGTCGAGCTTGGCGCTCGAAGGCTCGTGGCCGGGTTTCTGGCCACCGCCGATGAGGCGGGGATCGCAGCAAATCTGGCGGAGCCGGAGCAGGGACTGGAGGATGTTGAAACGCTGGGTGTCAAACTCGCGCGCCCCGTGTACGCCGAGGAGGATCTGGCGGGCGCGTTTCAATTCGGCGTCATAGAGCGTGCGTTGCGCCCCCTCGAGTTCGCAGACAATCTCCTCCTCGATGCGCGGCGGCAGATCGCGGGCGACCTGATTCTTGGTGCGCCGTAGCAGGAAGTGCCGCACGCGCGCGGCGAGCCGGGTCCGGGCGCTGGCCGGATCAGCCTTGTCGTCATAGAGGCGTTTGAAAGCGCTCTGGCTGCCGAGCAGGCCGGGCATGGCGAAAGCGAGGAGGCTCCAGAGGTCGAGCAGCCGGTTTTCCACCGGGGTGCCGGTGAGCACAAGCCGATGGGTGGCGCGCAACGCACGGGCGGCCTGGGCGGTGGCGCTGCCGGGATTCTTGATGTTCTGCCCTTCATCGAGAATCACCGCGTCCCAGTGGCTGGTGGCGAAAATCTCCGGGTTGAGCCGCAGTTGGGCATAGTTGGCGATGACAAGGTGCGCGGCGGGAGTGGCGCCGGTCCGGGGTAAAGCGGGATCAAACACGGCGGTGCTCAGCGTGGGCGTGAAGCGGGCGGCCTCCAGCGGCCAGTTCGTGGTGACGGATTTTGGGCAGATGACGAGGGCGCGAAACGGTTTCGCGGGATCGCGCGCCGCCAGCCAGACGAGCCAGACGAGCGCCTGCACGGTTTTGCCCAGGCCCATGTCGTCGGCGAGCACACCGCCCAGACCGTGGCGGGACAGCCAGGCGAGAAACTCAAAGCCTTCGCGTTGATAGGGGCGCAACTCGGCGGTGACCGTCGCGGGCACGGCGGGCGGAGGCTCGGCGCGCAACTCGATGGCGCGGAGACGGAGCTGCTCCCACGCACGGGCCGCGAACACCTCGCGCAGGCTTTCGTCGCTGGCAAGCTGGAGCGCGTGGAAGCGATGGTGCTCGCCCACGACAGGGGTTTCGGCGAGGCCGAGGGCGATGAGGCGCGCCTGCTGGGTTTCGTCGGTGCCGAGCGTGAGCCGCCGCCAGCCTTTGCCGGTGAGGCGGACGAAGCCGCCCCGCGCGGCGAGCAAAAGGGCGATCTCTTCCTTGGTAAAAGTGGTGTCCTCGGCGCGGGCGATGAGCCGGACGTCGAACCAGTCGCGAGCGTGGCTGTCGGGTTCGACCTCCAGCGCGAAGCTCGCCAGATCGGGCGGACGCACGAGGCCGGCGAGTTCGTCCGTGGCGGCAATCACGGTGTCGGCCGGCAGGGTGGCGATCCAGTCGGAGAGTTCGTCGGCGAAGTCATCCGTCACCGTCCGCTGCCAGCACGGGTCGGGCGTATGCGCGGCCACCCACTGCAAACCGAAGCGAAGAAACGGGCCGACCGCCGCCTGGGCCGGGGCGCGGTCGTGGATCACGAGCGTCTCGCCGTCAGCAGCCCCGGGGAGCGGGGCAGAGACTGATTCGCGCCAGCCGGACGGGGTGTAGCGCTCGCGATGGCTGCCGTCCGCGGCGAGCGTGGTGAACTCGACGCACAGCAGTTCCTTGGATTCCGCCTCGTCATATTCGCCGACGGCGCCGGGCAGGAATTCGAGCGAAAGGCGCAGGTGGGGACGGAGGGGTTCCTGCCGCACGGTTCGTTGAAACTCGGCGGGCAGGCGCGCACCCGAGTGTTGGAAAAAACTCATCGCCGCCGGCAGGGTGAGCAAGGTGCGCGGGAGCGGCACGGGCGTGGCGGGATTGGCGGGTTCGCCGCTCGCGGGCTGCAGGTTTTTTTCGGAGAGCGGCAGCGGGCCGCGGTAGATGGTCGCACCATGAAGATAAAGCGGGGCCGGCGCGCCCTCCAGCAGGACGAGAGGGCCGGGCGCGGACGAGCCATCGGCGCGGGTGAGCACCGCCTCAAGCAAATCGGCGTCACCCGCCTTGGCGCGCAAGGTCCAGACGAGGGGCGAAGGGGCCAGCACCAGCGGCTCACGGGCCGGGCCGACGAGACAACTGCGGGCGAGAGAATCGGTGAGCGCGGCGTGGAGCGCGGCACGAAATTCCGGAACCTTCGGGGAGGGTTGGGCGGAGCCGTGCTGGAAAACGGCATCGCGAAACGCCAGCGCGAGCCGCAGCGCGGGTTCGTCGAAGAGCAGCGTGAGCTGGCGGGAGTCGCTCAGCCATTGGCGCAGGGTCTCGGGGTGAAGTTCTTCCCAGGTGGCGTTGGCAGTCTGGCGTGTTTCCCAGCGCCAGGCCCGGTCGATCAGCCGGAGGCGGAGTTCGTGACGGGGTGGACGGGGCAGGGCATCGGACGTGGAGGCGGCCGGCAACGCGGCCTGGAGTTGCTCGAAATGCCGCGTCCAGCCGCGCAGGGCGCGGGCTTCCTCGCGAGCGGCAATCCGCGCTTTCGCTGCGGGCAGGTCGGTCAGGGGCAGGATGAACTCCGGGAGCGGTAGTTGGCGGCGTTGCAAGGCGACGGCGAGATAGGGCCACAATTCGAGCGGCGTGGCGGGGGGATGCTCGCTTTCCCACCAGCCGTCGCACCAAGGCTGCTCGTTGTAACCGTAGGCCAGGTGGCGGTGCGAGGGTGGCAGCAGCCAGCTGATGGCGTAGGGATCAAGCTGGCCGCCTTGGAGCAAAAGGACGTGCGCCTCGGCAAGGCGCCGGAGCCAGGCCAGCTCGGTGCGCTTGAGCACGCGGCCGAGCGCGGTGGTGACGTGCGCGACCAGCAGATCGCTGGTGGCTGAGGCCGGCGAATCGGGGACCGCTTCCACTGGTGCTTCGCGCAGCCGGTCAAGCAGGGCGAGCCCGGCGGCGTAGGCATGCTTGCAATTGACCTCAAAGGGACAGGTGCAAACGGACGCCCAGCCGTGGGCCGGATCGTGGTCAAAGCGAACCGAGTAGAGCTCGCCGCCCTGCACCTTGGCCGAGGCGCGCGTGCCGATGATGCGCAGGGCACGGACGCGGCCCTCCCGCTGGTAGGTTTTGCCGCGCTGCCGCTGGGCGCTGGCAAAGGTGGCCAGCCAGGCCGCCAGTTCACCGGCGTGGCGCGCAAGGGCGATGTCGGCGGAAGACCGGGGCTGGTTGAAGGCAGGCAAGGGAGGTTAAACATAGCACGAACCGGCCAAAGCGCGAGGCTGGCGTGCTAATAGACTATAGGGCGAGATCAGTAATCCCGCCCCGCAGTTTCAGTTCAATAGACCTGCTCTTCAAGCAGGGCGAAGAGTTCCGCCTCGGTGATGCGTTTCTGCTTCATGCTGTCGCGCTCGCGGAGGGTGAACCGGCCGTCAGGCGGATCAATCGGCGACTTCCACCAGATCGGCCACCGCAAGCGCTCGAGGAACCCGCAGACCGCGTTCTCGCAAATCATCGAGATGCAGCTTGATCGCTTCACGAATCAGCCGGACGGCGGCCGGGCGTGATTTGGCGACCGCGACACAGCCGGGCAGGTCGGGAACGAAGGCACCGTAGCTTTTGGGGCCTTTTTCAAAGACAACGGTATAGCGATGGATCATATTTTGAGACCTGCCTGTTTAAGGATACTGTTCATCGTCCCACGCGGTATGTCAACCGACGGGTGTCCGGCAATGGTGACGGTGCCGGACTTTTTTGGGTGGTGAAACTGCCGGTGGCTGCCTTTGGTCCGGACGAGAAACCATCCGTCCTGATGAAGCAGACGGATGGCATCACGAACTTTCATGACCCCGTCGGTTCAATAGACCTGCTCTTCAAGCAGGGCGAAAAGTTCCGCCTCGGTGATGCGTTTCTGCTTCATGCTGTCGCGCTCGCGGAGGGTGAAGGTGTCGCCGGGCTTTTCGATCGTCTCGAAATCGATGGTGACACACCACGGTGTGCCGGCCTCGTCCTGCCGACGGTAGCGTTTGCCGATGGCGCCGCCGTCGTCGTATTGCACGGCGTAACGGCGCTGCAGCTTTGCGTGAAGGGCCTTGGCGCGGTTGGTCAGCGCCTCCTTGTTCTTGAGCAGCGGCAGCACCGCGACCTTGACGGGCGCAATGCGCGGCGAAAACCGGAGCACGGTGCGTTTCTCCACGTTGCCCTTCTCGTCGGTCACATCCTCCTCGGCATAGCCGGCGCAAAGCACGGCCAGCATGATGCGGTCGACGCCCACCGCGGGCTCGATGACATGCGGCACGAATTTCTTCTTGGTTGCCTCGTCAAACAACTCCTGCGGCTTGCCGGAAGCATTCGCGTGCTGGGTGAGGTCGTAATTGCCGCGGGCGGCGATGCCCCACAGCTCCTGCACGCCAAAGGGATACTTGAACATGATGTCCACCGTGCCGCGCGAGTAGAACGCGAGCTTTTCCTTCGGGTGGGTGTAGCGCGAAAGGTGCGATTCAGGCAGGCCGATGCTCTTCAGCCATGCCTCGCACCACGCGATCCACTCCTCGTGGTACTTGGCCCAGTCCGCGTCCTCATGGATAAAGTATTCCATCTCCATCTGCTCGAACTCGCGGGAGCGGAAGATGAAATTGCGCGGCGTGATCTCATTGCGGAACGACTTGCCGATTTGCGCGATGCCGAACGGCAGCTTCACCCGCGTGGTGTCCACCACGTTCTTGAAATCCACGAACATGCCCTGGGCCGTCTCGGGCCGCAGGTAGGCGACCGACGAGGCGTCGCTCATCGCGCCGACATTCGTCTGGAACATCATGTTGAACGAGCGCGGCGCCGTCAGGCTGCCGGGTTCGCCGGTGGCAGGCGAGGGGATGAGCGGGATTTCCTCGGGGTTCGCTTCGGTGAAGTCGCGGGGCTGCACGGGTAGCAGCTTCCCTTTGATGCCCTTCTTGCGCTTGAACTGCTCGGCCTTCTCTTGGAGTTCTTCTGCAGTGCGCTCGCTCTCCAACACCGAGACGTAGCCCACAACTAGCTTCGGTCTGTGCGAAGAACTATGACCTGTTGTTACAACCGCCCAGCCTTCGTCCTTAATCTCTTTCTTCTCCTCGATTAAGACCGTGGACTCGTCTTCGATTTCCACGGGGGAAAAGAAAAGTTGATCGGCCCGGTAGCGCTGCTTGCTCACCTTGCAGTCCACCAGCGGATCGGTGAAGCCGGCGACGTGGCCGGACGCCTCCCAGACCTTCGGGTGCATGATGATCGAGG
>CAZBLQ010000079.1:0-17965 GCA_964492635.1 uncultured Oleiharenicola sp.
ACCTTGCGGGTGCTGTCGTTCTTGTCGTGGCCGTAGCGGGCGGCCGAGCCGGCCTTCATGGCGGCGTGGCTGCCCATGCCGCGGTACTGTTTGTAGAGCTTGCCGGAAATTTCCATGATCTCGCCCGGTGCCTCGCGGCAGCCGGCGAGCAGCCCGCCGAGGATGACCGCGTCGGAGAGGGTGAGGGCCTTGACGATGTCGCCCGACTTCGTGATGCCGCCGTCGGCGATGAGCCGCACCATCCGCCGGCAGTCGCAGCGGCTGGCGACGTGGAGGGCGGTGAGCTGCGGGATGCCGACGCCCGCCACGATGCGGGTGGTACAGATGGAACCGGGGCCCTGGCCGATCTTGATGGCGTTGGCGCCGGCCTGGACGAGAAATTCGACACCGGCGGCGCTGGTGACATTGCCGGCGATGATGGTGAGATCCTTGAACGCGCCGCGGATAAGCTTCACGACGTCGCCGACGCCGGCGGTGTGGCCGTGCGCCGTGGAGACGGCGACGACATCGACGGCCTCGTCCACGAGTTCGCCGACGTGGGCGATGATCTTGTCGCGGTCGAGTTCGCCGTTCGGCTTGCGCATGGGGGAGATGGCGGCGCCGACCACGAGGCGGAAGTTGGCATCGCGGGCCGGCTTGCGGCGGGACTTGGCCTCGCTCGTGATGCGCTCGACGTCGGAACTGGTGACGAGGCCGCGCAGGTTGTCCTTGTCGTCCACGACCAGCATCTTGTGGATGCCCACATTCACGGTAAAGAAACGGTCGGCCTCCTTGATGGGGTCGGCCGCCATGTTTTTTTCCTGGACAGTGATGAGCTGCTTGCGCGGCGTCATCACCTCGGCGACTTTCTTGGTCTTGTAGCGGTCCTTGACGAGATTGCCCGAGAGCAGGCCGGCCAGCTTGCCGGATTCATCGACAACGGGGAAGGTGCGGAAATCGAACCGCTTCTGGTCAATCATCTGCAGAACATCACCGACGGTCGCCGTTGGTGAGACCGTGATGGGGTCCTGAATGAGGCCGTGGATGTGGCGCTTGACGCGAGCGACCTCCTTGATCTGGTCCTTGCCCGGCAGATTGAAATGGATGAGGCCGAGTCCGCCGTTGAGGGCCATGGCGATGGCCATGCGCGACTCGGTGACGGTGTCCATGTCCGACGAGATGATCGGGATCTGCAGCCGCAGGCTGTCGGAGAGCGAGGTGGCGAGGTCGGTGTCCTTGGGCAGGATCTCCGAGTGGAGCGTGGCGAGCGAGACGTCGTCGTAGGTCAGCGCGTCCGGCAGGTTGCTGGCGAAGAAGCGCTCGGCCGGCAGATAGAAATCCGAGTCGCTGGCGGAAGGGGCAACAGGCTTGGTCATTGTTGCCGTGAACGAAATAGTCCTCGCCGGGAAAACCTCAAACAAAAAACCAAGGAAAGCAGGGGGAAGTTTTTTAACCACGGATGCCACTGATGGGCACGGATAAGACAATTCTGAAGGCTGACTGGATGAACCACTAATCGACACTTAATTCTCACCAATCCGGATTAGTGTCCTATCAGGGTCTATTCGTGGTTAAAAAACATATTCCGCATCTGGGTCCAACCGCGCCGATCAGCGGTCTTCGCGGAAACTTTGCCTTCCCGACTCGATCTGTTTTCTCCTGTAAAAACCGGCATTTGTTAATGAGGATACCGTCGTTTCCCCGCAGAACTGCCCGCCATGGATTATACTTTCCATTTCAAACGTTACCGGCTGCCGTTGCGCACGCCGCTGCGCACGGCGCACGGTTGGTGGACGGAGCGCGAGGGCATCATCATTCGCTTGGAGGATGAGGCGGGTTTGGTGGGCTACGGCGAAATCGCGCCGATTCCCTGGTTTGGCACCGAAACCGTGGCGGAGGCGGAGGAAATCTGCCGGAAGTTCGGGGCGAGTGTTTCCGGCGATGTGCTTGATGCGGTGCCCGGACGTTTTGGGTGCGTGCGTTTTGCCCTGGAGCAGGCCCGGGAGCAGCCGGGCAAAATTTCCCCGTCGGTCCGGTTGCCGGTGGTCGCATTGCTGCCGGCCGGCCGCGCCGCGCTGGAAATCCTGCCGGTGAAACTGGAGGCGGGCTTTCTCGCGTTCAAATGGAAGGTGGGCGTGGGCCACGTGGATGATGAACTCGGTATGCTCGACGATTTGCTGGCGCAACTGCCGGCGCATGCGAAGCTGCGGTTGGATGCCAACGGCGCGTGGAACCGGCGCGACGCCGGGCTCTGGCTGGCGCGCTGTGCCGAGCGTCCCCTCGAGTTTGTCGAGCAGCCGGTGGCGCCGGCGGAGGAAGACGCGCTGGTGGGGCTCGCCCGCGATTATCCGGTGAAACTGGCGCTGGATGAATCGGTGGTGCGGCTGGCCGAGGCGCTGCGCTGGCAGGCGCAGGGCTGGCCGGGCGTGTTTGTCATCAAGCCGGCGCTGGCCGGGCCGTTGTATGACGTGATGAAATGGATTCAAACCACGCAGGCCGACGTCGTGTTCTCGAGCGCCATTGAAACTGCTCTGGGCCGCTCGGCGATCTTGCGCATGGTTTTGACCGGGCCGCCCACCAAGCGGGCGCTGGGGTTTGGGACAGACGGGATTTTCGGCGACCGGCGCTGGGACGGCCCGGTCATCGGGCCGCTGGCCGACGGATCGTGCATCGCCGCCAACCCGGGGGAGGAACTATGGAACGCGCTGAACTAGCCCGGCTGCTCGGTGGCACCGCCAAGTTGCACGCGGCGCGGCACATTTTGATTTCCGAGACGGAGCCGCGCAAGTTCATGACGGCCTTTGCCCAGGCCGTGGTGGGGGATGCGGAGATTTTTCTGTGCGACCCCAAATGGGGCTCTGCCGAGCGGGCGCAGGTGGATGCGCTGCTTTGCCGGGGGGCCGGCCCGGACAAATCCCGGCCGGCCAGCAGGCCGGAACGGGATGCTCCGGGCTCCCCGCTGGGTTACCTGATGATTCCGACCGGCGGCACGGGGGGTCGGGTGCGTTTTGCGCGTCATGATGGCGCGACCATTGCCGCGGCGGTGCAGGGTTTTGTCCGGCACTTTGATCTGGCGCAGGTCAATGCCGCGGGCGTGCTGCCGCTGCATCATGTCAGCGGCCTGATGGCCTGGATGCGTTGTGTGCTGACCGGGGGCCAGTTCCGGCCGTTGGACTGGAAAGCGATCGAGGGCGGCGCACTGCCGCCGCTGCCGGTGAAGATACACGGCTGGGTGCTTTCGCTCGTGCCGACGCAACTGGAGCGGCTGCTGCACCGCGCTGCCGCCGTGGACTGGTTGCGGAAATTCCGGATCATTTTCCTCGGTGGCGGCCCGACCTGGCCCGAACTGCTGGACCAGGCGGCGGCGCTGAAGCTGCCGCTGTCGCCCGGCTATGGGATGACCGAGTCGGCGGCGATGCTGGCGGCGTTACGGCCGGAGGAATTCCTGGCCGGCGGGCGGAGTTGCGGCACGATCCTGCCGCATGCCACGGTGCAGATCAGCAGCGACCGGCGGATCTCCGTCAGCGGCGAATCGCTGTTCCGAGGCTACTATCCGCTGTGGCGGACCGGGGACAGCTTCGCGACCGAAGATGGCGGCTGGTTGGAAAAAGGCGAGTATCTGCACGTCACCGGCCGGCGGGACACGGTCATCATAACGGGCGGGGAGAAGGTTGATCCGGAGGAGGTCGCGACCGTGCTGCGCAGCAGCGGCGAACTACCCGATGTGGTGGTGCTGGGCGTGCCGGATTCCGAATGGGGCCAGGTGATCATTGCCGTCTATCCCGAGTCGGCCCAGCCCCGGCTCAAGAAGGTGGGCGAGGTGATGAACCGGCGGCTGGCTCCGGCCAAACGGCCGAAACTTTTTGTGCCGCTGACCAACTGGCCGGTGAACGACGAGGGCAAGGTCAACCGGACGGAAGTGGTGCGCCTCGCGGAGCTGGCACTGCAGTCGGGAATCGGCCGGTTCAAGAACTGATCGCAACGGTTTTCCGCTACGCGACCGTGGCCCACAAACTTCAGAAATTTGGTGAACCACAAAGACACCGCGACACAAAGAAGAATGAGCCGGGGCTTTCCTTTGTGCCTTAGCGTCTTTGTGGTTCAAAATAGTTCCGGTTTAGCTCGACGTGCAGCGGCAACATGTCGGGAAAACCCTGATTTGGGAAACAGCACACCAGCTCATAGAACCAAACGGACCCACCACCAAATCACTAAGAGACTTTGCTTCTTCGTTGCTTAGTGTTTTCCTTGCCACCGTGAACAAAACGGAAATTGCGGCAGTCCTGGCCGAGATCGGCACCCTGCTGGAGCTGAAAGGCGAGAATCCTTTCAAGATTCGCGCCTATCAGTCGGGGGCGCGTTTGCTCGAGGCGCTCAGCGAGGAGGAAATCGGAAAGCGCGTGCAGGCGGGCACCCTGGAGGAGGTCAAGGGCATCGGCGAAGCGCTGGCGCAGAAAATCACCGAGCTACACACGACGGGGAAGCTGGGCTTTTATACCAAGCTGAAGGACTCCATTCCGGCCGGGCTGGTGGAAATTCTGCAGATTCCGGGCGTCGGTCCGAAGAAGATTCACGCGCTCAACGAAAAACTCGGCATCGATTCCATCGCGAAACTGCAGCAGGCCTGCCTTGACGGGAAGATCGCCGGACTCGAAGGATTTGGCGAAAAATCGCAGGAGAAAATCCTCGAGGGCATCCGCAACCGGGAAAAATACGGCCGGCGGCACATCTGGATCGAGGCGTGGGAGGCGGCCGAGCCGCTTCTCGCCGGTCTGCGGCAACTGCCGCAGGTGGAACGGGCGGAACACGCCGGGAGCCTGCGGCGGCGGATGGAGACCGTGGGTGATCTGGATTTTCTGGTGGCGACCACCGATCCCAAACCGGTGGCGGACTGGTTTGTGCAGTGGCCGGGTGTGCGGGAGGTCACGGCCCGGGGAGAAACCAAGACCAGTGTGCGGCTGGAATCGGGCATCCAGGCGGATTTGCGGCTGGTGCCGCCCGAACAGTTCGTCTTTGCGTTGCACCACTTCACCGGCTCGAAGGACCACAATGTGCAGATGCGCCAGCGGGCGCTGGGGCAGGGCCTTTCGATGAGCGAATGGGGACTGGTGACTGCGGAAGGCGAGGGAACGGCGAAGCAAAAAGCCGAGGACCGGGGACGGAAGACCGATATTCACACCGAGGAGCAGCTTTTCAAGAAACTCGGACTCCACTTCATCCCGCCGGAGTTGCGCGAGGGCTTGGGTGAGATCGAGGCGGCGGAGAAGGGCGGCTTGCCCCGGCTGGTGGAGGAAGCGGACATTCGCGGCGTCTTTCACAACCACACCACCGCATCCGACGGACACAACACGCTGGAGGAGATGGTGGCGGCGGCGCAGGCGCTGGGCTTCGAGTACCTCGGCATCGCCGACCACTCCAAGGCGAGCGTGCAGGCCAGCGGACTCAGCGAGGCGCGGCTGGCGGAGCAGGTGGTCGCAATCAACAAACTGAACGCCTCGAAAAAATTCAAGACCCACGTCTTCACCGGTACGGAATGCGACATTCTTTCCGACGGACGGCTGGACTTTGCCGACGATGTGCTGGCGACGTTGGATTACGTGGTCGTGTCGGTGCACTCGGTTTTCAAGCAGGCGGACATGACGAGCCGCATCATCCGCGCCATCGAGAACCCCCATGCCACGATGCTCGGACATCTCACCGGCCGGCTGCTGTTGCAGCGCGAAGGCTACGCGGTGGAGGTGGAGAAAATCGTGGACGCGGCCATCGCCAACCGCGTCGTCATCGAGCTGAATGCCAGCCCGTGGCGGCTTGACATGGACTGGCGGCACTGGCGCAAGGCGGCCGAGCGCGGTCTGCTCTGTTCCATCAATCCCGACGCCCATGAGACCGGGCAACTGGCCTATTACAAGGTCGGGGTTGGCGCGGCGCGCAAGGGCTGGATGACGAAGGAAAAAATTCTGAACACCAAGCCACTGGCGCAGATGAAGAAATGGCTGGAGCAGCGGAAGGGTGGTTGAGCCGGGCTCGTTCGGACGAAATTAATCACGGATTACACAGATGAACACGGATAAAGGCAGTAGAGACAAAATCCGGATCTCAAAAACCGCACCGTCCGGTGCGTGATCGAATTTGCATTTTAATGGCAGGTTTTGCCTCCGGTCAATCCGTGGCATCTGTGGAATCCGCGGTTCCAACTGCCTCGTCCCGACTTGGAGATATGCTACAGTGAGTTTCTCGGGATTTATGTTTCCTCTCTCAAACCTTGCCGTGAAGTGTGGCGCTGCTACCGTTGCGACCATCACATGATCACCAACCGGCATCGCGGACTGGTCAGGATCCACGGCATCGCCGTCCTGCTCGGTGTGGCCGTCTTTTTCTGGGTCTATGCCGAGTTCATCATGGCCTATGTGCCCGTGGTGCGGCTTTCCCGCGAGGTGAACCTGCTGCCGTATTTCCTGTGCGTGGTGATCGGAATGCTGGCGGGCAGCGGTCGGATCCGGGCGGTGGAGCCGCGGCTGACCCGGCTGACGGGCGTGGAGGCGGCGGGCCTGGCAACGACGCAGGTGGCGCTGATGGCGCTGGCGGTATTCAGCATGATGTTCGCCACGCAGGACCACCGCATCAGCCGTCTTTTCCTCGGCACATTTCTGCTCTGGAGCTGGCTGGGGCTGGCCTGGTTGCACGGCGCGTTGCCGCGGAGACTGGCGGGCCTGCTTTACGGACAGGGTGAGCGCATCCCGACGCTGTTCATCGGCCGGGTGGAATCTCTGCCCCTTCTGCAGGAGTGGTTGTTGCAGCGGTCGCATCTGGGGGTGCTGCCGGCGGGCTTTGTGTCGCTCGAAACGCTGACGGAGCCGCCTCGGAATTCGGCGGCACCGTTCGTGGGTTCGGTGGCGGATTTGCCGCGAATCCTGGAGGAAAAGGTGATCGGCCAGGTGATCTTGATGGAGTTGCCCGGTGACTCCGCGACTGCTCGGCAGATTATCGACCATTGCCAGGCCCGGGGCTGCCGCCTGCTGATCCACCACCAGGTGGACGAAGTGCTGGGTCATCCGGTGGTGTCGGTGAACGAAGGCGGGCGGCATTTTTTCGCGCTGCACGAGGAGCCGCTGGAGGAGCCGCTCAACCGCGCCGTGAAACGGCTGTTCGACATTGCCGTCGCGCTGCCCGTCGTGCTCGTCGTGTTTCCCGTGCTCGTGCCGGTCGTCTGGCTGATGCAACGGCTGCAGGCGCCCGGGACGCTGTTCTATGTGCGGCCGCGTTCGGGCGAGCGGCGGGTGGAATTCTCGATGCTGAAATTCCGCTCGATGTATGTCGCCCCGCCGGATGCAAAGGCCGAGGGACGGCAGGTGCGGGCCGGTGACCCGCGCATCTATCCGTTCGGAAGTTTTCTGCGCCGGCACAGCCTGGATGAATTTCCGCAGTTCTGGAATGTACTCACGGGCGACATGAGCATTGTCGGCCCGCGCCCGGTGATGCCGCTGCTCGATGCGGAGTTTGAGCGCCAGGTGCGGGCCTACCGGTCAAAACACTGGGTGAAGCCCGGCATCACGGGCCTGGCGCAGAGCGAGGGCTTCCGCGGCGAAATCACCACGCAGGAACAACTGCAGGAGCGTATCCGCCTCGACCTTTATTACATCGCCCACTGGTCAGTCTGGCTCGACGTGCAGATCACCCTGAAGACCTTCCGGCAGGTCTTTTTCCCGCCGAAGAGCGCGTATTGAGGGAAAACGTGAACTCCTCAAATCGCTTGTCATCCTGAGCGCAGCGAAGAATCCATGCGCTCGTAAGTGATATTATGAACGATGCCGTGGATTCTTCACTTCGTTCAGAATGACAGATTTCATACTTCCATCGATTCTTGAATCCCGCCTCTAGAACTGCCGCGTATAAACGGCACCGTGCTCGTCCTCGAAGGTGAGCGAACTGGAAGTGATGCCCGTGATTTTGAGTCCGAGTTCATGCTCGATCGTGTCGCCGATGCGGTAGACGTGATCATTCATCAGCACCTTGCTGTCGGTGGCGGAGGCGCGAATGCCGGCGATGCGCAGGTTTTCGATATAGTTGACGCCCTTGGAACCCATTTTGGGCGCAGGGGCCGCCGGCTTGGCCGGCTCCGCTTGAGGTGGCGGTGTGACCGGTGCTGCGACGACCGGCTTGGATTCAACTTTCGGTCCGGCTGCATCCGTCTTCGGTTCCGCTGGCTCGGTCTTGTGCCCCGCCGCAGGAGCGGGCGGTGCGGCAACGGGCAGGACAAAGGTGCTGGTGGCAGTCGAGGTAGGGGCCGGGACAACGGGGGTTGGGGCGGTCTCCGTTGCAGGTGCGGTTTTGGCTGGCGGCGGGGTTTCGGGTTTGTTTTTCAGCACCCGTACGAGGAAAAAGCCCGCGACGATCAACACCACCAGCGCTCCCGCGCCGAGCCCGAGGCGCATGAGCAGCGAATTGAACCCGACCGGTTTGGCGCGCCGGGCAATCCGGGCCGCCGGCTCGCCGCCGACGCCAGGCATGGCCGCGAGCGGCGGGCTCTCGCCGGTGCGCTGCTTCTGGGCCTTCTTGAGGGCTTCGTTGATCAGGCTCATGCGTCAGGGAAAATCGAGCGCTCAATGTTCATTGAGTTGAAACCGGTGAGCATTGGCGAATGAAAGTTGAACAATGAAAAATAATCAATCCGTCAACCGCTCGAGGTCGCGCGAGGCCCGGCGGGCGTCCCAGTAGTTGACCTCGTCGGAGTCGCGGATGAAGGCCGAAAGGATGGATTTGTCGCAGAGGTTGTTGATGATGCGGGGAATTCCCCGGCTGGCCTTGAAAATCTGGCGCAGCGCCCAGGGTGTGAAATGCGGCCGGCCCATGCTGCCGGAGATGGTCAGGCGGTGGTTGATGTAGCGGTCCATCTCCTCGCGCGTAAAATGGCGGAGCTCGTAATGCACGAGGATGCGCTGCCGCAGCTGCCGGAGTTCCTCCATGGCGAGTTTCTCCTTCAACTCGGGCTGGCCCATCAGCACGATTTGCAGGAGCTTTTGCTTGTCGGTCTCGAGATTGGAGAGCAGCCGCACCTGTTCAAAAACCTCGAACGAGAGATTCTGCGCCTCGTCGATGATGAGCACGATTTCGCGGCCCGCGGCGATGCGGGCGAGCAGCACCTGGTTCATCTGGGCGACGAGGTCGTTCTTGCTGCGCGCCAGATTGGGTTCATGCAACTCGGTGAGAATGGCCTTGAGCATCTGCGTCTCGGTGACGCGGGGATTCAGCACCAGCGCGGTGTCGTAGTGGTTCGGGTCGAGTTCATTCAGGAACTTGCGGCAGAGGGTGGTCTTGCCGCAGCCGACTTCCCCGACCAGCACGATGAAGCCTTTTTTTTCGCCCACCCCGTATTTGAGGTGTTGCAAGGCTTCCTGGTGCGTGGCGCTAAGGTAAAGAAACTTCGGGTCCGGAGTGATATGGAACGGCATCTCCGTCAGGCCGTAGTAGCTTTGATACATCGGGCGGCGAGTATTTGTGCCGGCAGCGAAAAGGCACGCTAAAACCGCGTGAATTGCCTTTGAAAAAGCATTGCCTGCCCCTCGGGCGGCACCTTTATCTGGAAGACTTTACCGGTGAATTTCCGCAAAATGATCCTTGGATTCTACGCCGCCCTTTTTGTGGCGGTGGCGCTGTGGGCCGGCGTGTTTTTCCTGCAAATGCAGCGCGATCTGACCACGTTGAAGGTCCAGGAGGCGGCCAACCAGCGCCGACTGGCCGAGGCGGAGGCCCGGTTCGAGGCCCAGGAAAAATACCTTGATCAGCTCCGCCACGATCCGGCCCTGATCGAGCGCATCATCCGGCAGAAACTCGGCTACGCCAAGGCGCAGGAATTTGTCTTTCGCTTCGAGGAGGAGAAACGGTGAGCCGGTTAAATCCAGGAAGTGGGAATAAAACAGGGAAGCCCCAAGGCAGGTCGCCACAGATTACACGGATGAACACGAATATAGGACAAACCTCCACAACCTGTCGTACTGAGCGAAACGAAGTATCCACAACCACCGTGTGGCAGCAATTGCGGAAGGATATGCCTGCACCGGATGACTCAGACTACCATCCGTGCCCATCCGTGATATCCGTGGTAAAATATTTTGTGATTATCCCATGAATGTTGACCAACTGATCTCCGCCTATCGCGCCGCCGGACAAGGCCAGGTCTTTGCCTTCTGGGATTCGCTCACTGACACCGCCCGCGCCACTCTCGTCAGCCAGGCGGCTGAGATCGACCTGGCCGAGATCGAGCGGTTGACCCACATGCACGTTCACCGGTCCGGCGGCGGCGGCGTGAACCTCGAGGGTCTTGTCCCGGCGCCCTATGAGCGCTTGCCCGAGAATGGCGGGGACGCCGCCCGATGGGCGCAAGCCCGCGCTGCGGGCGAGGCGGCGTTGCGCGCGGGTCGTGTGGCTGCGTTCACGGTGGCGGGCGGGCAGGGAACCCGGCTCGGTTACGACGGCCCCAAGGGCACTTTTGCCGTCACACCGCTGAAGGGCAAACCGCTCTTCCAGGTTTTCGCCGAGAAGATCAAGGCGGTCGGGCTGCGTTATGGGCGGCCGCTACACTGGTTCATCATGACCAGTCACGCGAACCATGAGCAGACGGAGGCTTTTCTGGCGGAGCATCGCCATTTCGGACTGGACCACGCGCGCGTGTATTGCTTCCGGCAGGGCCGCATGCCGGCAGTCGATTTTTCCGGCAAGATCCTACTGGAGTCGACGGGTTCGCTCGCCCTCAGTCCCGACGGACACGGCGGTTCGTTGCGGGCATTGCATCGCAGCGGCGCGCTCGACCTGATGAAGTCGGAGGGCATCGACACAATCAGCTACTTCCAGGTCGACAACCCCATCGTGCGCTGCGTCGACCCGGCCTTCATCGGTTTCCACCTTCTAGCCGGCTCGGAGATGTCGAGCAAGATGGTGCCCAAGGCTTATCCCGAGGAAAAAGTCGGCCACTTCTGCATCCAGCACGGCAAGGTGATCGTGGTCGAATACAGCGACATGCCTCTGGCGATGCAGCGCGAGACCACGGCCGGTGGCGCGCTTCGCTTCCTGGCGGGCAGCATCGCCATCCACGTCATTGACCGCGAGTTTGCCCGCCGCGTGGCTGGTCCGCCTTCGCCGGAGCTACGGCGCGACTCGTCCAGCGGCGTAGCCGCAGGCGAAGAGATCGGGGTAGGGCGCGTTGTCCCTAACGCGCCGAAAAATTCCGATCGCGGCGGATTAGGGATAATCCGCCCTACCGCCGAGCAATCCCCGGTGCTGCCCTTCCATCGGGCGGACAAGAAAATCCCGACCGTCGACGCGGCCGGCCGGCCGGTAAAACCGGAGAAGGCCAACGGGGTGAAGTTCGAGATGTTTGTCTTCGACGCGCTGCCGTTCGCGAACAATTCCATCGTCATCGAGACCGCCCGCGCCGACGATTTCAGTCCGGTCAAGAATGCCGAGGGCGTGGATTCGCCCAAGACCTCACGCGAAGACCAGTTGCGGCAGTTCGCCCGCTGGCTCAAGGCCGCCGGTGCCGTCGTCGAGACCGATGCGACCGGCCTACCCAAATGCACTATCGAGATCTCTCCGCTATTCGGCTACGACGCCGAGTCGTTTGCCGAACGCTGGCGCAGCCTGTCGATAAAACCTGAGATTAAGGATGGACTCTACTTGGAGTAGCTTTGTCTTGGTAGGGCGCGACCGCTGGGCGCGCCGAGAAAATTGACGGATGGCCCAGCGTTCCGTCCCTACCTCATTTGCCCATGACTCTCCCTGAAAAAATCGCCCAAGCCGTGAAAGACGGAAAGCTCCTGCCCAGCGCGGCGGAAAATCTCACCGCCTGGTCGCAGGCCGGCCTGCCCGACTGGGCCGCGCAGAGCATCGCCGAACTCGTCGAGCGCGGCGAGTGGAGCGAACTCAACGACCGCTTCTACCGCTACCTCGAATTCGGCACCGGCGGCATGCGCGGACGTACCATCGGTGTCGTCCCGGCGAAGGCCGAGACCGGGAAGGTTAGCGCCCTCGGTGCGCCTGAGCACGCCAATGTCGGCAGCAACCTGATGAACGATTTCACCCTCATCCGGGCCACCGTCGGGCTCTACCGCTGCGTCAGCCAGTACCTCGTCATCAAGAAGTGCTACGACCTGCCGAAGCTCGTCATTGCGCACGACGTGCGGCATTTCTCCCGGCACTTTTGCGAGCTGGCCGCCTCCACATGGACGCGGCTCGGCGGCGTGGCCTTTATTTTCGACGGACCCCGTTCCACGCCGCAGTTGAGCTTCTCCGTGCGCTACCTCAAGGCGCACACGGGCGTTGTCATCACCGCGAGCCACAATCCGCCGCACGACAATGGCTTCAAGGCCTACTTCGTCGACGGCGCGCAGGTCATCCCGCCGCACGACAACGCCATCATCGCCGAGGTGAACAAGGTGTCGCTCGCCGCGGTGCAGCCCTTTCTTGCCAAGGACATTAGCCGGGTCGTTACGCTCGGACGCGATGCCGACGATGCCTACCTCGCGGCGGCGGCGCAGGCCGTGCTCGATCCCGCCGTCATCAAGCAGACTCCGCTCAAGGTAGTTTACACCAACATCCATGGCGTCGGCGGCGTTTCTTCCGTGCCGTTGCTGTTGCATGCCGGAGTGCACGTCACCGAGGTGCCGGAGCAGGTGGCCTTCGACGCGCGCTTTCCCACCGTCAAGTCGCCGAACCCGGAGAACGCCGAGGCGCTCACGCTTGCCGTGGCCCTAGCGGAAAAGGGCGGCCACGACGTCGTGATGGCCACCGATCCCGACGCCGACCGCATGGGCACGGCGGTGCGCGATCGCTCTGGCAAAATGATTTTACTCACGGGCAACCAAGTGGGCGCGCTGCTGACCGATTATCGCGTCGCCAAATACAAGGAACTCGGCTGGATTCCGCGCGGCGGCAGCCCGACGGCTGTTATCGTCAAGACATTTGTCACGTCGCCGCTGCTGGATGCCATCGGTCGCGGCCACGGGGTGAAGGTCATCAACACGCTCACCGGCTTCAAGTGGATCGCCGGCAAGATGGGCGGCTATGAGGAAAAATTGAAGAGCGAGCTGCTGGCGCATGAAGGCATCGCGCTGGACTACGATGCCACGCCTTTCCGCAAACGGGCGGAGTTGCTGATCGATTACAGCTCATTCTACCTCTTCGGTTGCGAGGAGAGCTACGGCTACCTGCCCAACGATTCCGTGCGGGACAAGGACGGCAACGCCGCCTGCCTGATGTTTGCCGAGGTCTGCGCCTGGGTGAAGTCGCGCGGCCTGACCATGCCGGAATACCTCGACGAAATTTACCTGAAATACGGTTTCTTCCTCGAGGGCGTGATCAACATCTACTTCGAGGGCGCTAGCGGGGCGGCGAAGATCAAGCGCATCCTCGACACCTACCGCGCCAACCCGCCGGCCGCCTTCGGCGAGACCAAGGTGACCAAGTTCCAGGACTTCGGCCGGGAGAAATTCCACGATGCCGACGGCGAGTTGATTCCGTCGCAGGATCTCTATCTCGTCACGCTGGCCAACGGTTATTCATTCGCCGCGCGCGGCAGCGGCACCGAGCCCAAGATGAAGTTCTACCTCTTCGCGCAGGAACCGGTGAAGTCCGCCGCGGACCTGCCCGCCGCCAAAGCCAAGGCAAAGAGCACGCTCGATGCCCTCAAGGCGCTGATCGATGCCGACGCCCGAAAGCGCGCTGAGGGCTGATATAGGACAGTCTCTGTAAAAATTCCACTGCGGTCCGATGTCACGCTCGCTCGCTTTGAGTGCAAGTCGGTCAGCTACGCCACCTCATTCCTACTGGCTCATACCATCGTCCCTTGATTAATAGACTTTGGCGCGACAGCGCCGGTAGGGACGGACCGCCGGGCCGTCCGCGATTGTCCAGACGGCGCGCCCAGCGGTCGCGCCCTACCCATCGAATGGAATTCAATAGTCCAAATCATTAGGGACTCTGGTATCAGTCCTTTCACTTGGGCGAATAGGCAGCGACGATGTCGGCGACGACTTTCAGGGTCAGCGGATCACTCTCCAACAAGGGGAAGCCTTCCCACCGCACGACCCCCGAGGGATCGATCAGAATCACGTGCGGAATCCCGGTGACCTGCAATTTCCCTTTCATTCGTGCCTTGGTATCGATGGCCACGGCATATTCGATCCTCGGCTCCTTCATCTTCCGCACCACCTCCTCGGACTCATCGGAAATGCCGATGACGGTGACGCGGTCGCCCAACTGGCGATGGATTTCATTCAGCTCGGGAATCGCCCGTCGGCATGGACCGCACCACGTGGCCCAGAAGTCGAGCAGCAGAAATTTTCCGATCGTTTGGGGTTTGTTGCCGAGCCATTTCTCGACCACCAGGGCCGGCGCTTTTTTGCCGAGGTAGGACTCGGCCCAGATTTGCTTGGCCGGAGCAACGCTGGCTAAACTAAAGCAAGCGAGAGTAACGCTGATGATGGGACGGTAACGCATAAAGTGGATGGTAACTAAGATGACCCGCGCCGCGTAGCGGCGTTGGATCTGGTGACTTGTTAGGCGGCATCAAGTTCATTTGGTCCGCAGCGATCCAACGTGTCGATACATGTTGAGGAGCACGCCCGTGGGCGTGGCCTTCGTGCTGACGAAAGTGAGTTCGCGTGCGTCGACACTGTCCGAAAAGAAGCGTTTGCCCCGGCCCAGCAAGACCGGGTAGACGATCAGCACAACCTCGTCGACCAGTCCCTGCCCGAGCAGCACGGACGTCAGCGTCGAACTTCCCCAAATGATCAGGTCAGGGCCGTCTGGTGACTTGATGCCGCGAACACCCTCTATGATGTCCGCGCCCAGGTCCTTGACCGGCCCCCATTCGAGGCTGTCCGGCCTGTGGGTTGCGACGTATTTCGTGGCGGCGTTCAGCCTATCCGCCATCGGACTGTTCCCGGCCTTCGGCCAGAAGCCGGCCCACAGATCGTAGGTGCGGCGGCCAAGCAGCAGATCAAAGCTCGTGCCTTGCGCCTCGAGGAGGGCCGCCAGCCCAGCCGGGGTTCGATACGGTGCCGTCCATGCGCCATACGCGTAGCCTTCGTCGTGCTCGATCACGCCGTCCAGCGAGACATGTTCGAAGATCCTGATCTTTCTCATTTTGAGTCTCCTTCTGCCAGATGTTTGCCCATGAAGATGCCTAACGGCAAATCTCTGCCGCGCCTGCGGCTGACGCGGAGCGTGCGTCAGCACGATCCGTGACAGACGTAGGCGTTGGCAGTGGCGCCTTGTCAGCCACTTTTCTTATCTTCCTCAATAATTCGCATACCTTCAGTCCAGTCGCAGTAGACCTGCCATAGTTTTACCTTACCGTCTGCAACACTTGCTTTCCATGCGGCAGGCATTGCGATTCGGTTTTTTTGAACGAGACCTCGCTTACCGTTGTAAGTCCCAGAGACCGATCCAAAAACCGCGACTGTGCCGGTTTCATTCAGCGTGGTATCCACAAGAATCTCGAAATCGGGAAACATTGCGAAATAGGTCTTCCACCCTTCGATCATTTCTTTCCGACCTGACACGCGTCTACCTGATGAATCGATGAAGGTATGATCCTCTGACATTAAGTCGGCCAGGGCGGCTAGGTCGTGCCGATTGATAGCCGTGATAAATGCCGCGACGACATCGGCGTCATGCGAAGTGTCTTTCATGGGAGGTTTTGGCTCTGCCGCGCATGCAAATGACGCAAGAAGAAAGATCACACATGCACTCAGACTTGCGGCGAATTTCATGTTTTTGGCTAACGCTTCAGATCAGCAACGCCCGGCGAGCGGGCAGACCGAACTTTTGAGATACAGGGCCATGTGGAGCGGAAACATCATCGGGTGGTGGAACTTGAACATGATGCGGATTACACGCGGACAAAAGGCAAAACACAGGGGAGAAGAGAAAAGGATGGACCACAAAATGCACAGAAGGCAGATGAATGAATCGCGTCTTCCATTTTGCGCTTTTTGTGCTTTTGGCCGACTGTCACTTCGTTCGAGAGTGGCCAATGAGCTGGATCGCCACGGCCTGCAACGGGCCTCGCGATGACAAAAGAGAGGCGGATACTTTCGACACCCCCCGTCGTTCTGCTGAACGCCACCCCTCTTGCTAGAGCATATTAAATACGAGTGTAGCCGCTTTTTGACTAGGTGGGCGCCGGTTTCCATACCGGCGCATGATTGGTAATACACGTCGCCGATGTGGAAATCGGCGACCACCATTTGGTGCGGCAAGTCTCAGGGCGAAACCTGCTTTCAACTGCATGATCCCGGCTCACACCATCTTGCCGTTGGCGTAGACGACCTTGCCGGAGACGATGGTGGTCTTGACGCGGCCGGTCATCTGTTGGCCGGACCACGGGGAATTGATCGATTTGCTGAAGGCCTTGTAGGTGTCGTAGAGCCAGGTCTCGGTCGGATCAAAAATGCAGACATCCGCGGCGGCACCGGGGGCAAGCGTGCCCGCCGGAAGCTTGAGGATGTTGGCGGCGCGGCGGGTCATCAGGTCGATGACATAGGGCAGCTTGAATCGGCTCCGGCGCACCAGCACATCGAGGCAGACGGGCAGGGCGGTCTCGAGGCCAATGATGCCGTTGGGGGCGTAGTCGAACTCCTTGTCCTTTTCCTCGGGGGCGTGCGGGGCGTGGTCGGTGCCGATGCAGTCGAGCGTGCCGTCCCGCAGTCCGGCAATGATGGCGCGGCGGTCGGCTTCGGTGCGCAACGGCGGATTCATCTTGAAATTGGTGTCGTAGGTGCCGAGCGCCTCCTCGGTGAGTGCGATGTGGTGCGGCGTGGCCTCGGCGGTGACGTTGATGCCGTCCTTCTTCGCGCGGCGCACGAGCTCGACGGAGTGGGCCGAGCTGATGTGCTGCATGTGGATGTGGGCGCCGGTGTAGTGGGAGAGAATGATGTTGCGGGCGACAATGATGTCCTCGGCGGCGTGCGGCCAGCCTTGCAGACCAAGCCGGGTGGAGACCGTGCCCTCGTTCATGACGGCCTTCTTGGTCATGGACTCGTCCTGGCAGTGGTCAAGGACGGGGAGGTCGAACATCTGGGCGTATTCGACGGCGCGGCGCATGATCTCGTTGCTCTCGACGCAAAGGCCGTCGTCGGTTATGGCGACGACGCCGGCCTTCTTCAGCGAACCATGCGGCGCGAGCTGCTGGCCCTTCATGCCGACGGTAATGCAGCCGGTGGGATAGACGTGCACGGCAGCCGAGCGCGCGGCGTTGTTGATCAGCTCGACCGTGCCGGCGTTGTCGGCAGGCGGCACGGTGTTGGGCATGCAGACGACGGTCGTGAAGCCGCCGGCGGCCGCGGCCATCGAGCCGGTAAGGATGGTTTCCTTATGCGTCTGGCCGGGCTCGCGGAAATGCACATGGATGTCCACGAGGCCGGGGCAGACGACGAAACCGGTGGCGTCGATGACCTTCGCCTGTTTTTTCTGCGCGGGGGTGAGGCTTTTCGCGATTTTTCCGTCGGCGATGAAGACGTCGCCCTTGGCGTCGCGCTTGGCGGCGGGATCGATGACGCGGCCGTTTTTGATGATGAGGAAACTCATGGGAGGTTTTACCGCGGATCACGCGGATAGACGCAGATGGACGAAGAAGTTGTATTTCGCGGGGTGGAGGCACCCCGCCCACAACAAGACATGGATTCTTCTCCCGCTACTGCGGGATCAGAATGACAGGCAAAGGGTAATTTATCCGTGCTCATCCGTGTAATCCACGGTAAAATGTTTTGTGGCCCATTGATTGGAAGTGTCACTCCACGGGTGCGAGCACGGCTTCCGGCTGCCCACCGGCGCAGAGGTAGAGCGCGGCCATGCGGACCGCGATGCCGTTGGTGACCTGCTGGAGGATGACGCTGCGCGGGGAGTCGGCGAGGTCGCTGTCGATCTCGACCCCGCGGTTGATGGGGCCGGGGTGCATGATGATGGCGTCGGGCTTGATCCACTCGGCGCG
>CAZBLQ010000080.1:0-10896 GCA_964492635.1 uncultured Oleiharenicola sp.
GCGACGATCACCAACCAGGGCACGATCGCACAGACCTCCGGCACGGGTTATATCTATGGCAGCTCTGGTCCGACGATTATTAATCAGGGCGCGATCACCGCGACTGGCGCCAGCTCCCTCTACGTCGGTTACTACTACACTGGTCAAACTGTCACCAATGCGAGCGGGGGCACGATCACGTCCGACGGGGCGGGCACCAACATCTACCTCTCGAACATCGCCAATCAGGGGACGCTCACGGCGCAGAACGGGGGCGTGCTGGAGTTCCAGGGCGGCAGCAACACGACGGCAAATCTGGGCAGCGTGGTGATCGGCTCCGGTGGCGGGCACGCCTACCTCAACGGCACTTTCGACAACACCTCTGGTCTGGCCACGCTCGCTGCGCCGACCGGCGGCAGCTATGAGCTCTATGGCGGGACGATCAACGGCGGCACAATTGCGCCCGGAGCGCTCAGTTTCACCAGTTCGGGTGGCACTCTGAACAATGTCAGCTACAGCGGCAACCTGAATCTGCCGGCCAGCACAAGTCTGACCTTCACGGGTGGCACCACGTTCACCGGTATAAGCGCCGCGCTGGGCAATTACTCGACCTTGTATTGGAACCAGAACGGGACGCTGGCGGGCAAGGCGATCACGGCTGGCACCTCGGCCGGTGCTTACGGGCTCATCAATGTCGGCACCAACAACACGCTGACGCTGGATAGCGCCACGACGCTCACGGGCGACACCTATCTCTATGGGAATACCGGTTCGACGATCACCAACCAAGGCGTTATTGCGCAAACCTCTGGAACCGGCTACGTCTATGGCCCGACCATCATCAATCAAGGCGCGATCACGGTTGGCTCCGGTTCTTCCCTCAATCTCGGCTATTACTCCACCTACGCCACCACGAACACTGCCACTGGCAGCATCACTCTGACCGGTGGCACCGTCTATGTTAATGCTCCGCTTGCCAACGCCGGCGTCATCAATGTCCAAAGCGGCACGCTCAATGCGGGAGGTTACCTGACCAACGGTTCAACGGGCATCCTTGAAGGGTTCGGTACCATCAGCGGCAATCTTTCCTTGGCGGCTGGCAAACTTGCGACCGGTGCTTCTATTGGCACGCTTACCTTTGCCAATGGCAGTTTCGCTGTCACCGGCCCTTCCACGCTTGCTGTCCAGATCGGTGGAATCAGCTCGGACAAGTTCGTATTTCAGAATCCCACCAGTACCGTTGACCTCGGGTCCGGCCTGCTGAATTTGAGCATCACCCTGCTTAGCACGCCCACCCCGACCTCGAACTATACCATCATGAGCATTGCCGGTGGGGTGAACACCTTTGCGGGCAGGTTTGCCGGACTGCCCAATTCTGGCGATTCCCTGATCGCAACCTTTGGCTCCAACCAGTATACCTTGACGGTGAATTATCTGCCGACGGCGATCACACTTTCTATCCCCGAGCCCAGTACCTATGCGCTGATGGGAGCGGGTCTTGCCCTGCTTGTGTTCCGTCGGCGTTATGCGCGCCGGTAAACGCGCCCCCGGCCGCCTCTTTCGCTCTCAGCATCTGTCGGGCGGCAGATCGGTTTGATCGGCAGTGGCGGGAGATTCTTGCCAAGCCTGTGGGTCTTTCATCAGCGTGGGTGGCGTGAAACTCTTGTTCATTGGTGGCACGGGAAATATCAGCACGGCGGTGAGCCGGCGTTTGCTGGCGGCGGGACATGAGCTGTGGCTTTTGAACCGCGGACAGCGGTCGGCGGGACTGCCGGGAGCACGGACGGTCATCGCGGATATCCACCAACCGGCGGCGGTACGGGCAGCGCTGGGTGACGAGCAATTTGATGCCGTGGTCAACTGGATTGCGTTCACGCCGGAGGACGTGCAGCGCGATCTCGATCTTTTCGCGGGCCGGACCGGGCAGTATGTGTTCATCAGCTCGGCTTCGGTTTATCGGAAGCCGATCCTTGATCCGGTGCTCACCGAAGCGACCCCGGCGCACAATCCTTTTTGGAAGTATTCACAGAACAAGATCGCGTGCGAGGAACTGCTGCTGAAAGCGTGGCGGGAAAAGGATTTTCCTGTCACCATCGTGCGCCCTGCCCACACCTACGACCAGATCATCCCGGTGGCCTTGAGCGCCGGCAGTTCGTGGACCATCGTCGATCGCATCCGGCGCGGCCTCCCGGTGGTGGTGCATGGCGATGGCACCTCGATCTGGGTGGTGACACATTCGGATGATTTTGCCAAGGGTTTCACCGGTCTGCTCGGCAACATGCGGGCGGTCGGGGAGATTTTTCACATCACTTCCGACGAACTCCTGAATTGGAATCAGATCCACGAGGAAATCGGCCGGGCCGTGAGGCAGGCACCGAAGATCGTGCATATGGCGTCGGATTTTATCGCGCAGCTCGAGCCGGACCAGGCCGGGGGCCTGCTGGGCGACAAGACGCACAGCTTTTGGTGTGATAACAGCAAAATCAAACGCTTCGTGCCGGGCTACACCGCCACGATTCCGTTTCACGAGGGCATTCGCCGGACTATTGCCTGGTTTGACGCCGATTCGAAGCGCAGCATGACCGACCCGGCCACCGATGCCCTGCACGAACGATTGATTGCGGCCTACGGGAAGGGTAAGCAGTGAGCAGTCTGGACCCATGAAACTCGTTTTTGGACCAATCGCTTGTTGCCTGGCCTGTTTCCTCGCTGGCTGTACGCCTGAGGCGCCGACCCCTCCCGCCGCTCCTGTGCGCGATGAACTCGCGGTCCGGCGCGAATGGCTCTTCGGCTCCCGTGCCGCGGCCACCGACATCGTCTGGCGATCCAGCGGGCTCGGTATCCGCATCCTCGCGCCCGGAGACGGAGCGGCACCGCAACCCATGGATCGCATCCGGGTGCACTATATCTGCACGCTCAAGGACGGCCGGGTGGTTGACGACACCCATGCCAAGGGGAAGCCCTCGGATTTTGTTGTCAATCGGCTCATCACCGGTTGGGCCGCGGGAATGTCGGAACTCAAACCCGGGGGACACGCCGAGTTTTTCATCCCGCCGTCGCTGGGTTATGGCAACATGGGGGTTGGCAACATACCCTCGGGCTCCGGTCTGATATTCGATGTTGAGCTTATCGCGGTGAATCCGGATATGCCTCCGAAATCCTGACCCTCGAGCGTGAAACTCCAAGGTCGTGCCAATCCCGGCTTGTACCGGCGCACTTCGCAGCACACGACGGATGACCCGACTGAGTGATTTTAACTGGAGTCCTCCTGTCAGCGCCGCCGCCTACTTCGCCGGCACCGGTTTGGTCTCAGGCTTCGCCTCCGGCGCCTTCACCCGTTTCGCCACGATCTCCTCAGTGGCAAATTCACCAACCTGACGGGTGAGCTTGATTTCATCGCCCGTGATTTTGCCGGTGTAGCTGACGGTGATATCCATCTCGTTCAAATGCAGCGGCTCGATGAATGACAGATCATTCCCGCTGAGCTTGATTTCCTTGAGCTCGGAATCGCCCTTGCCCATGGAGTGATCGAAAGTGGCCTTGCCCGTGATCTTGTCGCCCTCAACTTTGAAATCATAGGTATACTTCTGAACGCCGATTTGGGAATCGAACTCGGCGGTCCATTTGCCCGCAAGGTCGGCGGCGCGCATCAGAGTGAGTCCGGACAATGCAAGCGAAACGAGAATGATGATTTTGCGTAGGTTCATGGTGGGTGGTTTCCGTAATGATATGAGGAGGGTGCGGGATTTGCAGCGTGCATAATCCCGACGAATTGAAAACAGCATACTTCCCGATGGATTCCGCAGGCAGCCGTCCCGACTGACAGGCTGGGGAATTCCGTTTTGCCTGTCTGCCTCCGTAAAAGTTGTTCGCGCAAGCCGTGGTGTGGGCTGTGCCATGGTGCTGGCCATCGGCGGGGGTGGCCGGATGGTCAGGAGCACGGGCCCGTGAGGATTTTGCGTTGCAGCTGCCCGGGTTTCGGCAATCATCCGACTGTCATTCACAGCTTCGCATCACTTTCCACCGTGTTGCAGAACCGAAAGTTTTATCTGGCGCGCCTCGTTGCCCTGATATTTTTCCTCGGCTTGGCCATGCTGCCGGGACGGCTTGCCGCGCAGTCTCTGCTCTACGTCTCCAATTATGGCAACGGTACCATCTCGACTGTCAATTCGATCACCGGCGCGGTCGTGAATGCCAGTTTCATCACGGGTCTCGGGGGCAACTTCCAGATGGCCCTGGATAACAGTGGCAACCTATACATCACGAGCTACTACACTGGCGTGGTCGGCAAATACAATGCCGCCACCGGCGCGGCCATTAATGCGGCATTCATCACGGGTCAGGCCAGCCCCTTCGGCGTGGCCGTCGATGCCAGTGGCAACCTCTATGTGGCCAATACGGGTAGCGGCACCATCAGCCTTTTCAGCTCGACGACCGGCGCGGTCATCAATGCCTCGCTTGTCACCGGTCTGAGCAGCCCCTACGGCCTTACACTTGACGCCTTGGGCGGCCTTTACGTCGCCAACAACACCGGCTCCATCGGCAAATATAACGCCGCCACGGGTGCGACGATCAACAGCGCGCTAATCCCCTCTCTCAGCGGCCCCTATCAGGTGATGGCCGATTCCACGGGGAGTCTCTATGTCGCCACGCCTGGCTCTGGCACCGTGGGCAAATACGATGCGGCCACCGGGGCCGCTCTCAATGCGACGTTTGTCACTGGCTTCACCCAGGCGATGGGCATGGCGGTGGACGGTCAGGGTCATCTTTTCGTCGCGGGCTACGGTACCAACACCATCGGTGAATTCGATGCAACCACGGGTGCGGCGATTAACACGTCGTTTGCCACTGGCCTGAATTTTCCCTACGCACTCACGATGCTGACTGCCATACCTGAGCCTTCCACGCTTGCGTTGATGGCGTGCGGATTGCCCCTGTTGGCCCGGGTGGCTTGGCGAAGAAAACAGCGTCCGGCTGCCTGATCTGTGAATTGCGATCATCCCCGCTGATCGTCCACGCTCCCGGTTCCACGCAAATCTGCGCTGGTGTTCTTGTTCTCCCGAAGGGCGCGAACGATGCGTTTGGCAGCATGGCCGTCGCCGTACCCGGTGAATCCGCGGGACATAGCCCGGTGCGCGACGGGATTGTCCAGCAGCCGGCGCACCGCGGCCACAATGCGGGGCCGGGACGTGCCGACAAGTTTCACGGCTCCGGCGGTCACACCCTCGGGGCGTTCGGTGCGGTTGCGAAGGACCAGTACAGGGATGCGCAAAGACGGGGCTTCCTCCTGCAAACCGCCGGAATCAGTCAGAACAAGGTGGGCACATTTGAGCACTGCGATCATGGCCGCGTAGTCCAGTGGCCGCGACAGCACGAGGTGCGGGACACCGGCTAGGTCCCGGCGCGCCGGTTCACGCACCGCGGGGTTGGGGTGGATGATGCAGAGGATGCGCACCGTTCCACGATAGGTCCGGGCGAGCTCGCGCAGGGCCGCGCAAATTTCGTGCATCGGGCGGCCGATGTTTTCACGCCGATGGAAGGTGACGACCATCAACCGGGGCTGCACTCCGTCACCCCGATTCAGGCCGAGCCGCCGCCAGAGGGTGGCCAGACCGGCGGGTGCGGATTGCCGGGAAAATTGACGCAGGGTGTCGATGATGGGGTTGCCGGTTACGATGATGCGATGAGCGGGGATATTCTCCTGCAGCAAATTCTGGCGTGCGTGTGCTGTGGGAGCGAAGTGCAGGTCGGCCAGCACAGTGGTGATGCGCCGGTTGAATTCCTCGGGGAACGGGTCCCATTTGCTGTCAGTACGCAGGCCCGCTTCAACGTGGGCGAAGCGTATGCGGTGGTGAGCCGCAGCCAGGCTGGCGCACAGCACGGAGGTGGTGTCACCGACGGCCATGATCCAGTCCGGCCGGACTCGATCAACCAGCGGACCGAGCCGCAAAAGGAGGGCGGCGGCCAGAGCGTCAGGTGTCGGTCCGTGCCGTTTGAGGGCCAGGTCAAAGTCCGGTCGAAGATTGAACAAGGCGAGCGCGCGATGAAGCAGTGCCCGATGCTGACCGGTCGCGCATACCAAGGACTCCACGCCCGGAGCGGCGGCCAATGCACACAATACCGGGCCCATCTTCAAGGCTTCCGGCCGTGTGCCGACAATCGATAGGACCCGCATGTTGCTTCTGGATGGTTGAGTTGATGACGAGACACTGACACTGGCCATGACAATCCAGTGCGCCGGTCCCGCCATCGTCGATGCGAAAAACCCGACGAAAGCGCGATATAGTTGCAAGAGCTCACGCCACGCTTGAAAAAAAAAGGGAAGTCACCGGTAATCCGGGAAGTCATGCGAAAACTCAGGACCATTTTGGTGACCGGCGGGGCAGGCTTTGTCGGCGGCCACCTTGTTGAGGCTCTGTTGAAGCGTGGTTACCGGGTGGTTTGTCTCGACCTGTTCACGTACGCCGGCTCGCTGGAACACCTCGCCCCGGCGATGGCGGCGTATCCGCACCAGGTGGTGGACCGGGTGTGGCGGCCGGCGCTGCTGCGCGATGCCACCATCCGGTTGGTTGTCGTGCGGGGCGACATCAACGACAGCGCGGTGCTGGCCGGGTTGTTGGCGGAATGCGACGGCATCATGGCCCTCGCGGCCGAGACTCATGTAGATTACAGCTATCATGCGCCCGGCACTTTTGTACGAGCCAACGTCAACGGCACGCACAGCCTGCTCGAAGCCCTGCGCCAGGCCGGGAGCGGCAAGAGACTGCTGCAGGTTTCGACCGACGAGGTCTGTGGCGAACGGCGGAAAGGACGCTCTGCCGAGTCAGCCGCGTTCAGGCCGCGCAACATCTATGCGGCTACCAAGGCCTGCGGTGAGCTGCTGGTTCAGGCCTACGCGGATGTCTTTGGCCTGGATGTGGTGGTGGTCCGGCCGTGTAACATGATCGGTCCGCGCCAGCAGCCCAAGGATCTCATCCCGAAAACTTTTTTCCACCTGCTCCGTGGCCGGAAGATGACCGTCCACGGCGATGGCCGGCATGTGCGCGAATATCTCGACGTGCGGGACGCGGTGAGATTGATGATCGAGGTTTACGAACGCGGCCGGCGGGGTGAGGTCTACAACCTGTCCTCGCAGGTTTATCGCAACACCCTGCAGGTGGTGCGGGCCGTGGCGCGGAGCCTCGGTTTGCCATCGCGGGAGGTAATGACATTTGTGCCCGACCGGCCCAATCCGGACCGCCGCTACGCGGGAGACAACCGCAAGATCCGGAAGCTACTCGGCCGGCGCTGGCGGCTCACGCCTTTTCAAGAGGTGATCGAACAAATGCGCGACGATTTTCTTGCCCGCAGGCTGCAACCCCTCATCTGATCCCCGCCATGCTCTTCGAACACGGTGTCTGCCTTGGTGACAGCCTCACGACCGGTGCCCGCTCCCGCTACGGCCTCGCCGAGGGCTTGTCCGACCAGTTGAACCGCGCGACCAACAAGCGCTGGCTCTTCCGCTGCGAGGCGGTGAATGGCGAGACGGTGCTGCAGGTGCTGCGTCGCATGGACCAGAAACCCTGGCTGTGGAAGGATGCCACATTCTGCACTCTGCTGGTCGGCACCAATGACGCCAAGGGTGCGGTGGACACGCCGCCGGAGATTTTCCGCCTGCTCTTCGGCCAGATTCTCGACCGGCTGGTGGTGGGCAAGCTGCTGGTTTTTCCGGGGCTCGTGCCCGACCTCCAGCTCGGCGCTTCGCTGGCCTCGCCCTATGATTCCAAGTGCGCAGAGCGGATCCAGCGTTTTAACGAGGTCATCCGGGCCGAGTGCGCCGTCCGCAGCCTCGCGGACCGGGTCGTGGACACCACGGCGTTGCCCCCCGGTTGCTATGCGGACGGGGTGCACTTCACGGAAGCCGGCATTGACGAACTCGCGCGCCGGTTTGCCGGGAAGATCACGCAGCGATGAAGGTCATTATCACCGGGGCCGGCGGAATGCTGGGCCGCCGGCTGGCGGCGGAGGCGCGCCGGGCTGGGCATGAGACAATCGGGGTCGGCCGTGCGGCGCATCCGCCCGCAGGATCGGTCTGCGACAGGTGGATTTCCGGCGACCTGGCGGACCCGCGGATGCTTGAACAAGATTGGGCGTCACTCAGTGGTGCGGCCGTTTTTCATCTGGCGGCCGACACGCGAATCTATCAGCCGGGGCGGGATTTTGTGCGCGACAACGTGGCCACCACGGAGACGGCGTGCGCGATGGCACAGCGGACCGGCGGGCGTTTGATTTTTTTCAGTTCATCGGCGGTTTACTCCGGACCGCACACGCGCCGGCCGGTGACGGCACTCGCCGAATCGGACGAAACAAATCCCTCCACCGCCTACGGCCGCTCAAAACGGATGGCAGAGGAAGCGATCAGCCGCGCGGGAGTGGATGCGGTGGTACTGCGGCTGTTCGGTGTATTGAGTGATCTGCTCCCCGCCGTGCCCGAGCGAGGCAACCTGGTGCAGGCGATTGTCCGGGCGTGGCGGACTGGCGGTGAAGTGGTGGTGGCGACCGACGCTTCCGGCGAATTGACTGTGCGGGACTACGTGCTGGAGGAGGATGTCAGCCGATGTGCGCTTGCAGCTCTCGTGTGGCCCCGGGCGGCGGTTGGTCCGTTGACGGTGAACGTCTGTACGGGTGAGGGCACGACAGCCGTGGCCATGGTGGAAATGGCGAGGAAGGTAGCTGGAAAAGAAATTCGCCTGCGACTGGAACCTCATCCGGCCGGGACAAACCCCGCCATGGTGGGTGACCCGTCAACACTCAGGAAATTGCATAGTCCGGCTCCGCAAAATCGCGTGTGGGAATTTTGGGCGAAATTGTTTTCAGGTCGCAGGCCAGCTCCCTGATGGTGGCGAGATGTCGGGGCAGCACGCGCGTGGCCGTG
This sequence comes from uncultured Oleiharenicola sp., assembly GCA_964492635.1. Lineage (GTDB taxonomy): Bacteria > Verrucomicrobiota > Verrucomicrobiia > Opitutales > Opitutaceae > Lacunisphaera. The sequence continues at coordinate 8,894 of CAZBLQ010000080.1, forward strand.
AAGTTTGCTTCTAGGCGTTGCCGGGCCTGCCGTCCAAGCCGAAGGGCCAGCTCGGAATTCTCCATCAGTTGTTGCATGGCCGTTGCCATGGCCGGGGCGTCTCCGGGCGGGACCAACAGGGCTTCCTTGCCGGCGCGGGCGATTTCCGGGATGGCATGGACGGCGGTGCTCACGATCGGCAGCCCGAAACCCATGGCCTCAAGCAACACCCGCGGGAATCCTTCCTCGAAGCTGGAAAGGACGAACAGGTCGGCGGCCCGGAAATAGTCAAATACCTGGGGCGTCGGCGGCACGATATGGATGTTGGGGCGGCCCAGCCGGGCGAGATGCGCCTTCAGCATTCTGCCGTACCCATTGTTGTGGGCTCCGATCAGCAGGAACCGGCACTGTTCGGCCACGGCGGGTTCTGTCTGCCACAGGTGCTCGATGGCATTGACGAAGAACAACTGGCCCTTGCGCGGGCAAAGCGTGCCGACGTTGATGACGAGGCGCTCAGCCGGCCCGCGCCCCAGCCGCAGGCGCGCCTCCACCCGTGTGAGTGCGCCGCGCATGTGATCGATTCGTCTGAGGTCCGTCCAACCGGGCTGGATGCGGTAGTTCGTCCCCGGTGAGAAACGTGCATAGTAGGCCCTGACTGCGCGACTCGGAAACGACACCGCATCGGCCAGCCTAAGACTGGTTTTGGCCTGCTGTTGGGCGGACACGGCCAACATCTCAAGATAGTGCAGGCCCAGCACACCCGCCTCGTGAATATAGAAAAGTGAGGGTCGCCCCGCCCGGTGTGCAGCGTGCACCGCCCAGAAACTCTCGATGGTGTTCGCCACGACCAGGCTGGTCTCGTGCACCCGCAACTCGCGGGCAAGCTGGTCGAAGGAGTCCTGTACATCATCAGCCGTGCATGCCGCCCAGAGAGGCGCGCGGTTCACCAGTCGCACCGTGACTCCGAGCCGTTCAAATTCCCCGCGCAGCGGGCCGTCGGCGGGCGAGACGACGGTCAGCCGGGCCCGCAGATGCCGCTGTGCGTGGCGGGCAAGGTCCAGCAGGAAGAACGGCGCACCCTCCTGGTTGAGGTTATGCGTGACCAGCAACAGGTGCGGTCGTGGTGGGACGCGAGTGACGCGCCGGGGCGGCTGCGGCATTGTTTCCTGCGTCTTGTGGAAAGGGAATCGGCAGCGCAGTTGCCTGGCGATCGTCGCGAGCACCCGCCAGCCGGGACCGGGTATTCCGCAGCGGAACAGGGCGACACGGATAGCAAGCACGGCTTTGATCATTTCTGTCAGGCTCACCTGGTGCAGCCGGCTGGGATCGGGGGCGCATGCTACGGCCACGCGGCAGCGCTGCAGATGCACGAGGTGCCAGCTGCCGTCCTCCAGCTCCGCCCACACGTGGAAGCAAAGCGGTTGGGGCAGGCCGTGGGGTACGGACACATAGCCCAGAACGGCGCAGCGCGTGGATTGGGGAAACTGCTCGAATTGCTTCCAGACGGCCGGGCTCTTGTTTTCGTGGGTGAGAGTCAGCCAGCCGGTTAGATCGAACCCCGCGACCACGCTCCGGATGGCCAGCGTCTCGTGAAAAAGCCAGCCGCGAACCATTATTCGGCCGTAAACAGGCCGGAGATAACCGGCGGGTTCGTCCCATTGACAATGAAAAGGTGGGGCTGCATGTCGCGCCACATCCGGCCACGGCACTTCGCGGACAATGCTCACGGCGCGCTCCGCCATGCTGTTCGTGCGTCCGGCTTGCTCCAAGAGCTGCTCAAGGCATGCGGTCAGTCCGGTCGTAGCCGGAGGCTCCGGCAGTTTGGCGAGAACCACGTTGCGGGCGGGGAGAACGGTCAGCTCGATGGCTGTCACGGGCTGCCAGCCAGCATTCACCACACAGGCTAGGAACTCCAACTGCGTGGGACCGGGGTGGAGCTGCACCTCAAGCTCGAAGCCTACCGGGAAAAAACTCTCGGTGAAGCCCATGGCGGCTGCCAGGTCGGGCCGCGGCAGGCCGAAGAC
>CAZBLQ010000080.1:10996-17921 GCA_964492635.1 uncultured Oleiharenicola sp.
TCCCGGCCGGCCTCGAGCACTGCTTGCGGGCTGAAGACCACCCGGTGGTTGTGATTATGCAAACGCAGGCAATAGTCCGCTGCGAAGTGGCGCGCCGGAAAACAATGGCTCGCGTAGCCTTCGAGTTCGCGGAAGACCGTGGTGCGGGTGAGGACACAGGAGGAATCCAGCAGCAGCACATCACGAGCAGCGTGGGGCAGGAAAAGTTGGCCGAGATCGCCCTCGGGTTCACCGGCAAACTGCGGCTGCGGCAGGCTGGTGTCGCGGTTGATCGTCCAACCGGCACTGGCCAGCGTCCCGTCCGTGGCGATCAACTTCGGCCCGGTCGCGGCCACGCCGAGAAAACTCAACCATCCCGCAAGATCTTCCAGCCAGCCGGACGTCACGGGCCTGGCGCCAACTTCAAGCAGCAGGAGCAGCGGATTTCGTGCGCGCGCCGCCCCGAGGTTGAAGAGTTCACCCAGGCTGGTGCCGGTCGGGGTGACGACAAATTCTGGATCGCCACTGCTGGCGGACGGTTGTTCGCGGGGGAGGGCGCCGGCCGACGCGACAATAATCTGCCGGTGCTCCGCCGGAACCGTGGCGAGCAATCGGGCCAGACACTGTGGCCATAGGCCGCTGCGCGCTGACGTCACCGCCACGACAATGCTCACGGGATTGTCGCGCAGAATGGCCGGATCCCAGCGCAGTTGGTGTAGGTTCAGGCCGTAACACCGGGCAAAGTCCGGCAGAAAGGGCTCCGCGCGGAGCTGGCGACGGCGCAGGGCATCGACGATGCCGCGGCGGGCCGAGTCGAACATGTAGTCCTTTTGGTCGCCGCGGGTGGCAGTGCTGCCGGCGTGGGCGCGCCAATGATATCCGATGACCGGCACGTGCACGATCTGGCCGGGCTTCACCAATTCGTGGCACCGCAGGTAGAGATCGAGATCCTGGGAACCGACACACTCCGGGCGGAATGCGCCGGCCCGTTCCACCAGGCTCCGCCGGATCACGGTGAGATGGTGAAGATAATTGTGCGTCATCGCCATCGCCGGGTTCCAGGCGCCGCGTTCCTCAACATCATAGTGCCGGTCCTCATCATCGATCTTGTCCCGGTCCGTGTAGATGAACTCCGCGTCCGGCCGGGTGCGAATGGTCTCGACGATGCGCAACAGCACCTCGGGAGCGAGCCGGTCGTCGTGGTCGAGCAGCGCGACAAATACACCGCGGGCGTGAGCCAGCGCAGTGTTGGTGGCGCGGGCAATATGGCCGTTTTCCGGGCGGAACACCGGACGGATGCGCGGATCGGCGCGGGCAGATTCCTCCAGCAACGCGCGGACATGCGGGGTGGTGGAGGCGTCGTCGGCGAGACAGAGTTCCCAGCGCGGATAGCGCTGGGCCTGCACACTTGCGATCATCTCGACCAGGTAACGTCGCGGGGTGTTGAACACCGGCACCAAAATGCTTATAAGCGGGTCTCCCTCCCGGGGCTCTACGGTCAATGCGAGGTCCGGTGGTTGTCCAAGGGCGGGGAGGGATTTGTCCGGGGACGTCACGGACTTCTCCTGCCTCAGGCGTGGCCGCAGCTCCCTCAGCCAGTGGGGCCATGATTGCGGCCGATAAACATTCGCAAAGGCGAGCGCACCCAGCAACAGCGTGGCGCGACACTGTCCGGCCGCTGCCGTGGGTGGATGTTGCCGGAAAAACCTGCGTGAGACGGCCAGCACAACCGAGCCGTCGGCTGTTTCGACGTAGAGGCGGAGATACAGCCAGGCCGGTGGCTCGACCGGCGGCATGACCATCCCTTCAAATCCACACAGCACTGGAGTCGGGGGAGTGGGATGGGCCGCGGCGACATCCGGCCTCGGTCGGGGAAAAATCATATGCACCAGGCCGCCCGGTTCCACTTGCGCAAAGACGCGTCTGACCGGCAACCGCCGGCTGACAATCCAGCCGCTGACCGGAAATGCTTTGCCCGCGCGGAATTCTCCCGGTGGCTGGTCCAGATGCATGAGCAGATCGGGGCAAAGCGCTATCGGCGTGTCCAAGCACGTGTAGTCCTCCACCAGCTTGCTTGCACGCCGCCATGCTGCCCGCCAGGACAGGCCGGTGGTTTCCATCGCAGCGGCAGAGTGCAGCGCCCGCACCAAGCGGGTTGGCAGCAGCGGGCTGGTTGCCTGCCCGGGGCGAGCGACTCTGTCCGGGACAGGCTCGCGCCAGAATTCATGCCAGCAGCCGGCCTCATCCAGCCACTCCAGCCGGGCCGGCAGGTGGTTGGGGTTGTGCAGATTTATCCGAAATCCACTGAACGCCGCGTGCAGCGCGGCGGGATAGGCCGCGGCGACATCGGGGCGCGGTATGCCCAGGAGCCCGTGCGCCGTCGGCCCCGTTCCGCACGCCCTGACGGCGCAGCAGCGAGTGGTGCCTTGGCCGAAAATCCAACCAGAGCACGTCCACATCCCGCCGGGTTCAATGGGATGAAGTGCTTCTTCCAAATGGGAGACGATGGCAGGGGCGGGCGACATGCAGCACGGTATAATGAATGACAACCCGGTCGGGTAAAGCCGCTATCCGCTGGATGCGTTTCATCGGACCGGCAGTTAATCCCCGCTTGGCGCTGATCTTCGCCAATCAAGGGGCTGCGTGATCCCATCGCCTCACTTCTTCTTGGCTAGATTTCGTCGTATTTGGCTTCAAGCCGGGTGTGCGTTGGCGTGGACCGGTCACGCTGCAGCCCTCTGGCGATGGCGGACGGGGTTGACCCGGGCGGGGATGTGCGGCCTGCTGATGTGCCATGGCAAGAAGCGTTGTCTTTGAAGGCACTCGGCGCTGCGACCGGTGCCGGTTCGCGCCCCGGTGGTGCATCTGTGCCGGCTTTCAAGCCATCTCATTCCCGCTCCAGGTGGATGTCCTCATTCACCATCGCGAATTCTGGCGGCCGACCAGCACGGGCCGGCTGATCAACCGCGTCATCCCCGCCTCGCGTCACCACATTTTCCGGCGAGAGATGCCGCCCGCCCGGGAATCAATCGTGCTGCCGGGTCGCGCCCTCTGGATTCTGCATCCGCGTGGTGAACCGCTTCCAGCCGGCCAGCCGCCGGCCGGCCTGCAGATCCTGCTGCTGGATGGCAGTTGGCGCGAGGCGGCACGGATGTCGCTGGCCGTCGCACCCTTGGGCCGGCTCGTCCGGCTGCCGATATCCGGTCCCGGCCGCTACCAGTTGCGCACCTCGGCGCACGAGGGAAAATATTCCACCGTCGAGGCGCTCATGTTTCTGCTCGCCGCCCTCGGCCTGACGAAGGAAGAGGCGCAGCTCCGTCTGCAATTCGAACTGCATGTCTATGCGGGCCTGCGTTCGCGGGGTGCGAAGGCGAAGGCGGATGAATTTCTTGCGGCCTCACCCGTGCGCGCAGTCTTTCCGGAGCTGCTGCGGCAGATGGACCAGCGTCGCCCGCACACCTGATGTTTGTAACGTATTATGTTACAAACCGGGCGGAACGGAAGGATTTGGTGACGGGGTGGCCTCGCGACTTGCTCATAGTCGGGAAAACCGCTAGCGGTGCGGGATGAAATATTTCTACGCCAGGTTGCATGCGCCGCGGCCGGATTTTGCGCAGACGCTGACGCCGGCAGAACTACTGCTGCTGCAGGAACACGGCGCTTATCTGCGCACTTTTGCCGAGAAACGGTGGGCCGTGGCCTTCGGCCCGGTGGCGGACCCCAGGGGCGCCTTCGGCGTCTGCATTTGGGAGGTGCCCGACGACGTGGATGTGGCGGCGCTTTGCGCCAATGACCCTGTGATCAAGTCCGGCCAGGGTTTCCGCTACGAGCTGCACCCGATGCCGAACCTCGTGACGCGGAAGTAGGCGAGTTTCTCGCTGAGTTGTGTTTCTGGTCGGGAACATTTCCACTCGGCTGAAGCTGGCGTCGCTATTTGTGCTCGGTGGCGTGGCGCGGGTGATCCCCGGTCGTCGGCGCTAAACTTGCCGATCGCGATATATTTGACCCGATCGCTTCATTCGGCCCGCTGGGGGGTTTGATGCGATTTCGGCGAAATACTCGTTGCCCCGGTAATCAGAAGCGGTAAGATGTTGACCGCCGGACGGCACCTCATGGACGTCAAAGAATCCTATCGGGTCCTTGAATTGGAGATCGGTGCCTCGCGCGGCGCGGTGGACGCCGCTTATTGCCGGCTGGTCGAGCGCTGGCATCCGGATCGCGCGACGTCAGGTGGCCCTGAAGCGGTCCGCGAGGCGCAACGCATGGTGCAGGCGATCAACGACGCGTACCATACGCTGGCCAAGATTGCGCCCGATTCCACCAAGCTGTCGCTGCCCCTGCCAACGAGCGCCGCGCCAGCCGCCGGGGCCAAGCCAAGGCTCCCACCGCTCCCGGCCGGCCAACCCGCTCCGGGCCTTCCACCCCCACCTCGTCCGCCACCCTTGGAGACTTGGGCCGCCCGATCTGCGCCCGTTCCCAGCGCACCTCCCCCGCCAACCCCGGCGTCGCCGTTCGCGCCGCCACCGACGAAATCCTTCCCGCTCCCACCGGCATCGACCACCCCGCTGCCCGCCACCAGCGCTCCGCCTCCTGCGCCAACGCCGAATCCCGTGACGTCTGCGCCAGAAACTCCGGCCGCGCAACCCACCACGGTTTCCGACCTCCGCACCAAGGCGGTGGTATGTTATGATGCGTTGTTTCCCGTCAGTTCGCCGCGACGTCGTTACGGCGCCGTTATTCTGGCGGCGGCCCTCGTCATTGTCCTTCTCCTCGGGAAGTGCGCGTTCACGTCATTGACCAGCAAGTCGCCAGAGGAGGTGAAGGCTGCCAGAGTGGCGCTCGAGGCCCGGACGACCGGCCGCCTGCTCGTGAAATCCAACCGCGCCAACACCACGATTGAAGCGACGCGCATCCCGTCCGACCGCGAGGCCGCGTCCGCCAGCGTCAACGGCACTGAAGAGGGTGCCACCGAACAGACGCTGTCCGGCCTGCCCCCCGGGAAATATGCGCTCAAGGCCCGTTCCGCCGGCTGGCCGGAAATCCGCCAGGAAGTGAACCTCGACGCCGGGCGCACGACCGAGGTGGCGGTCAATTTCAAGAGCGGGTCGCTTCGCCTGGATTCCGTCCCCGGCGGCGCCACGGTGCGGTGGGGCGAAGCCGTCCTCGGCCAGACGCCGCTGGTGATTCCCCAGTTGCCTCCGGGCGAGTGTCAGCTCTTCCTCGAATACCCGTCCTGGCCGGTCGTGTCCTTCAAGACCACCATCACCGAGAACGTGGAATCCACCGGGACAGTGCGCCTGCCCCACGGGAAACTGACGGTGGAAACTACCCCGCCGGGCGCGACGGTTTTGCTGGGGAAACAGGCCCTCGGCCGGACGCCCCTGACTCTGGAGCGTTTCCCGGCCGGAATCAGGAAGCTCACCCTGCAGGCCAAGGATTTTCCTCCGCTGGAAGTGTCGGTCACGATCGAAGACCGCGGCGAGGCGAAGGTCCACCCGGCGCTGGGTTCCGGTTTCCCCGTGCTGGATCCCGCGGCACTCCTGCGCTCCGTCTGGATAGCTGACAATCCCGACCGAATCGCGCCCCCGATCGAAGGAGTAACGGGTCCCTTCCAATCGCGGAACGGCATCGTTCGGAATCTGAACCGGAAAAGACTCTTCGAAACCTGGCTGCAGAAGAGGTATTGCTTTACCGCGATCGTCAAGTCCTACGATCGGGCCACCGGCCAGGTCGAATTTGCCGAGCAACAAAGCGAGTATTCCAAGTATCGCGTTCTGGCGATACTTTCGCCCGGTGCCCGCAACGACCAGGATTTGACCGCGCAATTGATCAAGGGTGCGACATTCGACCTTTACGGACGCCTCAGCGCGGTGGAGGAGCCGCGCTGGCCGTCCAAGGTGATCACGTTCGAAATCTCGTCGGCAGAGCCACTGCGCTGATCGTCGATCGGAACCGGACGTAATCTCTGCCCTTTTGCCGGGCGTAAGAGGAGTCGGGCGATGCCCACGGCTGCGCCGAGTGCGGGCAGCCACACCCAGGATATGGTCGCGTCGCCCGTGGCACCGCAAAGCTCCGGACCGCCAAACCCGAGCGCGGCTCCGAGGCCGGCGTAAGCCAGCACGCACAGGACGCATTTGGGCGCGAGAGCGAGCAGCGCGGCCGGGATCAACCAGCCGCGCGCGCCGGCCAGACGCTGGCGGAGGATCTCAAGCGTCCGCGGTCGCAAGTTCATAGCGATCGTGGTAACGGACCCAGCTCATTGTGGCTTCGGGATCCTCGTCCCGTCCCTTGGGCACGAGGTCGAGGAGGTTGTAGGTGCCCATGACCACTTCCACTCCCCGGCCATAGGTCGAGTAAGTATGGTACACATTGCCGGCGGCATCACGGGCAAATACGCTGATGCCTGGCGCCTCTTCTAGCGGAAATTGCAGCTGCGTATAGTTGTAGTCCACCAGTCCGCGGGCCAGTTCCTCGGGGGTGAAGGAGACATGGTAGTCCTGGTTGAAATCATTGCCGTGCGCCGAGACCCAGTTGACCGCCCAGCCCATCCGTGCCTTGAAGGGCAGGATTTCCGCCAGCGGGGCGTGGGAGATGGCGGCGAACGAGACGTCACGGGCATTCAGGTGCGGCACGGCGGGGTTGAAATGATCCATCATGTAAGAGCAGCTTTTGCAGCCTTGCTCCCAGCCGGAGCCGAACATGAAGTGCTGGACGATCAGCTGGCTGTGGCCTTCGAACAGGTCGGCCAGTGTCACTGGGCCATTGGGCGAGTCGAAGACATAGGACTTGTCGATCTTCACCCACGGCAGCTCGCGACGGCGCTGGCTGAGCTGGTCGCGTTGCTTGGTGAATTCCTTTTCCTGGCGGAGAAGCTCGCGCCGGGCGACGAGCCATTGTTCGGGAGCGGCGATCTTGGGTTGGGTGGTGGGCGTGGATTTCATGATGA
>CAZBLQ010000081.1:0-17461 GCA_964492635.1 uncultured Oleiharenicola sp.
CCGGGACCAGGGGAAGGAAAGCGTGGAACGCGCAACCGGTGCGCAAAAAAGCCCGCCGGGCCGCAGGGGGCGGTTTTGGCGGGCTGGGATGGCCAGCCGCGTTACTTTGCGGCCGGAGCTTCGGGGGCTTTTGTTTTGGCGCCCTCGGCCTTGGAAGCTTCAACCAACTGCTGGATCTTCGGCATGAGGTCGCGCTGCATCTCTTGTATGAGCGGCATGATATGCCCCATGATCTGGGGCTGCTTGGCGAGCATCGACTGGCCTTCAGCCGAGTTGAAAAAACCCTTCATGGCGTTCAGTTCGGCCTCGCTGTAAACGTCGGCGTAAATCTGGTCCATCTTGGCAATCATCCCTTTGGCGGCGTCCATGGAGAGATCCATGATCTTGCCCTGGAGCTCTTCGGTTTTCTTGCGCTGTTCGGGGGTGGCGTCGGCGGGAAGCGCAGCCATCTGGGTTGCCATCTGCTTCATCTGGGCGGCCATGCCGTCGAACATCTTGTCGGCGTGCATGGCGGCGATGACCTCGCGGGCGAGGGTCAGCTTGGCGGGGTTTTCCTGGGCAAAGGCGCCGGTCGTCAGGACGAGCAGCACGAGAAGGAGACGGGTGATTTTCATTGGAGGATGGGGGTAAACGCTGCAAGACATCGCAGGCGCGGGCAGCGGTGGCAATTCCTTCCTTTGGGTCCCACAGAAAGAAATTCCCGCCGGCTTTGGCCTTGTTGCGGGGGCCGGCGGGATTAGAAAGGCACCATGAACCTCGCGGCCAACGCCCTGACAGCGCTTGTCGCCCTCCTGCACCTTTATTTTCTCGTACTGGAAATGTTCCTGTGGACGAAACCGTACGGCCGGCGGGTTTTCCGGCTGACGCCGGAGCAGGCGCAGGCAACCAAGTCGCTGGCGGCGAACCAGGGGCTGTATAATGGATTCCTCGCAGCGGGGCTGGGCTGGGGCCTGCTGGCCGGGGCGGACGGCTACACCATCAAGGTGTTCTTTCTTTCGTGTGTCATCATCGCGGGGATCTTTGGTGCGGCGACGGCAAACCGGAGAATCCTCTGGGTTCAGGCCGTGCCGGGGGCGGTGGCGCTGTGGCTGGTGTGCGCCGCGGCATAAGCAGGGCCGGTCTGCGACCGGCCGGGAGGCCAGTCGCAGACTGGCCCTACCTCAATAGTTCACCACCAGCAGCAGGCCTACGGGCCCCGCCGAGCAGGACCGGAGTGAGTGCCACCAGACTGGGGTAAACGCTGGTTGCGCCGGCGGCGTGCAGTTGATCCGCCGTGTGTGTGCCCGTGGTGACACCGAAAAACTCGAACCCGGCGTTGCGGGCGGCCGCCAGATCGAAGGGCGAATCACCCACCAACGCCGTGGTGGCGGCCCGGGCGCCCAGCGCATGCATGACATAGGCGGCGAACTCGGGCGCGGGTTTGAACCACGGCGTGTCAGTCGCGCCAAAGTTGCCGTCGAGCAGCCCGGCGATGCCGAGATGAGCGCAGACCCGGCGGGAGGACGGCCCGTGCTTGTTGGTGAACACGGCGGTCTGGGCACCACCCTGCTTGAGCGCCGTGAGCAACTCGCGGGCACCGGGCAGCAACTGGACGTCGTCCAGCATCGTGGCGTCCCAATACGGCCGGTAAATGGCCAGGGCTGCCGCCAGGTGCTCCGGACCGGCGATCCGGGTGATGGCCAGCTCAAGTCCGCCGCCCACCGCGGCCCGCACCTGCTCGGGCGTCGGTTCCGGCAGACCCAGTTGCCGCATGGTATAGGCGTGGCTGCGGTGGATGGCGGCAAAATGGTCGAGCAGTGTGCCATCGAGGTCGAAGAGGAAGGTGCGGAGACGCATAAAAGGGATACCCTCCGGAGATCACGCCGCTTTGGCCACAAAAAACTCTGGCGAAAAGCCCGCCCGCCCCTGAGAGTGTCGGTCAATGAGCGATTCCCCGCCGCAAGCCCATGCCGACGCCTCGTTGGAGGGCGATACCCTGGTGGTCCGGGTGAGTGGCGACTGGCAGATCACCGGCCAGCGGCCGGCTTGGGATGATTCCGTGGCCGGCCGGCAGCCGCGGCGGGTGGTGCTTCGGGCGGACGGGCTCGGAACGTGGGATAGTTCCCTAGCGCTTTTTGTCCGGGCTGCCCGGGTCTGGACTGAGGCCCACGGGGTGGAACTGGCTTTGGAAGGCATGCCCGCGGCCGTGGGCAAACTGGCCGACCTGCTGGGGCGGAAGCCGGACCAGATGATGAAGCCCGCCGGGACGCCGGATCTGGTCGCCGCCCTCGGGGCCACCGTGGTCAAGCTCTGGGCGGAAACGAAGGACCTCGCCCAACTGGTGGGCGATTGCGTGTTCAGTGCGGGGCGTTTTTTTCGCGGTCAGGCGCAGTTCCGCTGGCGCGACTGTTTCTCCGAGATGCAGCAGTGCGGCGCGATGGCGCTGCCCATTGTGGGGCTGATCAGTTTTCTCGTGGGTGTCATCATGGCCTATCAGGGTGCCATCCAGTTGCGGCAGTTCGGGGCCGATATCTACGTGGCGGACCTGGTCGGCCTGTCCGTCGTGCGTGAAATGGGACCGATGATGGCGGCCATCGTGCTGGCTGGCCGCACCGGTGCGGCTTACGCAGCCACGCTGGGCAACATGCAGGCCAACGAGGAGATCGACGCCCTCGAGACGCTCGGGGTTTCTCCGGTGGATTTCCTGGTGATGCCGCGGATCACGGCGCTTTTCCTCATGATGCCCCTGCTGGCCCTGTATTCCAACTGCCTCGGCATCATCGGCGGCCTCGTCATCTCGCACGCCATCCTCGACATTCCGGCGAGCCTCTACTGGATCGAGACAAAATCCATCATCGATCTTTCCGATATGAGCACGGGCCTCATCAAGGCGTGCACCTTTGGCCTCATCATCGGGCTGGCGGCCTGCCTGCGCGGGTTGCAGGCGGAGCGCAGTGCCACCGGGGCGGGCCAGGCGGCGACCGCGGCGGTGGTGACGAGCACCCTGCTCATCATCGTGTCGGATTCGATTTACGCCGTGATCTTCAACATCCTCGGCTGGTGACTTCCCGCCCATGAATCCCACCGGCACCACTTCCAGCGGCAAATTCGCCATCGAAATCGACCACCTGCAGTGCCGCTACGGTGACCGGGTGGTGTTGCAGGACGTGTCGTTCGCCGTGAAGCCCGGGGAGCTTTTTTTCGTCATTGGCGGCAACGGCTGCGGCAAGAGCACGCTGCTCCGCCACCTGATCGGCCTGCGGCAGCCCGTGCAGGGCAGTGTGAAATATTTCGGGCGGGATTTCACCCACGCGGATACCGCCGGGCGTCAGGATCTGCTCCGCACCTTCGGCGTGCTTTACCAGAACGGCGCGCTGTGGAGTTCGATGACGGTGGGGGAGAACGTGGGGCTGCCGCTCGAGCTTTACACCAAGCTCAGCCGCCGGGAGCGCGCCAACATCGTGGCCCTCAAGCTCGCGCAGGTCGGCCTGGCCGGCTACGAGGAATATTTCCCGTCGGAGTTGAGCGGCGGCATGAAACGGCGCGCCGGCCTCGCCCGGGCCCTGGCCCTGGACCCGGCCATCGTGTTCTTCGACGAGCCGTCAGCCGGCCTCGACCCGATCACCTCGCTGAATCTCGACAGACTGATCCAGCAGATTCGCGACACCCTGGGCACGACGATCGTCATCATTTCCCATGAGCTGGCCAGCATCTTCGACATCGCCGACCGCGTGGTGATGCTCGACCGCGACGTCAAGGGCATCATCGCCGAGGGCGACCCCAAGGCGCTGCGGGACAAGAGCGGGGATGAACGGGTGCTGGAGTTTTTGAATAGACGCGGGGGGCCGGTTCAGCAACAACAGGAGTCCACCACGTGAAAACGAAACTGAGCTCCGCCACGGTCGGGATGTTTGTGCTGGGCGCGCTGCTGCTGGGCGTGATCGCGTTCCTGTCCTTCGGCGGGACCAACGTTTTTTCCAAACCCACGCGGTTCCTGGTTTATTTCGACGAATCCGTGAGCGGTCTCGACCCGGGCGCCTCCGTCAAGCTCAACGGGGTGCGCGTGGGGCGCGTGGCCGTCATCAACGTCCGCTTCGACCAGGCCCGGAAAGAGTCGCTCGTGCAGGTCATTTGCGAGGTGGATCGCAACATCCTCACCGACAACGCCGGCAAGCAGATCGACCTGACCAATCCGGCGGAGTTGCAGAACCTGATCGATCGCGGGTTGCGCGCGCGCCTGAGCCTCACCGGCATCACCGGCCTTCTGTTCGTCGAGCTCAAATTCGACGACCCTCGCGTCTATCCGCCCAATCCGCGATTCATGGCCGAGCAGTATCCCGTCGTGCCGGCCATCACCTCGCCCATTTCCGAGGTGCAGCAGAGCATCGTCGAAATCGTGGCCAACATCAAGAAGGTGGACTTTGCCGATCTTTCTAAGCAGCTGAAGACCCTGCTCGCCACCACGAACCAGAAGGTCGCCGATTTCGACGTGAAGGCGCTCTCCGCGCGAATCGGCCACGCGGCCGATGCCGTGGAGGCTTTTGTCAGTTCGCCCGACGCGAAGAAAACCTTCGCGAATCTCAACGCGGCCATTGACGACACCCGCACCGTCCTGGCCAAGCTTGATGGCAACGTCGGGCCGGTCAGCGACGAGTTGAAGAAGACGCTCACCGAGGCGCAAGTGGCGTTGAAGTCGCTCGATTCGGCTGCCGCGACCACCCGGCGCTTTGTGTTGGAGCAGGGCCGGGTCGGGGACGACGTCACCCAGGCTTTGGAGCAGGTCGCCGATGCGGCGGCGGCGCTCGAACGGCTCGCCGACACCCTGGATCGCAATCCGAGTTCCCTCCTCGTCGGCAAGAAAAAACCGGGCACGCCATGAAATCATTTTCACGTCATTCCAACCTCCTCGCCTGCGGCGGAGCCGCAGGACGAGCCCTTCGTAGCTCCGCTTTGTGGAGCGTAGTAGGGTGCCTGATGCTTTCCGCCTGCAACCTGCTGCCCCAACCGCAGGCCGACACGGTCCGGCACTTCACGCTCAGTGGCCCGGCCGCTGCTGTGCCGGTGGCCGATGCGACCCAGGTGAGGCCGGTGCAGGTGGCCGGTCATTTGCATGGTCGGGCGATGGCGGTCCGGGTGGCCGAGAATGAACTGGTTTACCTTGAGGATGTGCACTGGGCCGAACCGCTGGATGCCGCGATCACCCAAATGCTCCGCAACCGGCTGGGCTCGGTGGCCGGAGGTGCGACGGTCACGGTGCAGGTCTCGCGTTGCGAACTGGTCCGCTCGGAGGGCAACAGTGTTCAGCTGGCGGCCACCTATGCGATCGTGCCGGCAAACGGCGACAAGGCCGCGCCGCAACGGGGCGTGTTCACGGCGACGCCGCGGACTTGGGATGGCAAGGACTACGGGGCGCTGGTCGGCCAGTTGCGCGATGCCGTCAGCGAGCTCGGCGACGCCATCGCCGCGGCCCTGCCGGAAAAGAAGTGAGCTACTTCAAGGCCGCCGCGATGCGGGTCAGCGCGGTGATGACATTCTCGCGGGAGTTGAAGGCGCTGATGCGCACATGGCCCTCGCCGCACTTGCCAAAGCCGGCGCCGGGCGTGCAGACCACCTGCGCCTTGTTCAAGAACAGGTCGAAAAATTCCCAGGAGTCCCGGCCGGTGTTGACCCAGATGTAGGGCGCGTTGTCGCCGCCGATGCAACTGAGACCGAGCTTCGTCACCGCTTCGCGGATGAGCTTGGCGTTGCCAAGGTAGAAGTTGATGAGGTCGCCCGTCTGCTTTTTGCCGGCTTCGGTATAGACGGCGGCGGCGGCCTTCTGTACCGGGTAGGCAACGCCGTTGAACTTGGTCGTGTGGCGGCGGTTCCAGAGGGCATGCAACGAGTGTTCGCCGCCGGCATGGTCCCACGCCTTGAGCGCCTTGGGCACGACGGTGTAGGCGCAGCGCAGGCCGGTGAAGCCGGCGAGCTTGGAGAAACTGCGGAACTCGATCGCCACCTCGCGCGCGCCCTCGATTTCGTAGATGGAATGCGGGATCGCCGGATCGCGAATGTAAGCTTCGTAGGCCGAATCAAACAGGATGAGGGCCTTGTTCGCCCGGGCGTAGGCGACCCATGCAGCGAGCTGGGCCCGGGTGGCCACGGCACCGGTGGGATTGTTGGGGAAGCAAAGGTAAATGAGGTCGGCCGGCGAGGCGGGCACGGCGGGCACGTAACCGTTGGCGGGTGTGCAGTCGAGGTAGGTGATGCCTTCGTACCGGCCGTTGACGTTGGCGCCGGTGCGGCCCGCCATCACATTGGTATCAACGTAAACCGGATAGACGGGATCGGGAATGGCGAGACGGAGGCCGTCGGTGGCGAAAATTTCCTGGATGTTGCCGCAGTCGCACTTGGCGCCGTCGGAAACGAATATTTCGTCGGCCGTGATGGCGCAGCCACGCGCGGCGTAGTCGTGCTGGGCGATGGCTTCTCGAAGGAACGCATAGCCCTGCTCGGGTCCGTAACCCTTGAACGTGGCACGGTCGGCCATCTCGTCGGTGGCTGCATGCAGCGCCTTGATGCAGACCGGCGGGAGCGGTTCGGTGACGTCGCCAATACCGAGGCGGATCAGCGGCTTGTCGGGGTGGGCCTGCGCAAAGGCGTTCACGCGACGGGCGATGTCGGCAAAAAGGTAGGAAGCCTTGAGCTTGGTGTAATTTTCGTTGATGCGGATCACAGAGAAGGAGACTGAAAGTGAGAAGGAGAGGGACTATGCACAGGCGATCCAGCTGGATTGCTTCGTCATCCGACCAGGCCGGACTCTTCGCAAGGACAAAACATACCGCCACTGGTAAGTGCTAAGGCTTGATAAAGCTAACGGGTTCTGGATAGTTCAAGCCCGATCAGGGTCATGCAAAAAATCGACAAAATTAGCGCCATGCGGGAAACCGCTGATGCGCTGCGCCGGGAGGGCCGTCGCCTGGCCTTGGTGCCGACCTTGGGGGCGCTGCACGCCGGCCATGCCAGCCTGATCAGATTGGCCAAGGAAAAAGGTGCAGCTGTGATTGTGTCGGTTTTCGTCAATCCGTTGCAGTTTGGTCCCAGTGAGGATCTGGCCCGTTATCCGCGCACCCCCGTCGCGGACATGTCACTTTGCGAGCGGGAGGGAGCGGACGCGCTCTTCACCCCGGCAGCCGAGGAAATGTTTCCGCGCGGATTTTCCACCCAGGTGCAGGAAGACGCGGTCAGCAAGCCGTTGTGTGGGGTGGTGCGGCCGACCCTTTTTCGCGGGGTGCTGACCTGCTGGCTGAAGCTTTTTAACATTGTGCGGCCGGATCTGCTGGTGATGGGGGAGAAGGATGCCCAGCAGGTGGCCGTGGTCCGCAAGGCCGCGGCGGACCTGCTGCTGCCGGTTGAAATTCTGACCGGTCCGGTGGTGCGCGACGCCGACGGCCTGACTGTGAGTGCGCGCAACAATTATCTCACCCCGACACAGCGGGACGAGGCGCTGGCGGTGTTTGGCGCGCTGCGCCGGGCGAAGGAAATGGTGGACTCCGGCGTAAAAAGCGCCGACCGGCTGGTGGCCGAGGTCACGCATCTCATCGCGGCGAAACGGCGGCTGCGCGTCATCTATATTTCGGTGGTCGACCGGCACACCATGGAGCAATTGCGCGAGATAACACCCGGCCAGTGCCTGCTGGCGATCTCCTACTGGGTCGATGAAGTGCGCTTGACGGATAACATGCCGTTGTGAGGATTCGGCGGGCTGTGAATAACTTGTCAGTCCAGCTCGATTGTCACTCTGTAACGTGACAGACGAGGGGCTGTGAACAGTCGGTGGACACCATGGAGAAGCGTGTTTGAAAAATGCTGTTTCGTTGGATTCTAATCCTGGAAAATTTCAGTATAAGAACGATTCATGCCAGGACGCATACTGCTAAAGGCTTGCGGGGAAGTAAGTAAATCGAGCGAAAAGACGAGACAGAGGGATTTTTCGAGCGCTCACGGAAGAATCCCTGGGGAAATGTTCTCGCTGGAGCCTGGGCGGCTGGTCGCACCGGCGGAGAGAATGTTCCGGGGTGGCGACGAGGTTACGGGCAGGTGAAAGGCGTCTGTGAAGAAAGACGAGCGGCGGCAGGCTTTGGCGCTGACTGCGGGGTTGTATTTTTCAGCTATCTTTGTGACGACTGGAGTGTTGTGAACACCCCGTTTCCAGAAAAACCACGCATTGCAATCGTTGGTTCCGGCGCCTTGGGCTGTTACTATGGCGTGCGACTCGCCAAGGCGGGCAACGACGTGCACTTTCTCGTGCGCAGCGGTCGCGCCGCCATCATGGCGCGGGGGATTCGGGTCAAGACTCCGACGGAGCGGATCCATCTCAAGAAGGTCCAGGCCTATGCCACCGTGAACGAGATCGGTCCGTGCGATCTGGTGATTGTCGCGCTCAAAGCCACCTCGAACGGCATGCTCGGCAAGTTGCTGCCGCCGCTGATGAAGCCGAACACGCTGGTGCTCACCTTGCAAAACGGCCTCGGGGTCGAAGAACCCGTGGCCGAGGTTGTCGGGGGCGAGCATGTATTGGGGGCCATCTGCTTTATCGGCAGCATGCGCACGGCGCCGGGGGTCATCGAGTGCTCGTTTCCGGGCCTGATCCTGATCGGCGAGTTTGGCCGGCCGGCCCAGACCCGCACTCGCGACGTGGCCAGGATTTTCGGGCAGGCTGGCGTGAAATGCGAGGCACAGGACAATCTTGAGGAAATGCGCTGGAAAAAACTCGTCTGGAATGTGCCGTTTAACGGCCTCGCCATTGCCGCCGGTGGTATCACGACCGATGTCATCCTTGCCGACGAGGGCTTGCGCATGCTGGCGCGGCGGCTGATGGAGGAGGTGCTCGACGCCGCCGCCAAGTTCGGGCACACGATTCCACGGCCGTTCATGGACCTGCAGTTTGATCGCACGGCCAAGCTGGGCCGTTACAGTCCGTCGAGCCTGATCGATTTCCGCGAGGGGCGGGCCATTGAAATTGAGGAAATCTGGGGCGAGCCGGTGCGGCGCGCCAAGACCGTGGGTGTGCCCGTCCCGCGGCTGGAAATGCTGTACTGGCTCATCAAGCGCCTGCTGGCGGCGCGCAAGACTCCAGGCAAGCGCGGCTGAGTCGGGGCCTGTCCCGTTAAGAATCCGGCATTGCCTGTTTTCGGGCCACCGGCACGCTCGCGGAGTTTTAACCGCAAAATGCCCCCGGAATCTCCCACGAAATTCGAGCCGTTTATTCCTGCGGAGGGCCGTCTTCTTGAGTTCACGTGGCGCGCCGTGCTGACCGGCGCCATCCTCGGTATAATGTTCGGCGCTTCGTCGCTCTATCTCGTGCTCAAGGTCGGCATCACGGTCAGCGCCTCCATCCCCGTGGCGGTCATCTCGCTGGCGCTCTTTCGCCTGCTCTCCAAGGTGGGATTGCGGGACGCGACGATTCTGGAGCACAACATCACCCAGACGGCCGGCTCGGCCGGTGAATCCATCGCCTTCGGCATCGGGGTGACGATGCCGGCCATCCTCATCCTCGGATTCGATCTTGAACTGGTGAACGTCATGCTCGTTGCCATCATGGGTGGCCTGCTGGGGATCCTGATGATGATCCCCCTGCGGCGGGCACTCATCGTGAAGGAGCATGGCGTGCTCAAATATCCCGAGGGCACGGCTTGCGCCGCTGTGCTCAAGACCGGGGCCAATGCGGAGGACCGGGCGGCGGCTTCGCCCTCGGCCCGGGCTGAGATGCAGGCCGCCGAGGCGGCTGGCTTGGGCAAATCACCCGGAGCGATCGCCATTTTTGTCGGCTTCGGGATCGGACTGCTCTACACGACGTGCAACCTGGCCCTGAAGGGCTGGAAGGATATTGCCGAAAAAATCTTCGGCCCTCCCTTCAATGCCGGTTCGGTCAGTGTCGAGGTTTCGCCACCGCTGCTTGGCGTGGGTTACATCATCGGTCCCTATATCGGCGGACTCATGGCGGGCGGTGGCGTGCTGTCCTACCTGGTGCTCATCCCGTTGATCAAATTCTTCGGCGAAGGCCTGACCGGCCCGCTGGCGCCCGGTCTGATGCCGATTTCCCAGATGGGACCGGCGGAGATCCGCGAGGCCTACGTGCTTTACATCGGCGCCGGGGCGGTTGCCGGCGGCGGCATCATCAGCCTCATCCAGGCCCTGCCTACCATCTGGCACGGACTCATGGGCGGCCTGCACGATCTCAAGTTGGGCGGCAACCCTTTGGCCGGCGCGAGGCGGCAGGTGGTCCGCACCGACCGCGATCTTTCGCTGAAATTCGTCGGCATCGGCATCGTTGTGCTGGTCGCCGGCATCATGCTCGCTCCGTCCCTGCACATGAATTTCCTCGGCGCCCTGCTCATCATCGCGTTCGGCTTCCTTTTTGTGACGGTGTCGTCGCGGCTCACGGGTGAGATCGGTTCCTCGTCCAACCCCATCTCGGGCATGACTGTCGCGACCTTGTTGTTCACCTGCCTTATCTTTCTCCTGGTCGGCTGGACCGGTGGGTCGCACTACGTCACCGCGTTGTCGGTCGGGGCCATCGTCTGCATCGCCGCGTCGAACGGGGGCACGACTTCGCAGGATCTCAAGACCGGCTACCTGCTCGGCGCCACACCCAAGCTCCAGCAATACGCCATTCTCCTCGGGGCGCTCGGCTCGGCGATCATCCTCGGCCCCATTCTCCTCGTGTTGAACGACGCCAAGACGGTCTATGTACCCGTCGCCGAGGTTGCCCCCGCCGGCCTCCACACCGATGTCGGCCTGCTCACCAAGGAGGAGAAACTCGTCGGGCCCCAGGCGCGCGGGGATGCGAACGCCTATCACGTCTGGCAGAAAACTGACGATCAGGGTGGTCCGCCCGGGCGCTATCTGGTCCGCGGAGACGGCACGGCGGTCTGGTTGGTTGATCCCGGCATCAACGGCACTCATGGCACGCGGCCGGACGGCACGCATGTGGCGAAATTCGATGCGCCCAAGGCGACCCTGATGTCCTACATCATCAAGGGCATTCTCGATCGCAAGCTCCCGTGGGCTTTGGTCCTGTTGGGGGTGATGATCGCGATCATGCTGCAGATGTCCTTCGTGCCGGCACTGGCGTTTGCGGTCGGTGTCTATCTGCCGCTGTCATCCTCGTCGCCCATTTTTATTGGCGGCATGATCCGATGGCTGGTGGACCGCAAGCTCCGCCAGCAACCGGCGCACGCGAAACTGACGCAGGAGGAGTTCAACGCGGAAAGCGACAAAAGCCCGGGGGTGTTGCTGTCGTCCGGCTATATTGCCGGCGGCGCCATTGCCGGCATCATCATCGCCGTCATGCAGATGTTCTTCGATCAGACCGATGCGGCGATCACCGCCTGGTCGACCGCGCGCAATCCGTTCTTCGATGGTCCGAACTCCGACCTGCTGACTTTGGTTCCGTTCGCGGCCCTCTGCCTTTTTCTTTACCTGGTGGCCCGGGAAAAGTTGCTCACGCCGAAGCCGGGGTAGGGCGGCTGATTATTCATTCGCGATCCCGAAGCTTGCTTCGGTTTGGCCGGAGGCGGGACTATCATCCTTCGCCAAGGCTACGGATGACAGGTCAGTCCCGCGGGTTGTGGGTTGCGCTGCCGAGTGAAGACACTGTGGGAGCGTGCTTGTACACGACAGTCGCGACCAAGGTCGCTCCCACAAGAATTCAGGCCGGCTCGTTCACCACCGGGTTGGTAAGCATGCCGATCTTTTCTATTTCGATGCTGACCATATCGCCGGCCTTGAGCCAAACGGGCGGTTTGCGCGCAAACCCCACGCCGTGAGGCGTGCCGGTGAGGATGACCGTGCCGGGCAGGAGGGTTTTGCTGGCGCTGAGAAACTCGATGAGCGTCGGCACATCGAACACCATGTCGCTGGTGTTGCAGTCCTGCATGACCTGGCCGTTCAGCACGGTCTTGATCTGCAGATTGTTGGGGTCGGGAATCTCGTCCCGCGTCACGAGCACAGGGCCGAGCGGACAGAACGTGTCGAAACTCTTCGCGTGGCACCACTGGCCGCCGCCGAGCGAGCGCTGCCAGTCGCGGGCCGACACATCATTGGCGCAGGTGTAGCCGAGCACGTAACTGAGGGCGTCGGCCTTGCTGGCATTCTTGCAACGCCGGCCGATGACGACGGCCAGCTCACATTCATAATCCACCATCGTGCTCGGCTGCCGCACGGGCAGCTCGATGGGATCGCCGGGATTTTGCACCGCCCCGGTGTTTTTGATGAAGAGCACCGGACGCTCTGGCGGCGGCTTGCCGCCCTCGGCGGCGTGTTTGGCGTAGTTGAGACCGATGCAGAGAATGTTGGCGGGTTGCAACGGCGCGAGCACTTTGCCGGGCTGCACGGTTTTGCCGGTGGCATGCCAGTCGCCGAGGATGTCGCCTTCGATGGCGCGCACCGAACCATCCGCCTGCAATGCGGCGTAGGCCGGACCGGCCGAAGTGAGATGGCGGATAAGTTTCACCCGACAAAAAAATCGCCCCGGGCTCTGCAAGGCAATCCGGCAGTTCGGCGCTGCGTTGACTCCGTTCCCGGGAGGGGGTTGGATTGCCCTTTGCCGTATGAAACCGCGTTTGCCACGAAACCGCCCGATTGGTCCCGGGCTTGTCGGGCTTTGTGCCGGGCTGACGCAGGAGGCGGCTGAGCGATTGACGGACATGGTGGCGGCTCCGACCAAGTCGATGCACCAGGCACGCGTCGCCCTGAAACGGGCGCGCTCCGCCCTGCGACTGCTCGAAAAAACCGGGACGGCTTGGGCGATCATGCCGCGTTACCGTCTGGCTGAGCTCGCGGGCATGATGTCGGCGGCCCGCGAGACCGCGGTGACCAAGGCGCTGGCGCATGAATTATCCCGGCGGCTGCGCGGCGGGGAGCGCGACGTCGTGGGGTTGCTGGCAACGAGAGGAAACCGCGCGGGGTCACCGGATTTGGCGCAAATCAGGCCGGCGCTGCTCCGCGAGTCACGGGAAATCGGGCTCGCTCCGGCGCCGGTCATCCCGCCCGCCCAGCTGCGGCACCTGGTCACGCGGAGCCTCGACCGGGCCGCCCGCAAGTATTACGAGGCGGCGACCAGCCTGACGCCTGAAGCGGTGCACGAATGGCGCAAGGCGGTGATTGTCCTGCGTGATCAAACCGGCTTCGCCGCCGCACGGTGGCCGGAAGGGGCGGGAACCGCTCATCCACTGCTCGTGCAGTTTGCCCGCCGGCTCGGTCAGAGGGGAGACCTTGTGCTGCTCGTCCGCCGCCTGCGGCAGTTGCGCGTGCCCCCAGCGCTCAAACACGCGCGACGGTCGCTTATCACGCGGTTGGAGACGCAAATCGAGGATGCCACGCTGACCGCAATGCTCCGGTGGCTGCACCTGAAGCGGCGGCTGACCCGTTTGCTCGCGGAATAATAAGGTCCCGCCAGGCTGGCGGAACCTGTCCGCAGGCTTTGGACCGGACGGCCGACTACGTCTTTACGGGCTCGACAAACGCTTCCATCCCGAGGCACGAGCAAACCAAATTGCGGTCGCCGTAGACATTATCCACGCGGCCGGTGGCGGGCCAGAACTTCGAGGCCTGCGTCCATTTGTCGGGCAACGCTGCGGTCTCGCGCGAGTAGGGATGGTTCCAGTCCGTGGCGCACACGGCCGCGGCGGTGTGCGGCGCGTGCTTGAGCGGATTGTTGAGCTTGTCACTCTCGCCGCTGGCGACGGCCGCCATCTCACCGTGGATGGAGATCAACGCATCGCAAAAACGGTCGAGCTCGGTCTTGGTTTCACTCTCGGTTGGCTCGATCATGAAGGTGCCGGGCACCGGGAAGGACATCGTCGGCGCATGGTAGCCATAATCCATCAGCCGTTTTGCCACGTCCTCGACCTCCAGCCCGTGTTTTTTCCATGGACGGAATTCGAGAATGCACTCGTGCGCGACGAGTCCACCGCCGCCCTGATAGAGGACGGGGAAGTGATTTTGGAGGCGCCTGGCAATGTAGTTGGCGTTGAGGATGGCAAACTGCGTGGCGCGGGTGAGACCGTCCGGGCCCATCATGCGGATGAACATCCACGAGATGACCAGTATGCTCGCGCTGCCCCACGGGGCCGAGGAAACGGCACCGACGCGGCCAAACCGGGAATCAGAAAGCGGCACGACGACATGGCCGGGCAGGAAGGAAACGAGATGTTTCGCGACACCGATCGGGCCCATGCCCGGGCCGCCGCCGCCGTGCGGGATGCAAAAAGTTTTGTGGAGATTGAGATGACAGACATCGGCGCCGATGAAGCCGGGCGAGGTGAGGCCCACCTGCGCATTCATGTTGGCGCCGTCCATATAAACCTGGCCGCCATGGGTGTGGATGATTTTGCAGATGTCCCTGATCGAGGTCTCGAACACGCCATGGGTGGACGGGTAGGTGACCATCAGCGCCGCGAGATTCGCGGCGTGCTCCTGCGCCTTGGCCTTGAGGTCGGCGACGTCGATGTTGCCGCTGGCATCGCAGGCCACGGGCACGACCTTGAAGTTGCACATCGCGGCGCTGGCGGGGTTGGTGCCATGGGCAGAGGTGGGAATCAGGCAGATGTTGCGGTGGCCCTCGCCGCGCGACTCGTGGTAGGCGCGGATGACCAGCAGCCCGGCATATTCGCCCTGCGAGCCGGCGTTGGGCTGGAGCGACACGGCGGCGAAGCCGGTGATTTCGCCGAGCCACTTCTCCAGTTGCGCAAAAAGTTTCGCGTACCCCTTGGTCTGGTCGGCGGGGGCGAAGGGATGCAGCCGGCCGAACTCCGGCCAGGTGACCGGGAACATCTCGCTGGTGGCGTTCAGCTTCATCGTGCACGAGCCGAGCGAAATCATCGAGTGGCAGAGCGACAGATCCTTCGCCTCAAGCCGGCGGATGTAGCGCAGCATCTCGTGCTCGGTGTGGTATTTGTTGAAGACCGAGGCGGTGAGGAAGGGCGATGTGCGGGCGAATTGATCCGGGTAGGAACGGACCGCCGGGCCGTCCGCGTCTGACGGCGGGCCCAGCGGTCCCGCCCTACCGGTTGAAGACCCAAACAAACCGAGCAAGGTTTGCACCTCCTCGACCGTGGTCGTCTCGTCGAGCGAGACACCGACGGTGGAGGCGTCAACCGGACGGAGATTGATTTTCGCGGCGGCGGCCGCGGCGTGAATTTTGGCGGCATCGAGGCCGGAAACAGTGAGCGTGTCGAACACCGGCTCGGCATTCACTTTCAGGCCGAGCTGTTTGAAGCCGTCGGCGAGCAAGCCAGTGAGCAGACGGGTGCGCTGCGCGATTTTCTTCAAACCTTCCGGGCCGTGATAGACGGCGTACATCGAGGCCATGACGGCGAGAAGCACCTGCGCGGTGCAGATGTTTGACGTGGCCTTGTCCCGGCGGATGTGTTGCTCGCGGGTGCCGAGGGCAAGGCGCAGCGCCGGGTTCCCATGCACGTCCTTCGACACGCCGACCAGCCGGCCGGGCATCTGGCGTTTGAATTCGTCCTTCGTGGCGAGAAACCCCGCGTGCGGGCCGCCAAAGCCCATCGGCACGCCGAAGCGCTGGGCCGAGCCGACGGCGACATCCGCGCCGAACTCGCCCGGCGCGCGCAGCAAGGTGAGCGCCAGCAGGTCGGTCGCGACGACGCAAAGCGCCCCGGCAGCGTGGGCTTTTTCAAAAAAAGCGGCGAAATCGTGGATGCTGCCGGTAGTGTCGGGATATTGCACCAGCACGCCGAAAACCTTGCCGGTGAAATCATGGGTGCGGTGGTCCCCGGTGACGACTTCGACGTTGAGCGGCTTGGCGCGGGTGCGGACAATGTCGATCGTCTGCGGATGGCATTTGTCCGAGACGAAAAACACAGAGGCATCATGGCTTTCGCCGAGCTTGACGCGGTGGGCGAGCATCATGGCTTCGGCGGCGGCGGTGCCTTCGTCGAGCATCGAGGCATTGGCGATCCCCAATCCGGTCAGATCCGTGACCAGCGTCTGGAAGTTCAGCAGCGCTTCGAGCCGGCCCTGGGAAATCTCGGCCTGGTAGGGAGTGTAGGCAGTGTACCAGCCGGGGTTCTCGAGGATGTTGCGCTGGATGACACCGGGAGTGGCGGTGTCGTAGTAGCCCAGGCCGATGAAACTGCGAAAAACCTTGTTCCTCGCGGCAATGGCGCGGAGTTCGGCAAGCGCGGCCGTCTCGCCAGCGGCGGCGGGCAGGCGCAGCGGATGCCGGAGGCGGATTTTGGCCGGCACGGCCGCGTTGGTGAGGGCGTCGACCGAATCGAAGCCGACGGTCCGGAGCATCACGGCGACATCGGCGGCGGCGGAGCCCGTGTGGCGGCGTTCAAAAGTGTCAAGGGGAGCGAGCTGGTCGCGGGAGGAAGCCATGCCGCGGACGGTAGGCGAGGAGGAGGGTGGCGCAACTGTGATTTGGAGTGAGCCGGGTGCAATTAAGCTTTGTTTTGGCTGCAAAACCCAATCTGCTTGTTGCGCCTTGTCATTGCGAGGAACAGCGCGACTACCGAGTGAAACGACATCATCCAAGCAATCCAACTGGATTGCCATCATCCTTTGCCAAGGTTTCGGATGACAGGCAGCCCGCAATGAAGAATCCTTACGCAACCAAGGCAGCCCACGCGGCCTTTATCGACCGGCACCTGGAGGAATTGTATCCGGAGACGCCGATCCCTCTGTCCCACAAGGATGCCTATACGCTGCTGGTGGCGGTGCTGTTGTCGGCCCAATGCACGGACAAGCGCGTCAATCTGGTCACACCCCGTCTTTGGACGCTGGCGGACAATCCGGCGGACATGGCGAGCGTGCCGGCGGAAAAAATCCAGGAGATCATCCGGCCATGCGGGTTGTCGCCGCAAAAAGCCCGGGCGATCGCGGGGCTGTCCCGGCTGCTGCTCGAGCGACACGGCGGCGCGGTGCCGCGGACCTTTGCGGAGCTGGAGGCCCTGCCCGGCGTCGGCCACAAGACGGCATCGGTGGTCATGAGCCAGGCGTTTGGCGTGCCGGCGTTTCCGGTCGACACGCACATCCACCGGCTGGCGCAGCGCTGGAAGCTGACTGGTGGTCGCAACGTGGTGCAGACGGAGCGCGACTTGAAGAAGCTTTTCCCGCCTGAGCGCTGGAACGAGCTGCACCTGCGGATGATTTACTACGGCCGGGAGCACTGCACGGCGCGCGGCTGCGATGGCACGGTCTGTGGGATTTGCCGGACGCTTTTCCCCGGGCGGAAACGGGCCGTCCGCACCCGGAAATAAAACAAGGTTGATTCGCGCCGGGCGGCGGTTAACCGTCTGCCTCCTTTCGGACGCTTAGCTCAGTTGGTTAGAGCACTAGTATCACACACTAGGGGTCACTGGTTCGAGTCCAGTAGCGTCCACCATGCTTCGCCTGAGTGTAACGAAGGTGAAGCATGCCCTCTGAAGCCTTGGCGAAGGAGGGCGTTTGATGTGGCAGCAGCACAGGCTAC
>CAZBLQ010000082.1:0-17171 GCA_964492635.1 uncultured Oleiharenicola sp.
GTCGTCACCTCGGCCGAAGCCATCCCGAGGAAACGCGGGATCGCCCGGCAAACGCCGCGCGTGAGCATCACCATCCGGCGCACCGCGCTCGCGAAGCGGCGCCTGGGGCGGGGCGAGCTCAAGCCTTTTTCCGACTGGAACGACGGCCGGCCCGAGACCGAGCTCAATTTCAAATACTATCGTCAGGCTACCAACAAGATCGTCGGCCTTTCGGATGAAGCGGCGGCGTTCCTCGGCGGATTCTTTTGACGCGGCCGGATTCGATGCGGAGAGGGCAGGGCCCGACTGCTGCGCCACACTTCCGGGCAGTTGAGAGCGGAAGGCGGATGGATTTGCATCGTCCCTTTCTGCCATCAGCCCGGGATTCCGAAACGACCTTGATTGAACCCCCAGGATAGCCCAAGGATAGCGCAAAGATAGCCCAAGGATAGAAGTAGGATCCAAGAAGCCACATGCTGAAGATCAGCCTCAATGCCGCCCTCACCCGCCTGACCGGCACCATGGATGGCTGGGTCTACAAGCACTACCGGAAGGACAAGCGCGGACACGTGCTGAGTCGCAAGCCCGACATGAGCCAGGTGAAGCCCTCACCCGCCCAGCTGACCCGGCGCAAGCTGATGCGCCAGGCGGGTGAATTCCACCGGCAGGTGCTGGCCGACCCCAGGCTGTTGAAGAAATACCAGGCGATCGCCCGGAAAGAACGGATCAACCTCTCCGCTGCGACCATGGGCGAAGTCCTGCGCCGGAAGGCCACTTAGCGCCACTCCGTTGGGCACCAGGGCGGAGGCCTCGCTAGTCGAGACGGGAGAGAAAGGCGATGGGCGCGGGCGGAAGCTCCGCCAAGCCGATCATCGAACGGATTTCGTCCGGATGTATCGGACGAGCGGTCTGACGATGGCCAACTTCGCTCGGCGGGAATGGTTACCATTACGAGAGGCGCTACATCGGAGTTGTCACCTTTGCGATCCCTCCGTGGATCGCTAGCCCGAAAGATTATGCTCGGCCGAGGGATTACTCATGGCCGTTTGGGCGTGGTGGTTGAGCCTGCTGTTCCCGATGCCGTTGGTTGACAGTAGGGAATTCAGGCGGGCAGTTTGACGGGCAGGTGGCCTGATTTCTTGCGGCAAGAGTCACGACAACTGCTCGAGCACTTGTTGCCGGCGGGCTCGCTCGGGTTCCAACCTGGTCCGACAATGCCGGGCTAGGAGCCAGTTGATCAGCGACCCGACGAGCAGCAGCCCGAGAGCGCGACCGGCCAAGGGCGTCCACCCGACCTTGGCGACAGGTTGGTTAAGGGAGACGGAGAACACGGCAAGGCCGATCCAGAGCACCAGCGCCCAGCGGGCCGTGCGGTTGTCCCGTATTTCCGCCTCGGTGTTGGCCAGCGACTGCGCGGCGACGGCGGCGAGGGTGCCGGTGTCGGCCCGGGTCAGCGCGCGGTGGCGGCGCAGTCGGCGGACGGCGGCGACGAGAAATCCCAGCACGACCGCGATAACGAGGGTCCAGTGCAGCCAGTACAACGTGACGTTGTCCGGCCGCGCGGAGCGGAAGTTCACGACCGCCAGCACCGGCGTGACCACCAGTGCAAAGCCAAGAACGAAAAATTCATAGGCGAAAAAACGGCTGCGACGTTTGAGTTCCGGCTGGAGGCGCTGCTTCAGCGCGGCGAGGTTGGTGTGGCGGGTGTCCTGCGGTTGTTGGCTGCCCCACAGGGTTTCGAGTTCTTCAAAGTTCATTTTTAATTTTCTCCGATTGGGCGGTGAGCTGCTGTTTGATGCGGTGCAGGCGGACGCCGATGTTGGATTCCGAGAGGCCTGTGATTTCCGCGATGTTGGCGTAGTTGAGGCGGTCGAGGGAAAGGAGGATCAAGGTGCGGTCGCCCGGTGGCAGTTCATGGATCCGCGCATAAAGCCAGGCGAGGCGTTCCTGGTCTTCTTTTGGCGCGGTGGTGAGGGCGGGCAGGACTTGCGTGTACTGGTCAATTTTCTGCCGGTAGCGGATGCGCGAGCGCTTCCAGTTCAGGGCGCAGCTCAGGGCGACACGATAGACGTAGGTGGAGAGCTTGGCTTGGGCCTTGAAGCGGGGGATCGCCTGCCAGAGGGCGATCAGGATTTCCTGGAAGAGGTCGTCGCGATCGGCTTGGTCGACCGCAAACGAGTTGGTCGTTTTCACGATGAGCACGAGGTAGTCGCGATGGATGTCGGCGAAACATTGTTCGTGCGCCGACCTCCGGTTGCGATCCGATGGTGTTGCCTCCGTCATGGTCCGGTCAGGCGGCCGCGAGGGTGGCAGGTTGCTGCGAGAATTCCCGGGTGAGATACCGGGCGCCGAGGACGAAGACCACGAGCGAGCCGCTGAGCAGCGCGAGGGCCAGCGGCTGGTGCAGGTCCGCGGCAGTTGCGTCGGCGCTGCCCGGGAAAATCGCCCGGAGGACGAACACCACGAAGAGATTGATCGCGGCGTGGCAGAAGATCGACGGGAGCAGTGATCCGCTGCGGATCGCGAGCCACGCGAAATAGAGGCCGACGACACCGGCGAAGATGGCGTTCTGCACACTGAAGCCGAGGTGGGTCACTGCGAAGAAGATCGTCGGGACCGAGACCGCCAGCCAGAGCGACAGGTAGCGTCGCAACAATTGGAGGATCAGTCCACGGTAGATGCATTCTTCGAAGAATGGATAGATGACGACCGCCTGCAACACGAGCATCCACGACGGGAGGTTGGCCAGCCGGATCGTGGCGGCGTGCGGATCGGTCTGGGGCAGGGGCAACAGGTGGGTGAGGTAGATCACCGGCAAGGCAATGGCCAAGCCGGTAAGGACGGCCCACGCAATGACGCGGAAGGACACCCGGGAGAACGGAAGGTAGCGGTAGGGTTGGGAGGATGTAATGTTTGTTTTCACACCCCATTAGGCACCGCCCGCCATAAAAACTTACATGTGGTCTAGAATTGCGGTGGGTTGTCCCAGGAAAACGGCAATATCCCAGCTGAGGACCCCCTACCGGAAGTAAGGTCACCGGCCGGGAGCTTACGTTAGAATGGGGACGGCCAAGCATCGTTTACATTGATGACCGGAGCGTTCTCGCCGATGCCGCCGGCGAACACCAGTGCGTCCAGCCCGCCCAGCGCGGCGGCGGCCGTGCGGAGCGACTGCGGCTTTTCGTGGGAGTTTTCGACGATGAAAACCGTTCCGCGCTTTCCGAAGCGATCGATCTTCCCCGCAAGCACCCGTCGCGGATTCTCGCCGGTCTCAAGTATCGCGAATCGGATGCGCGACGAGCCGCCGTTGATCGTCAGGATGCAGGGCACGGGAGGAATTTCATCGTTCAACGGACCCTCAACTCGGCAAAATGCTCCTGCTTGTCGTCGCAGAGCGGAAAGGCCGTTCCGGCTATCTCCAATCCATCCAGCAAGAGCCGGTTCGCATGGCCAGAGCCGGCGGCGATCCGGGTGATCGTGATGTGATAAACCGTCTGCCGGTAGCGGTAGTGGATTTTGTAGGTGTTCCAGGCTGCCGGCATTCTCGGCTCCAGCCGCAACCGATCACCCTCGAGGTTCGCGCCCAGCAGGGTTTCGATCAGCAACCGATACATCCAGCCGGCGGAGCCTGTATACCAGGTCCAGCCGCCCCGGCCCGTGTGCGGCGGAAGTGCATAGACGTCGGCCGCGACGACGTAGGGCTCAACCTTGTAGGTGGCGATTTGCTTGGGTGTCCCGCCGTGATGGATGGGATTGAGCAGCGCGAAGAGTTCCCACGCGCGTTCCGTCTCTCCCATCAGCGCGAAGGCCATCGCCGCCCAAATCGCGCCGTGGGTGTATTGGCCGCCGTTCTCGCGCACACCGGGAATATAGCCTTTGATGTAGCCGGGGTTGAGCGGGGATTTGTCGAAGGGCGGATCGAACAATTGGATGAGCCGGGCTTCGCGCCGGACCAGGCGTTGGTCGACCGAGTGCATCGCCTCCCGCGAGCGCGTCGGATCGCCGGCCCCGCTGAGCACCGCCCAGCTCTGCGGCAGGGAATCGATCTGGCAGACGGGATTGCTCTGCGAACCGAGCGGTTCGCCGTTGTCGAAGTAGGCGCGGCGATACCAGGCGCCGTCCCACGCGTGCTGCTCGATGTTCTCTTGCAACTGCCGCGCCTGGGCGAGGCAGCGAGCGGCGAAGACGGTGTCGTTCCGGCCCCGGGCGAGTCCGGCAAACTGGGTGAGCACGTCGTAGAGAAAGAAGGCCAGCCAGACGCTTTCGCCGCGCCCCTCGTTTCCCACCCGGTTCATGCCGTCGTTCCAGTCGCCGCACCCCATCAGCGGCAGGCCGTGTGCGCCGAATTTCAGTCCATGCTCGATGGCGCGCACGCAATGTTGATAAAGCGTCGCCGACTCCTCGGAACGATCCGGCAGATCATAGAATGCTTCCTCCTCCGGTTTGAGCGGCCGGCCGGCCAGAAAGGATATCTTCTCGTCGAGCACGCCAGTGTCCGCGACGCACGAGACGTAACGGCAGGTCGCATAAGGCAGCCACAGGAAGTCGTCGGAAAAATGCGTTCGCACCCCGCGGCCCGCCGGCGGATGCCACCAGTGCTGGACATCGCCCTCGCGGAATTGGCGCGCGGCGGCACGGAGGAGATGCTCGCGGGTCAGCGCCGGCTCGGCATGCACCAGCGCCATCACATCCTGCAACTGATCGCGGAAACCATAGGCGCCGCCAGATTGATAAAATCCGGTCCGGCCCCAGAGACGGCAGCTCAGGGTCTGATAAAGCAGCCAGCCGTTGGCCATGACATTGACGGCGGGATCGGGCGTGTCCACGTTCACCGCCCCAAGCGTTCGATTCCAATATTCCCAGACCCTCTCAAGCGCACTGCGACCGGCGTCGGCCGGGCGGTAACGCTGGATCAAATCCTGCACGTCGGCCGGACTGCGGCCGACCCCGAGGCGAAAACTCGTTTCCCGCTCCTGCCCGTCAGCCAGGTCGAAGGTGACCTGCAGGGCGCCGCACGGGTCCAGCCCGGCTCCCACGTTGCCGGAAAGGCGCGCGCGCTTCAGCACCGCCGGCTGCGCCAGGCTGCCGTTCCGGCCGAGAAACTCCTTGCGATCTCCGGTGAGCGTGCGCGCCGGATCGTTGACATCGAGGAACGCGATGCGACCGGGGAACTCGGTGTTGAAATAGTTACGCGCCAGCAGCGCGCCCGTCTTGAGATCCACCTCGGTTTGCACATGCAGCAGGCTTTTCGCACGGAGGTCGCCGAGCACCCATTCCCAGTAACCGGTGACCGACACGCGGCGCGGGCGCCCGGAGACGTTGCGCAGTTTTAAGACGGTGAACTTCACGGGGGCGTCCATCGCCACATAGACCCATAACTCGGAGACAAGCCCGTTCTCCGTGTGCTCGAACACCGTGTAGCCAAAGCCATGGCGGATTACATAGGGCGTTGCGCCGCGCGCGGGCAACGGCGTCGGCGACCAGAACTTGCCGGTGTGCTCATCGCGGATGTAGAGGGCTTCGCCCGTGGGGTCCTGGACGGGATCATTGTTCCAGGGGGTCAGCCGGAATTCGTGGGCGTTCTCCCCCCACGTGTAAGCGCTGCCGCTCTCCGAAACGACCGTGCCGAAGGTGCGGTTGGCGAGCACATTGACCCACGGTGCCGGGGTCATTTTCCCTGGATGCAGGGTGATGACATATTCGTGGCCGTCGCGGGTGAAGCCGCCGAGGCCGTTCCGGAAAATCAGCTCCCGCGCCGGAAGCGGGCCGAGGAGGTCGGACGACGGGGAGCGCGTAGGCGTCAGCGTCGGGATCAGCGGGTCCAGCACACTGCGATGCTCGAGTTGCTGCGCCAAGGTTCCCTTTTCGTCGTCCAGGACGATCCGGGCCACGGATTGCAGCAGCACCCGGTCCTCGGGTGGAACTTGTTCGAAGCGCCGGACAAAGATGCCGCCCGGCTTGTCCAGTATCTGTGCGTCGATCCCCGAGGCAATCAGACCGGTGATCTGGTCGTGCAGCGACTGGCGGTAAACCGATACGTCTTCATTCAAAATCACCAGTTCGACCGCCAACCCCTTCCGCCGCCAGTAGGAGTGGGCCAGGATCAATTGCCGGGCGATCTCGATCTTGGTCGGATCGCTGATGCTAAGCAGGACGAGCGGCAGATCGCCTGAAATTCCATAGCTCCAAAGGCCGCTCTGGCCGCGCCGGTTGCTGCGGAGCACGCCGGGGCTGGCCCGACGCGCGGGGTCGGCATAAAGCAACGCGCTGGCCAGCCGACAGTAGAGCTGGGCCTCACCCTCCGTGGCGTTGAGCTGGCGCAGGGTCACCTGGCTGTGGGTCCAGGCGAGGTCGAAGGCGCGGTCCGCCATGCGCGAGCTTTGATATTTGTCCACCTG
This sequence comes from uncultured Oleiharenicola sp., assembly GCA_964492635.1. GTDB lineage: Bacteria > Verrucomicrobiota > Verrucomicrobiia > Opitutales > Opitutaceae > Lacunisphaera. The sequence goes on from CAZBLQ010000082.1 coordinate 6,378, forward strand.
CGCCAGCGCGGCTTCCCGACTTTCCGCCACGCCCAGCACCAGGTCGATGATGGCGATTTCATTGGGTGGCAAGGAGACCGTGCGCCGCAACGCCACGATGGGATCGAGGACGGAACCGACGGTGTTCGTCAATGGCGCCGCGCTTTGCATTGCCGCCGGGTTGGCCAGCGTGCCACCGCGCCCGACAAACCGGCCGCGATCGGTTTCACAGGAGATTTTGCCCTGGTCGCCCCCTTGCCCCACCAGGAGGTGCAGCAACCACGGCTGCTTCTCCTCGTGGGACCGCGGCCGGCGGGTGCAGAGCACGGCCGAGGATTTCTGCGCGAATTCCGTCTGCACGAAAAGATTGCTGAAGGCGGGATGCGCGGCGTCCGCGTCCGGCTTCGCCAGCACGACTTCCGCGTAACTGGTCACTTCGATGGCGCGGGCCACCGCGGAGCGATTGGTGATCGTGATGCGCCGCAATTCCACGTCGTCCTCCGGGGACACGCTGATCTGGGTGTGGATTTCGAGACCGTCATGCCGTTGCCGGAATTCCGCCCGCGCCTGGGTGAAAATGGCCTCGTCGCCTTTCGCCGCCCGCAAGGTGGGTTGATAAGCGGTCGACCAGAACTCGCCCGTCGCCACGTCGCGCAGGTAGACAAACGTGCCCCAGCGGTCCTGCGTGGCGTCTTCGCGCCAGCGGGTGACCGCCAGGTCGTGCCAATGGCTGTAGCCCCCGCCCGTGCTGGTGATGACGACATGATAGCGACCGTTGGACAAGAGATGAACCTCCGGAGCCGGCAGGCTGGGATTCGCGAAAACCCGCATCACGTTCTCGCCTTCGCCGGTCAGGGTCCGCGACTCCTCTAGGTGCAAATCCTCGGACAACACGCTCGCCGCCGTCTTGGGCATGCGCTCCTGCAGCAGCAAGTCCGTTGCCTTCAGCATCGGACAGGCCAGGAAGCGTCGCTGCATGGGAAAGTCCTGCAACAGGTTGTCCAGCGCCAGGAGGCTCATCCCCTGATGGTGCGCCATGAAGGACCGGACCGTGGCGCTCGTCTCATCCGGCCGCAACCGCGCCGGCGTGTAATCCACCGCCTCGTAGAAGCCGTAGGTGCCGGCCCGCCCCTCGGCGGCCAGTCGTTGCAGGTTCTGGCACGCCGCCACCGGCGCGACCATCAGCGCCAGGGCGGAAGCGTAGGGCGTGATCACCAGGTCCTCGGCCAAGCCGCGCTTGAACCCCAGGCCCGGCACGCCGAAGGCGCGATACTGGTAGTTCTGGTGGACGTCGGTCCGGTTGAAACCCGACTCGGAAATCCCCCACGGGACGTTGCGCAGTTCTCCATACTCGATCTGCTGCTGCACCGCGGCCCGGCAGGTGTGATCCAGCAGCGTGTTCTCATAGTTGGGCATGACCAGCAGCGGCATCAGGTATTCGAACATCGAGCCACTCCACGAAACGAGGATTGGCTCGCCGTGCACCGCGACGAGAAGACGGCCCATCGTGAACCAGTGGTCCTGCGGCACCTGGCCCAGGGCGATGGCGACGTAGCTGCACAGGCGTGCCTCCGAGGCGAGCAGGTCATAGAAGCCGGTCTCGCTCCGGTGCTCGGTGACGTTGAATCCGGTGCAAAACAGATCACGCGCGGGGTTGAAGAGAAAGGCAAAGTCCATCGCGGCCAGCCCTTCGCTTTGCCCCGCCAAAGCCTCCAAGGCGACCAGGCGTTCGCAGGCATGGGCGCCGGCCTCACTTAGGCAGCGCGCGAGGTCGGCCCCGTCCGGGCCTTGCTCGATCAAGGGGACCAGTGATTGGGCAATCGTTGCGATTGCCCGCAAGGTTGGCGCCTGGTCGAGTCGCGTGAGATGCGCGCCAAGTTCTCCGCTCCGGCTGGGGTCCGGCAGCACCAGCCAAGGCGCGATCCAGAGCAGATCCGCCCGATGTTCCTCGCAATTCCGCCGCAAGGTTTCGGCCCATTGCCTGGCTTCCGGAGCTTCGCCCGCGAGCGAACCCGCGAGGCGGGTAGCTGCGCCGGTCGCGCGCTCCAGCAAGGCGACGGCGGCGCGCAGGGTGGATGGTGCCTGCGCCAGTTCGTCCGCGAGTTTCCCGAGGGCCGTGTTTTCCCGGGTGAACTCCCGGAGGATTGCCACCGTGTCACCCAGACCGGAAAAGATCTGCGGCGTGAAGATTTTCTCATCGGCCTGTTCCCGCAGCCCAGACGCAAGCGTGAGCAAATGTCCCGCGAGATTGCCACTGTCCACGCTCGAGACGTAAAGCGGCAGGAGCGGCTCCAGCGTGCGGGTCTCATACCAATTGTAGAAGTGGCCGCGATAGCGCTTGAGCCGCTCCATCGTCGCGAAGGTGTCGCGGGTGCGGCGGATCAATCCGCCCACGGGCAGGTAGCCCAGATCCACGGCGGCCAGATTGGCGAGCAGCGCCAGGCCCATGTTCGTGGGCGACGTGCGTGAGGCAATTGTCGGGGCAGGGATTTCCTGGAAATTATCCGGCGGCAGCCAGTTCTCCTGTGCGGTGACAAAAGTTTCGAAAAAATGCCACGTCCGGCGGGCGGTGGAGCGCAGAAATGCACGTTGCCCCGTCGACAACTCCGGCGCGGCGGAGGCAATGGGCTGGCTGATCCACCAGGCGATCCACGGTGCGGCGAACCAGAGGCCTAGGAACGGCAGAGCCACAGCGAGTTGGTCCGGTTGCCGGACGACGAGGGCGAGGCCGGTGGCCAGCGCGACCCCCGGTGCGATCCACATGGTGGCAAAAAAGCCGGCGAGACCGGCGCGCGCGGTCCGTTCGGAGTCGCTCGATGTGTGCCAGTCGAGGAGCCGCCTGTGCGTCACCAGCAGGCGCAGCAGCGTCCGGCCGATGGCATCGAGACTGATGAGGGCGTCGTAGGGCAAAAACGCGAGGGTGAGAAGGATCTGGGCGAGCTGCCGGCCGCACGATCCGGCCACGCTGCGCAGATGCATCGGCCAAGGCAAATCTGCCACCTTGCGCAGCCCGCTGACCAGCGTCGCCAACAGCCCGGGCAGCGCGATGACCGCCAGGACCAGCAGCGATCCCACGCTGCCGAGTTCGGGCATGAACAACCAGGTGCCCAGCAGCAGGAGCATCAGGGCCGCGGGGACCAGACTGCGTCGCAGGTTGTCGAGCAGTTTCCACTGCGACAGCACGGAAAGCGGATTGGCGATGCGCCGGGCGTCCGCCCCTGGCACCCGCGGCAGCAGCCATTGCGTGATCTGCCAGTCGCCGCGGATCCAGCGATGGCGCCGGTCCACGTCCACGTCGTAACGGGAGGGGTATTCCTCGTAGAATTCCACGTCGCTTACGAGGGCGGAGCGGGCGTGGCACGACTCCAGCAAGTCGTGGCTGAGCACGGTGTTCTCCGGAAAGCGTCCGTGCATGGCGCGTTCGAAGGCGTCCACGTCGTAGATCCCCTTGCCGATGAAGGAGCCTTCCCGGAAAACATCCTGATAGACGTCGGACACCTCCCGCGTATAGGGATCGATGCCCGCGTCACCGGCAAAGAGCCGGACGAACCAGGAGCGCCGGGCGCTCGGCAGACTGACGCCGACGCGCGGCTGCAGGATGCTGTAGCCTTCGGTGACAACCCCGCGCGCGGCATCGAACACCGGCCGGTTCAACGGATGGACCATCGTGCCGACCAGTTGGCGGGCGGCGTCACGCGGCAGCTGGGTGTCGGTGTCAAGCGTGATGACATACCGGATCTCCGGCAGGATGGCCGTCTGGCCGACGATGGCAGAAAAGCGATCGCGCGCGCCGCCCCGCAGCAAGGCGTTGAACTCCGCGAGTTTTCCCCGTTTGCGTTCGTAACCCATCCACCGGCCTTCTCCTGCATTCCAGCGGCGCGGGCGGTGAAAGAGGAAAAAACCGCCCTCCTTCCAGGCCGGATACTTCCGGTTCAACATCTCGATTCCGGTTCGCGCCCGCTGCAAAAGCGATTCGTCGCCCGCCTGGGTCTCCTCCGGTGCGTCGCGAAAATCAGTCAACAAGGCGAAATGAATATGCTCATCCCGATTGGAAAGATGATGAATCTCCATGGATTCAACCAGGCGGTCGATCCCGGCGGCATTCGTGAGCAGGGTGGGCACGACCACCATCGTGCGGCAACCGGGCGGGAGGCCGGAGGTGTAATCCAAGCGCGGCAACAGGCGGGGCATCACCAGCAAAGTGGCCAGCCAGTTCATCAGCGCCACCGCCAGCTGGCTGGCGCACAGAAGGTAGATCAGGGTGAAGCCGAATAGCTTCCCGGCCGGCACGCCGAGGGTCAGCGCTTGCTGCAGATACCCGGCGGTGGCGAGCAAAGTGAGCACCCCGAGGCCGCCGGCATAGAACGTCAGCGGAAACCGGTGGATGCTCCGTTCGACGATCGTTCGCCATGGCCACCGCACCGTCGCCAGGCGCCCCAGAATGTCGCCGCCCTTGTCGATGAGGTAATAGCCCACATGCGCGGTCCGGTCTTTGCCTCCTTTTTCCCGGGCGCTATCCGCGGCCAGCCGGATGGCGCGCGAGGCGACGTCCGCCTCGGCGAGCCGCCCGTGCCTGGCCAGGGACTCGACTGTGTGGCGATAGCGGTCGCGGGTGGCGAAATCCATCGCGCCATAGACGCCGGCCGGGTCGGCCCGCAAGGTGGCCTCGACCAGGCTCAGCGATTCCACAAAGTCCTTCCAGTTTGTTGCGCTCAGGAATCGAAGGCTGGCGATGCTATGGCTGACCGAAACCTGGTCAGCCGCCTGATTCTGGCTCTCGAGGTGAACCAGCTGGGCGATGGACAGCCCCTGTTCGACCAACCGTTGTTCGAGCCAGCTGCGTGCGAGATGCAGCACCGGGCTTTGGCGGGACAAACGCTGGCAGAATTCCGCGACAAACGAACTGGAGAGGGGCAGATCGGATTCCGCCATATCCGCCACCACGACGACGAGGTGGGACGGGTGTTGCTCCGCGATTTCCTGCAACCGGTCCCCCCATGAACCGGCGAGGTCGCGATCGGCCCGGGCGAGCGTCAGCCGGGTGGCGATGCGCTGGAGGTTTTCGATCAGCCCCAGCCGCAGCATGATGGGGACGGCCCACAATTCGCCCAGTTTCAAGGAGGCCACTGTCTGGTAGGCCGCGATGAAGGCGCGGAGCGGCTCTCCGTCGACCTGGGCGTCGACGTGCGCGAGCAATTCGAGCACGATGTCGTAAACGCGCGGCAGTCCGGCGGAAGGGCTGTTCAAGAGGCGGGGCAGTTCCCGGCTGTAACCCCGGGGCAGATGTCGCCTGGCCATTTGGATCTGCTCCTCGATCAGGTAGAAATTGTCCAGCAGCCACTCGGCGGCGGGAGTGACGCGCCGGCTTGGGTTCACCGCGATGGTCGCGCGATTGAAGGCCCGGAGGCTCTGCTCGTTTTCGTCCAATCGGGCCAGCAGGCGGTTGGCGCGGTGATTCGGGGCGAGCCGGTGGTTTGTCGCCAGGGCTCGGGCGTGGCGCGCGAGCTGTTCGGTGCCGAACAACTCGGCCCGCAGCGGCGGCTCGCTGGCGCGAGGACGAGTTTGCCGGGCCAGCCACGTTTGCCAGCGTAACGAAAGGGTCTGCATGTTTTTCTTACTTTCCGATTGCACTGCCGGTTGTTGACCTGCCCAAGGGAGTTTGTCCGGTTGAGCAATCCCGGCTCTCCCTTGATCTCGATGCTGACTGGCGCGGGCCTGCTAAATGGACATCATGGCGGCGACTCTCAACTTCCGCGTCCGGCCCAAGCAGCGGCGGAAGCAAAGCACAAGCGTGCCAAGGATGGCGGTATCATTTATGGGGGATAGTGAGCCTCCGCCGGCTCAAATCATATGGGGTGTTGTTCCCACACGACTGTCGCGCCAATGGCGGCGGTGAAGCATGCGCGGTCCCGGCCTCTTGGGCCGGCGGGCACTTTTTATGTGTGGATGAATATATATCAAAACCCTGAGCGCCGCCGGCATCGAGTGCAGTATGAGCCGTGCCGGCAATTGCTACGACAACGCGGCGATGGAATCGTTCTGGAGCACCCTGAAGACCGACACCGCGCTGGATGAATCGATTCCCGCCAGCCGCCGACACGCTGAGCTTGCCGTCTTCGAATATATCGAGACGTTTTATAACCCAACGAGGCGCCACAGTTCGCTTGGTTATCTCACCCCGGTGGCGTTCGAAAACCAACAAAAACTAAAGGACATCAAAGCCGCCTGAATTAATGCCCGCATTTTCGAGGCAAGCCCACTCTCCGGGTGGCTCGAAAAGTTGGGTCCGGTCAGTGAAACTAAATTACCCCCTCATGAAACCTCGAAGTTGCCCCCGTCTCCTCCTCCTCGGCAGTCTGCTCGCTGCGCTCGTTGCCTCAGGCGCGAATCCGCTGGTCACGAATATTTTCACGGCTGATCCGACGGGCCGCGTCTTCGGTGACCGGCTCTACGTCTACACCTCGCACGACGAGGCCGACGCCACCTACTGGGACATGGTCGACTGGCGCCTGCTTTCGACCGCCGACCTGAAGACGTGGCAAGACCACGGCTCGATCTTCCGGGTGAAGGACTTCGCCTGGGCCACGCGTTGGGCGTGGGCGCCCGACTGCGTCCAGGCGAACGGCAAGTACTACCTCTTCCTGCCCGTCGATCGCACCAAGATCGGCGTCGCCGTCGGCGATCGGCCCGAAGGCCCGTTCAAGGACGCCATCGGGAAGGCGCTGCTGGACAATGCCGTGCTCCCGGACGCCGGCGCGGAGCCGATCGATCCCGCCGTGCTGTTGGACGACGACGGCCACGCGTATTTGTATTTCGGTTGCCGCCAGGCGATGGTGGTGAAACTCAAGCCTTCGCTCACCGAGCTGGCCGGCCCGCTTCAGCACGTTGCGTTGCTCGATGCGCAGGGGCATCCCGTTCCGCAAGCGGCTCCCGGCAAGGATCCCGTCCTGCCTGCGGGGTACGGCGAAGCGCCTTTCGTGTTCAAGCGCGCCGGGAAATACTACTTCGTCTATTCCACCGGTTGGGGCCCGGAATGCACCCAGGTCTATGCCATCGGCGACCGGCCGATGGGGCCGTTCACCTACGCTGGTAAAGTGATGGAACACGCCGCGTCCGTCACGCAGCACGGTTCGGTGGTCCAGTTCAAAGGCAAATGGTATGTTCTGTATCACACCAGCGAGCTTTCGAACGGGAATTCCTTCCGCCGCTCCGTGTGCATCGATGAGCTAACCTTCGACGCCAATGGACGGATCAACACCGTCACCTCGAGCAAAAACGGTCCGGCGCCCGTCGAGGCGCAGGCCAAGTAGCCGCAGGGAGAACAACGAACCAAATGAAGATTACCTATCGCATTCTCGCTTTTGGGCTGGGTCTGGCCACCGTCCTGCCTCAGGGAGTGGCCCAAGAAGCGCCGGTTCCCCGGCTCGTCCAGCAAGACGGCCGGCACGCCCTGCTGGTCGACGGCGCCCCGTTTCTCATGTTGGCCGCCGAGGTCAACAACTCGAGCGGCTGGCCCGGCGTGCTTCCGAGGGTGTGGCCTGCCATGGAGGATATGCATGCGAATACGGTCCTGATTCCGGTGTACTGGGATCAGATTGAGCCGCAGCCGGGCCAGTTCGACTTCAGCGTGGTCGACACGCTCCTTGCGCAGGCTCGCGAGCACCGGCTGCGGCTGATCCTGCTCTGGTTCGCGACGTGGAAGAACGGCAACCAACACTACATGCCGGAGTGGATGAAGTTGGATCCCGCTCGGTATCCTCATCTCGTCGACAAGAACGGAGAGCCGGTGGATTCGCCGTCCCCGTTCGCCACGGCCGCACTCGAAGCGGACCGCCGCGCCTTTGCCGCTTTCATGAGCCACCTGAAGGACGTGGACCCGCAGCGCACCGTCGTGATGGTGCAGGTCGAGAACGAACCCGGCACTTGGGAATGCGCCCGCGACTACTCGCCGACGGCGGAGCGGCTCTTCGCTGCCCCCGTGCCGGTGGCCGTGCTCACCGCGATGAAGAAACCGGCCGGCGGCAGCTGGACCGAGGTTTTCGGGCCCGCCGGCGAAGTGTATTTTCATGCGTGGCACGTCGCCTCGTATGTCGGGCAGGTGGCGGCCGCCGGGAAGGCGGTCTATCCGCTCCCGCTCTACGCCAACGCGGCCCAACGCGACGTGATGGGGCCGGAGACGGCCGGCAACTACGGCAATGGCGGACCGACCGACAATGTGATCCCGATCTGGAAGGCCGCGGCGCCGGCTCTCGACATGGTTTCACCGGATAACTACAACACGGATACGGCCGCGTACAAACAGGCGCTGCGCGTCTACCGGCGCGACGACAACGCTCTTTTTGTCCCGGAGACCGGCGGCAGTCCCCGGTTCTTCTTCTTTGCGCTCGGAGAGCAGGCCATCGGCTTTTCGCCCTTCGGCATGGACTACACCAAAGACCATGTCGTCCCGGAAGGCACCCGGCCGAACGACGAACTGCTCCACCCTTGGGCGCTCACCGGCACCCGAAAGTTCGTGGCCCCGTGGGCGGCGAACTACCGCTTGATCGAGCCGATGGCACGGGAGATCGCCCGCCTGAATTTCGAGGGACGATTGCAGGCGGTCGCCGAAGAGCCGGGCCGGGTCACCGAGACCCTGGCGTTTGGCGAGTGGGAGGCCGTCGTTTCGTATGGCGTCTGGGCGCGGTACGCCCGGCCGGCCGGCAATCCCCACCCGATCGGCAGCGCGCTCGTGGCGCAGCTCGCGGACCACCAGTTTTTGGTTGCCGGTTTCTTCTCCCGCGTCGATTTCCGGCCCCGGCAGCCGGGCAAGCACCGCCAGTTCCTCCGCGTCGAGGAAGGCGCGTATGAAAACGGCGTGTTCAAAGTCGTGCGCATCCTGAACGGCGACCAGACGGACGGGGGACTGGATTTCAATTCCGAGCCGCTGGTCCTGCGCGTCTCGGTCGCCACCTACTAGCCGAAATCACCCTCTTGTTGGCCGAGCCCGCTGCCACTCAGTCCCTCGATCCGAAAACCACCTCCATGTACCGGCCCCTTCGAATCCCCCGGTTTTCATTTCTATTCCGTCTCGTCGCCACGGTGACGCTGGGCCTTGGTCTCGCCGCTGCGCTCCGGGCCGAGCTTCTCGGGGAGATTCCGCACCTCCGCCGCCAGGGCACCGCCACCCAACTGATTGTCGACGGCAAGCCCTTCCTGCTGCTCGCCGGCGAACTGGGCAACAACACCGCCACCAACCTCGCGTACCTCGATTCAAGGTGGCCCAAGCTTGCCGACACCAAGCTCAACAGCGTGTTGGCCGCGGTCTCCTGGGCGCAGGTCGAACCGGTGGAAGGACAGTTCGAGTTCAGCGTCCTCGACGGCGTGATCCAGGGAGCGCGCCGCCACAATCTGCGGCTGGTGCTGCTGTGGTTCGGAAGCTGGAAGAACGGACACTCCACCTACGCGCCGACCTGGGTGAAGCGAAACGACCAGCGTTTTCCGCGCGTCCAAAACAAGGACGGACGGAGCATCGAAGTGCTCACCCCCTTCAGTCCCGAGAACCGGGAGGCCGATGCCCGGGCCTTTGCCGCGCTGATGAAGCACGTGAAGGTGGTGGATGGGCAGACCCATACGGTGATCATGGTCCAGGTGCAGAACGAGATCTTCGGCCGCGACCGTTCCGCGTTGGCGACCGCCGCCCATGGCGAGCCGGTGCCCGCCGCTCTCATCAACTACCTCACCACCCACAAGGCCAGGTTGATCCCGGAGCTGCTGGCGGTTTGGGAAGCGGCCGGTGGCCGGACGTCCGGAACGTGGGAGGAAGTCTTCGGGCCGGGCGTCGCCGCCGACGAGATCTTCATGGCCTGGCATTTCTCCAGTTATGTGGGCCGGATCGCCCAGATGGGGAAAGCCGAGTACCCGCTGCCGATGTTCGTGAACTCCTGGGGGTGGGCTTTCCCGAAAGAAGGGCAGGACACCAATGGTGCCCCGATGTCAGATGTGTTTGACGTCTGGCGGGCCGGCGCACCCCAAATCGACATCGTGTCGCCCGATATCTACGATGCCGATTTTGCGAAGTCGTGCGAGCTCTACACCCGCTCGGGCAACCCCCTGCTGATTCCCGAAACCCGCGGGTTTCCGCCGAATGATCTGGGGACCCGGGTGCTCTACGCCTTTGGCCGGCACGATGCGATCGGCCTTTCTCCCATGGGTATCGAACGACCGGCCAAGCCCGACCCCTATCTCGTGAGCGCCTATGATGTGATTGCGCAACTGGCGCCCCTGATTTCGGCCCATCAGGGCGACGGCACCATGTCGGCGGTCCTGATCGGCGCCAACGACATGCCGCAGATCCTCAAGGTGGGCGACTACACGCTCGAGGCTTCCTACATCATGCCGCGGGTCCAGCCGCCTGCGCCCCCGCCGCAGCCTCCTTTTCCGAATGCCGCCGCCATCATCATTCAAACGGGGCCCGAGGAGTTCTTCATGGCGGGCACGGGCGTGAGCATCCGATTCCTGCCGAGTTTCCCCGAGCCTTCCAATGTCGGACTGGCAACCGTGGAGGAAGGGGTGTTCGTCAAAGGGCAATGGACTCCCGGTCGGCTGCTGGCGGGTGACGACACCGGAGACAACAGCGTGATCCTGCCCCGCCTCATCGAAGATCCGGATCACCCGGCGCTCTTCGGCCCCAGTCAGAAAGGAATTCAACGCGTGACGTTGTACCGCTACCACTAGTCCGGAAACCAACGACAGCCGTCTCCTTTCGCGAGGGCCGGGATTCTTGGCGAACCCGGCGGCGCGAGATCAAGACCAGCGTCACCATGCTGCTTTCCCCGT